>CAXUHE010000117.1:6916-11516 GCA_964250725.1 uncultured Enterovirga sp. | reverse complement strand
CGGCGAGGTGCCCGCCCAGGCCACCATCGTGCGCTATGCCGGCCGGGACACCGCGCCGCGCGAGATGCTGCGCACACCGCTCTTCTGGCTCATGTTCGTCATGATGACGATGATGTCGACGGGCGGCCTGATGGTCACCTCCAACTTCGCCAACTTCGCGCGCGATTTCGGGGTCGCGGGCGCGGTGGTGTTCGGCATGGCGGCGCTGCCGCTGGCGCTCACCTTCGACCGGATCATGAACGGCTTCACCCGGCCGTTCTTCGGCTGGGTGTCGGACCGGATCGGCCGCGAGAACACGATGGGGATCGCCTTCATCCTGGAAGGCTGCGCGATCGGTCTCCTCGTATACTTCCGGGAGAACCCGTTCCTCTTCGTGCTGCTCTCAGGCGTCGTGTTCTTCGGTTGGGGCGAGATCTTCTCGCTCTTCCCCTCGACGCTCACCGATTCGTTCGGCACCCGCCACGCCACGACCAATTACGGCTTCCTCTACATCGCCCAGGGGATCGGCTCGATCCTCGGCGGCCCGGTGGCTGCGCTCATGCGGGACTCGCTCGGCAGCTGGCTGCCGGTCTTCGAGATCGTGATCGCGCTCGACGTGCTGACGGGCCTGCTCGCACTGTTCCTCTTGAAGCCGATGCGGGCGAAGAGGGCGATGCTCGCCTGACGGTCTCGGGCAGGGGTCGCGTGCCTCCCGACCCGGTGCGGCTTCGCGACCCTCCGCTGGGAGCGACGGCGGATGTTTCGCGCCCGCCCGACTTCCGATAGAACGGCTCCATGCTGGATCCCGCCGCCTTAGCGTCCGAGCCCGCGCCGGGTCGCGATTGCGGCACCTGCACCCTGTGCTGCAAGGTCTATGACGTCCCGGCGCTGGAGAAGCCGGCCGGGACATGGTGCCGCCACTGCATGCCGGGCCGCGGTTGCGGCATCCACGAGACGCGGCCCCAGCACTGCCGCTCCTTCCATTGCCTGTGGATGACGCAAGGCTGGCTCGGCCCCGAGTGGAAGCCCGAGCGCTCGAAGCTCGTCCTCTCGGTCGATCCCGCGACGCGCTTCATGTTCGTGCAGGTCGATCCCGGGGCGCCCGCCGCCTGGAAGCGCGATCCGTTCTACCGTCAGATCAAGCAATGGGCGGCGTCGGGCCTCGCCGAGCGTCGGCATGTCGTCGTGTTCCTGAACAAGAGCGCGACCGTGGTGTTGCCGGACCGCGACGTCACGCTCGGAATCCTCGGGCCGGGCGACCGCATCGTCGCCCGCGAGCGCCGGACGCAGACGGGCCTCATCTACGATGTCGAGAAGGTCGCCGCGTGATCAGGGTCACCGCATGAGCATCAAGGCGATCCTGTTCGACAAGGACGGGACATTGATCGATTTCGACCGGACCTGGGGTCCGGCCGCCTACGAGACGATGCGGGTGCTGGCCGGCAGCGACCGCGCCGCGCTGGAGCGGCTGATGCTCGTCAACGAGTTCGACGAGGCGGATCGCCGCTTCGCCCCGACGGCCCCGATGGTCGGTGGCTCCTCCGCCGAGTACGGGCCGCTCTGGGCCGAGGCGCTCGGCCGCGTGCCGGGCGACGAGCTCTACCGCGAGATGGACGACCTCCTGCGCGACTGGGGGCTTCGCTCGCTCGCCCCGATCGGCGAGCCGGCCGGCGTGCTGCGCGACCTCGAACGGCGCGGGCTGCGGCTCGGCATCGCGACGAACGATGCCGAATCCTCGGCGCGCGCCCAGGCCCGCGCGCTCGGCATCGACGCCATGACGGACTTCATCGCCGGCTACGATTCGGGGTTCGGCTCGAAGCCGGAGCCCGGCATGGTCACCGCCTTCGTGGATCACCACGGTCTCCGGCCGGGCGAGGTCGCGATGATCGGCGATTCGCTGCACGACCTCCTGGCGGCGCGAGCCGCGGGCGTCGTGCCGGTCGCGGTCCTGACCGGACCGCTGGGCGAGGCCGCGCGCGGGACCGTGGCGCCTCACGCCGATTACGTCTTCGCGTCCATCGCGGACCTTGCCGAATGGCTCGATCCGGTCATGGCTTGATCTCATGGCGCACGATCATCACGACGGACACGACCACGACCACGACCACGGGCATGCCCACGCGCACGGACACTCCCACGGATCCGGGCACGTCCATGCGCCTGCAAGCTTCGGGCGCGCCTTCGCGATCGGCATCACGCTCAACGTCGCGATCGTGGTGTCGCAGGGCGTGTTCGGCTGGCTGTCGAACTCGGTCGCCCTGATGGCGGATGCCGGGCACAACCTCTCCGACGTGCTCGGCCTCGTCGTCGCGTGGGTCGCGACGCTGCTCGCGCGCCGGCCGCCGAGCTCGCGCTACACCTACGGTCTCAGCTCGTCCTCGATCCTGGCGGCGCTGTTCAACGGCGTGTTCCTGCTGGTCGCCATCGGGGCCCTGTCCTGGGAGGCGATCCGCCGGCTCGCGCATCCCGAGCCCGTCGCCGAGGTCACCGTGATGGTCGTCGCGGCGATCGGCATGGTGCTGAACGGCGTGACGGCCTGGCTCTTCGCGGGCGGCAGCCGCGACGTGAACATCCGCGGCGCCTATCTCCACATGCTGGCGGACGCGGCCGTCTCGGCCGGCGTCGTGGCGGCCGGGTTCGCGATCCTCCTGACCGGCTGGGCGTGGCTGGACCCGCTCGTCAGCCTCGCGATCAACGCGGTCATCATCTACGGCACCTGGGGCCTCCTGCGCGACAGCGCCGCGCTCTCGCTCGACGCGGTGCCGGACGGGATCGATCCCGCGCGCGTGCGCGCCCGCCTGCTCGCGGAGCCGGGCGTCAAGCGGCTGCACGACCTCCACATCTGGCCGATCTCCACGACCGAGACGGCGCTCACCGCCCATCTCGTCATGCCGGACGGTCATCCGGACGACGCGTTCCTGATGAACACCGCCGCCTCCCTCAAGCGCGATTTCGCGATCGGCCACGTGACGTTGCAGGTCGAGACGAGCGAAAAGACGGTCTGCGCGTTGGAGCCGGATACGGTCGTTTAGGTAAGGGCGCGGCGCCATGGCATCTTCAGCTCCGGTCTCGTCGGCGCTCTGGCGCGATCGGCGCGGGCAGCTCTCGTATCTGCGGGTCGCGACGCTCGCGGTCCTGGTCTGCCCGCTCGTCCTCCTCGTCATCGACTGGGGACGCGAGGCGCTGGGGGGCCGGCCCCTGAACGAGGTGATCCACCGCTCCGGCTGGTGGGCGCTCCTTTTCCTCCTCGTCTCGCTCGCGATCACGCCGCTTCGGCGCTCCTCGCGCTACGGCAGGCTGGTGGATGTCCGCCGTATGATCGGCGTCGCGTCCTTCTGCTACGCGGCGACGCATCTCTCGCTCTACGTGGTGGACCAGGGCTACGACGTCGTGAAGGTCGCGACCGAGATCGTGTCGCGGCTCTACCTGACGATCGGCTTCGTGGCCCTGCTCGGGCTCGTGACGCTCGCCGTCACGTCGAACGACGCGATGGTGAAGCGCCTCGGCGGCGTGAACTGGCGTCGCCTGCATCAGGTCGCCTACATCATCGGCGTCCTGGCGCTCGTGCACTACTTCCAGCAGACGAAGGCGGACGTCTCCGTGCCGACGATCTATGCCGGGCTCTTCGCGTGGCTGATGGGTTATCGCCTCATCGCGCGCTGGCGCGGCGAGGCCTTCCTGACCGCCTGGCCGCTCGTCGGCCTGACGGTCGTCGCCTCGGCTCTGACCTTCCTGGGCGAAGCGATCGGCATCGCGCTCTCCTTCGGCATCTCGCCGCTCATGGTGCTCGCGACCGTGTTCGACGTCGACCTCGGCATCCGGCCGGGCTGGTACGTGCTCGGCATCGGCCTCGCGATCGCGCTGCTCGACGCGGTGCGGGCCTATACGGCCGGACGAAGCAAGCCGGCTCGTCCTGTCGCGGGCGGCAAGGTCGCGCCTGCGCGCGCCGGCTAGAGGATCTCATGCGTTCTCGGACGCGGTACGCTCGCCGCGCTCTTCGCCCAATTCGGTGATCGCTCGACCATCGTCGTCCTGGCGAGCCTCGCCGCCCGCCGCTAAGGTCGGCCCCAAGCGGGCCGGACAACGCCCGTAGGGAGGAAGCGTCGATGCGTGGGCTGATGCAGGACTGGCCGCTCCTCATCCACAAGGTGATCGACTACGCGGCGACCGAGCATCCGGGCCGCGCCGTCGTGTCGCGCTCGGTCGAGGGGCCGATGCACCGCACCGATTACCGCGCGGTGCGCGAGCGCTCGCTCCGCGTCGCGAAGCGCCTCCGGCAGGACGGGATCGGCCTCGGCGACCGCGTCGCGACGCTCGCCTGGAACACGTGGCGGCACCTCGAGACCTGGTACGGCATCGCCGGGCTCGGGGCGATCTACCACACGGTCAATCCGCGGCTGTTCGAGGACCAGATCGTCTACATCGTGAACCATGCCGAGGACCGCATCCTCTTCCTCGACCTGACCTTCGTGCCGCTGATCGAGAAGCTCGCGCCCAGGCTCGGCTCGATCGAGCGCTACGTCGTGCTGACCGACGCCGCCCACATGCCGGCGACGGACCTGCGCGACGCGGTCGCCTACGAGGAGTGGCTGGCGGAGGCGGACGCGGACTTCGCCTGGGA
>CAXUHE010000117.1:0-6906 GCA_964250725.1 uncultured Enterovirga sp. | reverse complement strand
CCACGGCGGCCGGCCTCTGCTACACCTCCGGCACCACGGGCGAGCCCAAGGGCGTGCTCTACTCGCACCGCTCGAACGTGCTGCACGCGATGATGACCGTGATGCCGGACGCGTTCGGCCTCTCGACGCGCGACGTCGTGATGCCGGTCGTCCCGCTCTTCCACGCCAATTCCTGGTCGCTCGCCTTCGCGGCCCCGATGGCGGGCGCGGCGCTCGTCATGCCGGGCCCGAAGCTCGACGGGGCGTCCGTGCACGACATCCTGGAGAGCGAGCGCGTCACCTTCACGGCGGCCGTCCCGACGATCTGGTTCGCGCTCCTCCAGCACATGGAGAAGACCGGCACGCGCCTCTCGACCCTGACGCGGGTCGCGATCGGCGGCTCCGCCTGCCCGCCCGCCGTCATCCAGGCCTTCGAGCGCAAGTACGGCGTGCCCGTCCTGCACGCCTGGGGCATGACCGAGATGAGCCCCGTCGGGTCGATCTGCTCGATCAAGCCCGAGGTCGCGAGCGAGGATTACGCGACGCTGCTCGGCGTGAAGTCGAGCCAGGGCTACGCGCCCTTCGGCGTCGAGTGGAAGATCACCGACGACGAGGGCCGCGAGCTGCCGCATGACGGCCGGACCTTCGGCAAGCTGAAGGTGCGCGGCACCGCGGTCGCGCGGCGCTACTACCGGCGCGAGGAGGAGATCCTGGACGAGCAGGGCTATTTCGACACGGGCGACGTCGGCACGCTCGACGCGCACGGCTACATGCGCATCACCGACCGCTCGAAGGACGTCATCAAGTCCGGCGGCGAGTGGATCTCCTCGATCGACCTCGAGAACCTCGCGGTCGGCCACCCGCACGTCGCGGAGGCGGCCGTCATCGGGGTCGCGCACCCGAAATGGGACGAGCGCCCGCTCCTCATCGTGGTGGCGAAGCCCGGCACCACGCCCGAGAAGGCGGACGTGCTGGACTACCTGCGGCCCCGGATCGCCAAATGGTGGATGCCGGACGACGTCGTGATGGTGGACGAGATTCCCCACACGGCGACCGGCAAGATCCTCAAGACGGCGCTCCGCGAGCAGTTCCGGGACTACCGCCTGCCGACGAGCTGAGGGTCACCCCACTTTCCAACTTGCGCGATTTCGGGTTCGATCGGATTGCCTGGGACGGGATTGCACAATCGGATGACGGACCTCCTCGAAAGGGCCATCAACACGGCGAGAGAGCTGCCGCCCGAGATGCAGGACGATATCGGCCGGCTGGTCCTGAGCTTTCTCGGCGAGGGTCAACCGGTCGAGCTGACGGCGGACGACATCGCGGCCGTGCACGCGTCGCTTGAGGCCGCCGGGCGGGGCGAGTTCGCGACCGACGAGGAGATGCAGGCGATCTGGGCCAAGTACGACCACACTCCCGCATCCTGACGCGAGCGGTGGGGACGCTCACCCCGCCCGGTACGCCCCCTCCAGACGCGGCGCGCCGTCGGTCGCCACGATCCCTCGGGCTACCATGTCCTCCAGATGCGCGAAGACGGAGAGCGCGGCCGCGCCCGTCAGCGCGGGCGCGAGGCCGGCGTAGACGCCCGCGACGATCGCCGGGATGTCGCGGTCGCCCGCCTTCAGCCGGTTGAGGATCGAGGCCTCGCGCTGCCGGCGGTGGTGGATGAGCGCGCGCACGAAGCGCTGCGGCTCCCGCACGGGGCCGCCGTGGCCCGGCCAGTAGAGCGTCTCGTCGCGGCCGCGCAGCTTGTCGAGCGAGGCCATGAAGTCGCTCATCGACCCGTCCGGCGGCGCGACGATGGTCGTCGACCACGCCATCACGTGGTCGCCCGAGAACAGGGTGCGCTCCTCGGGCAGCGCGAAGGCGAGGTGGTTCGCGGTGTGGCCCGGCGTCGCGAGGGCGCGGAGCGTCCAGCCCGGCCCCGAGACCGCGTCGCCCTCGGCCATCTCCCGGTCGGGCACGTGCGCCCCGTCGCCGGAGCCCTCCATGGCACTCGTCTCGCCGAGGCCGAGCTCGCGCGAGCGCCGATGGGGCGAGCACCCGACAATCGGCGCGCCGGTCGCGGCCTTCAGCGCGCGCGCGGCCGGCGAGTGGTCGCGATGCGTGTGCGTCACGATGATGTGCGAGACGCTCTCGCCGCGCACCGCGTCGAGCAGTGCCGCGACGTGCGCGGGATCGTCCGGTCCGGGATCGATCACCGCGACCTCACCCTCGCCCACGATATAGCTGCACGTGCCCGTGAAGGTGAACGGTCCGCCGTTGCGGGCAACCAGCCGGCGCACCAGCGGGCTCAGCCGCTCGGCGGCGTCCGCGGGGGCCTGGAAGGCGCGGTCGAAGGTCAGGTCGTCGGTGGGATCGGTGCTCATGATGTCGTTCGCCTCGCGATCATCAACGCGCCTTCGGGGATTTCAGGCGCAACAGCCGTTCGGCAATGCGCTTGCGCGTCGCGGCCGGCAGGTCGATCGAGACGAGCCGCCACGACAGCCGGCTCAGCCGGAACTGGAGCCGCATCTGCTCCTCGGCCGGCCCGTCGGGCGGCAGCGTGAAATAGACGTTGCGGAACCCGCGCCAGCGCGAGGCCGTCAGATAGTCGATCAGGCGACCAGACAGCGAAGACCTGCCCGTGCTGCCCTCGCCCGCGGGCGTCTCGCGCAGGAGGTCGACGATCCCGCGCGCCGAGAGCAGCGGCGCGAGGAGCGGGTCGGCCGCGACCGCGATCGTCCCGGCGGCGATCTGCACGTCGGCCGAGCTCAGCGCGTCCTGCATCTCGCCCGCCGCGAGGCCCTCGCTCAGAAACTGCTTCGCCAGCGAGAGCCGGATCGCGTGGAAGTTCACCCGGCCGGCCGCCGCCAGCACGTCGCCGCGCCGGATATCCGCCGCGAAGCTCGCCGCCGTCCAGTAGGGCGACACGATATAGGTGAGCCAGGCGAGAGCGATCACCGCGAGAGCTCCGATCAGCCACCGCATCGGGCGCGCATGTCTCCGTGGTCGTGCCGAAGCCGGTTGCCGGCCTTGGTAGGTCTCGGCTTGCGCCGCGATGGCCCGTGCCGCATGTCACATGCCTGTTCCGATATCCGTCCGAAGATCAAGTGCGGAAGACCGATCGCATGAGCTTGCAGGCCCTTCTCACGCGGCTGCGGATCGATCCCTACATCGTGGCGATCGTCGGGATGGTGGTGCTCGCCTCCCTGCTGCCCGCGAGGGGGGTGGCGGCCGAGGCCGTCTCGGGCGTCACGATGGTGGCGATCGGGCTCCTGTTCTTCCTCTACGGCGCGCGGCTGCCGCGCGAGGCGATCGTGGCCGGGATCACGCATTGGCGCCTCCAGCTCCTCGTGTTCCTGTTCACCTTCGTGCTGTTCCCGGTCCTCGGGCTCGGGGCCCGTTACGTGGCCGAGCCCTGGCTCGGGGCACCGCTCGCGAACGGGCTCCTCTTCCTCACGCTCCTGCCCTCGACCGTCCAGTCCTCGATCGCCTTCACGTCGATCGCGCGGGGCAACGTCGCGGCGGCGATCTGCAGCGCGTCCTTCTCGAATCTCGTCGGCATCGTCCTCACGCCGCTCATGGTCGGCTTCGTCATGAGCGCGCATGGCGGGTTCTCGACGGACGCGATCCGTGACATCGCGATCCATCTCTTCCTGCCGTTCCTCGCCGGCCAGGTCGTGAGGCGCTGGGTCTCGCCCTGGATCGTCCGGCACAAGGAGCTGACCGGCTACGTCGATCGCGGGTCGATCCTGCTCGTCGTGTACTCGGCGTTCAGCGAGGGCGTGAATGCCGGCCTATGGAGCCAGGTCGACCTCCCGACGCTGGGGCTCATGGTGGCGGCCGACCTCGTGCTGCTGGCGATCGTGCTCGTCGCCTCCACGCTCGTCAGCCGGCTCCTCGGCTTCGCCAAGGCGGACGAGATCGTGATCGTGTTCTGCGGCTCGAAGAAGAGCCTCGCGAGCGGGCTGCCGATGGCGAACATCCTGTTCGCCGGCCAGGCGGTCGGGCTCCTCGTGCTGCCGCTGCTGCTCTTTCACCAGGTGCAGCTCATGGCCTGCGCGGCGCTCGCCCGGCGTTACGGCGCTCGGGTCGAACCGCCGGTCGATCTCGGCGCGACGGCCGTCACGCCGATCCAGGCCGGGTGAGCGCGCCGGCCTAACCCCTCGCGCGCAACCGCGTCCGACCCGCATCGAGCACCGCCCTCACCGCGTCGATGATCCGGTCCTGCGTCGCGGCGTCGAGATAGGGGTGCATGGGAAGCGAGATCACCTCGTCGGCGACGCGATCCGTCACCGGCAAGCCGTTGCCGGCGATCGGGAAATCCCGGTATGCGCTCTGCCGGTGCAGCGGCTTCGCGTAGTAGATCGCGGTCGGGATGCCGTCGGCCTTGAGCGAGGCCGCGAGCTCCGTGCGGCGCTCCGGCGCGACCCGGATCGTGTACTGCGCCCAGACCGAGGTGCGGCCGGACGCGATCTCGGGCACCGTCGCGACGTCGCCGAGTCCCGCCGCGTAGCGTGACGCCACCGCGTTGCGGGCCGCGATCTCGTCCTCGAAGATCGTGAGCTTCTGGAGGAGCACCGCCGCCTGGATCGTGTCGAGCCGGCCCGTGAGCCCGATCGCAGTATGGTCCTGCCGGTCGGGGCTGAGCCCGTGGAAGCGAAGGCTGCGGAGCGTCGCGTCGAGCTCGTCGTCGTCGGTGAAGATCGCCCCGCCGTCGCCGTAGCAGCCGAGCGGCTTCGCGGGAAAGAAGCTCGTCGTCGTGGCGAGGCCGAACGTGCCCAGCCGCGCACCCTTGTGCGTCGACCCGAAGCCCTGGGCCGCGTCGTCGAGCAGCCAGAGCCCGTGCGCCGCGCAGAACGACGTCAGCGCGTCGTGATCGGCCGGCTGCCCGAACAGGTCGACCGCGATGACCCCGACCGGACGCAGCCCACGCTCGCGCGCCGTGCGCAAGGCTGCGTCGAGGCCCGCGGGATCGAGGTTGAACGTCCGCTCCTCGACGTCGGCGAAGACCGGCGTCGCGCCGAGCCGGGCCACGACCTCGGCTGTCGCCGTGTAGGTGAAGCTCGGGCAGACGACCGCGTCGCCGGGTCCCACGCCCTTCGCCATCATGACGAGCGCCAGCGCGTCCGTGCCGTCGCTGCACGTGATCGCGTGTCTCGCGCCGCAGAAGGCCGCGAGCTCCGCTTCGAGCTGCGCGACCTCCGGGCCCAGGATATAGGCGCCGTGATCGACGACGCGCAGGATCGCGGCGTCGATCGCGGCACCGAGCCGGCGGCGTTGCGCGCCGAGATCGATGAACGGGAGCGGCTTGGTGTCGGTCATGGTCTCGGTTCCAACTGGCGCTGTCGCATCGCCGACCTCACGCCTTCACGATGTGGGGGCCGGTGATCCCGGCCCGCGCGCAGGCGTTGCGCGTATCGACGACGAGCCTCGCGGAAGCCGCGAGCGCGGCGGTGTCGACCTCGTCATGGTCGGTCGCGATCAGCACCGCGTCGAACGCCGCGACCGCATCGGGCGTCGGCGCGATCGATCGGCGGCCGGCGAGCGCCCCGTGCTCGCGCGTCGGCGGGATCACCGGGATGTAGGGGTCGTGGTAGCTGACGCGCGCGCCGCGCTCCTCGATCATCTCGATCAGGCGCAGCGAGGGGCTCTCGCGCAGGTCGTCGACATTCGCCTTGTAGGCGAGCCCGACGATGAGGATCTCCGCGCCGTTCAGCCCGCGCCGCGCCTGGGCGTCGAGCGCCATCGCGAGCCGCTCGACCACGTGGCGCGGCATGGCGCGGTTCACCTCCCCGGCGAGCTCGATGAAGCGCGTGTCGATGTCGTATTCGCGCGCCTTCCAGGTGAGGTAGAACGGATCGACCGGGATGCAGTGCCCGCCGATGCCGGGGCCGGGATAGAACGGCATGAAGCCGAAGGGCTTGGTGCGCGCGGCCTCGATCACCTCCCAGATGTCGATGCCCATCGCGCCGTAGACGACCTTCAGCTCGTTCACGAGCGCGATGTTGACGGCGCGGAAGATGTTCTCGGTGAGCTTCACGGCCTCCGCCGTCTCGAGCGAGGAGACCTCGACCACCTCCACCACGATCTCGCGGTAAAGCGCCGCCGCCATGGCGGTCGCCTCCGTCCCGTCGCCGCCGACGACGCGCGGGATCGCGGCCGTCCCGTACTCCGCGTTGCCCGGGTCCTCCCGCTCCGGCGAGTAGGCGAGGTGGAAATCCCGACCCGAGCGAAGGCCGGCCGCCTCGAGGATCGGCTTGACGATCTCGCGCGTGGTGCCGGGATAGGTCGTGGATTCGAGCTCGATCAACTGACCGGGGCGGAGGGTGCGGGCGATAACGTCGGCGGTTCGCTCCACGTAGCTGAGGTGGCGCGCGATCGTCTCCGCGGTCGCCACAACGAAGGACAGGTCCGGCTCGCGATGCGGCCCGAGCGGCGTCGGCACGCAGATCAGGATGGCGTCGGCCTCGCCGAGCCGCCGGAGATCGGCGGTCGCCGAGAGGTGGCCGCTCGCGACGATGGGCGCCAGGGTCTCGGGCGCGATGTGGCTCAAGTAGGAGCGGCCCTCGCCGAGCGCCTCCACCTTGGCGGGGTCGATGTCGAAGCCGATCACCCGGAATCCGCGTTCCGCCGCCGCCCGGGCGAGCGGCAGGCCGACATAGCCGAGCCCGACGATGCCGAGCCGCACCGCGCGCGTCCGGCAGCCCTCCGCGAAGCGCCGGGCCGCGGAGGACGCCGCCGCGTCCGCGACGAGATCCGGCTTCATCGGCCGATCCGCTTGGGAGCGCCCCTCAGCCGCCGAGCGACTGGGCGAAGGACTGGATGACGTCCGCCGTGTTGGCGAGGCCCGAGACCTCCTCGGCGGTCGCCTGCACGGCCGCGTCGATCTGCTCGGACGTGTGCTCGGAGGTGATGAAGAAGCGCAGCCGCGCCAGCCGCTCC
>CAXUHE010000116.1:0-11740 GCA_964250725.1 uncultured Enterovirga sp. | reverse complement strand
CTCTGCGCGCTGGCGCTGCCGAACGGGGCGACCGGGACCGGCTTGCCGCTCTCGCTCCAGGTCGTGTGCCGCGCCTACGACGAGGCGATGGCTCTGCGGATCGGGCAGGCCTTTCAGGGCGCGACCGATTGGCATGCACGAGTGCCCGCGGGACTGGATGCCTGAGAGCTGCTAGCGCGTCCGGGCGATTTGAACCCGTGCGTAGCGCGATCGTTCTGGGCGCCGGGATGGCGGGCGTCGGCGCCGCCCTCCACCTGCAGCAGCGCGATTGGTCGGTGGCGCTCGTCGACCGGCAGGCGCCCGGTCTCGCGACGAGCTACGGCAATGCCGGGCTGATCCAGAGCGAGGCTGTCGAGCCTTTCGCGATGCCGCGCGACCTTTCCACACTGATCGCGATCGCGACCCGCCGCAGCAACGACGTCCATTACCACCGCGGAGCCCTGCTTCATCACCTCGGACCGCTCGTCCGGTACTGGTGGCACTCCGCCCCGAGACGCCATGCGGCGATCTCGCGGGCTTACGCCGGCCTTGTCGCGCACGCGACCTGCGAGCATGCGGGCCTGATCGCCGCCTCGGGCGCGGAGCACCTCGTGCGCCGCGAAGGTTTCCGCGTCCTGTACCGGGCGGCGCGCGACATGGACCGCGCGGTGGAGGACGCGGAGCGCCTCGCGGCCCGCTACGGGGTGCGATCGCGCGCGATGTCTTCTGCGGATCTCGGCGTGGCGGAGCCCGTCCTCAAGCACACGGGTGCAGGCGCGATCCACTGGCAGGACCCCTGGGCGATCCAGGATCCCGGCGGCCTGGTGGCCGCCTATGCCGGGCTGTTCCGGCAGCGTGGCGGGACGGTCCGGTCCGGCGAGGCGGACAGCCTGATACGGACCGCGAAGGGCTGGAGCGTGCAGACAGCGGATGGGCCGATCGAGGCCGGGGCCGCGGTGATCGCGCTGGGTCCGTGGTCGTCCGAGCTCCTGCGGCCGCTCGGCTACCGCTTTCCGATGGTGCGCAAGCGCGGATACCACCGGCACTGGCGAGCCGCCACGACCCTCTCCGTGCCACTCATGGACGAGGCGCACGGCTACGTCATGGCTCCGATGGCGAAGGGCCTGCGAATCACCACGGGCGCGGAACTGTCGAAGCCGGACGCCGACCACAGCCCCGTCCAGCTCGAGCGCGCCGAGGAGGCTGCGCGCGAGCTACTCGACCTCGGCGCACCTTTGGAGAATCGGCCATGGCTCGGCACCCGACCCTGCATGCCGGACATGCTGCCCGTCATCGGCGAAGCGACGCGGCATCCGGGATTGTGGCTCCATTTCGGCCATGGTCATCAGGGCTTTACACTCGGGCCCACGACCGGCCGAGTCCTCGCTGAACTCATGTCCGGCGAGACGCCGTTGGTGACGGTGGAGCCGTTCAGGCCAGGCCGATACTGACGATACCCGGGTCGCGGCACCCAGCTGCGATCATCCGGCCGAAAGTTGTCTGACGATAAAAGCCGCTCCCGATTCGAAGACTCTTTCCTTTGCTTCCGCGGTATGATTCCTCGTTCACAGGAGGGGGCTAACGCTATGAACAAGCCGGAAACCGTCGCGGGCCGCGAGAAACTCGACAGTCTCGCAAGACAGATCGCCTCGCAACTCTCGGCAAACGGGTCGCCTCGGCAAGCGCTCGCTTCAAGGCCATCCCCGTCGCGTCAAGGCTCATCGGCGCTCAAGCCGGAACTCGCGGCCGCCATCGAGGCGATCGCGCGCGCCGCCGAACTCATGAACGAGCGCGACGAGCAGATCTCCTCTGCGGAAGTCCGCGCGCAGGAGCAGGACGGACAGATCGACGCGCTCTCGCGCCAACTCGCGCAGACGGAGACGCGGCTGCGCGCCGCGCTCGACGAGGCGCAGCGCGAGCACAACCGGGCCGAGGATCTGGAGCGCCGCTCGAACGAGCTGCTCGACAGGACTCAGGCGATGCTGACCGAGGCGAGCGAGCGCCTCGTCGGGGCCGAGACCCGTGCCGAGCAATCCGAGGAGAGCCTGAACCAGCTCCAGGCCTTCATCCTGGAGCGGCTGAGGTTTTAGTCTCACCGCGTCGCACGGGATCGGGTTACCGCCTGGTTCTGACAGCGGGGATCGCGACAAGCGCTCAGACCCTCGTGTCGGCCCTCAATGCATCCCATCGCAAGGGCCCCGGTTCCGACGTCGCGTTGACAGTCCTGCATCCATCCTCCATAAGCCCGGCCTGGGTAGAGGGTGCGTGATTGCGCCCCGCCCGGCTATTACACCAGACACGACGAGATGCGGTCGGGATCGCCACCCGGACACGCGACCGGAGACGAGCGTGAAGAGGACCTACCAACCGTCGAAGCTGGTGCGCAAGCGCCGCCACGGTTTCCGCGCCCGCATGGCGACGGTCGGCGGACGCCGCGTCATCGCGGCCCGGCGCGCGCGCGGCCGCAAGCGCCTCTCGGCCTGACGGACACGCGGATGCGCCTCTGCGGAGGCGGCCGGGTCTTCGCGCGTCTCACGCGAAGGGCGGATTTTCTCGGCGCCGCGGCGGGTCGGCGGTTCCACACCGAGCGCATGACCGTCCAGGGCCTTCGACGCCCCGCCCCCTTCGAGGGAACCCACGGGTTCGAGGCGGGCCCCCGGTTCGGGCTCACGCTCACGAAGCGTGTGGGTCACGCGACGGAGCGCAACCGCATCCGGCGTCGTCTGCGAGGCGCGATCCTGGAGGCAGCCTCGGCGATCGGAGACGAGCCCTTCGACATCGTGATCATCGGCCGCCGACCCGCCATGGAGGCCGAGTTCCCGGCCCTCGTCGAGGATCTGGGCCGAGCGTTCAAGGCTGTCTTGAAGCCGCCATCGTCCCACGCCAGACAGTCCCGGTCCGAGCGATCGACACGACCCATCGCCGCCGCGGCGACCACCGAGATCGCCGCGCGAGGCACTGAGCCCGAACCCCATGTTTAACGACAACAAGAACCTGATGCTCGCCATCGCGCTGTCGGTGGTGGTTCTGCTCGGCTGGAACTACTTCTACGGCCTGCCGCAGGCGGAGCGGCAGAGGCAATCCGCCCAGATCGCGCAGACGAGCCAGGTCGCGCCGAATGCCGCGCCGCGCGAGGGCCAGCCCGCGACGCCGAACCCCGCGACCCTGCCGACCGCTCCGGAGGCGACCCGCGTCGAGAGCCGCGAGGCCGCGATCGCGCGCTCGCCGCGCATCACGATCGACACGCCCGCGCTGGCGGGCTCGATCGCGCTCAAGGGCGGGCGCATCGACGACGTCTCACTGAAAACCTACCACGAGACGGTCGACGATTCCTCGCCCCGCATCGTGCTCCTGTCCCCCTCCGGCAGCCCGACGCCCTACTACGCCGAGTTCGGCTTCGTGGGCGGCGCAGGCCCGACCGCCGAGAGCGAGTGGACGGCCGATTCCCAGACGCTGACGACGGAGCGTCCCGTGACCCTGACCTTCGACAACGGTCAGGGCCTCGTGTTCCGGCGCCGGATCTCGGTCGACGCGAAGTTCATGTTCACGGTGCGCGACACGGTCGAGAACCGCGGCGCCGCGGCCGCGACGCTCTACCCCTACGGACTCGTCTCGCGCCACGGCAAGCCGCCGACGCAGGGCTACTACGTGCTGCACGAAGGCCTGATCGGGGTCGCGGGCGACCAGGGCCTGCAGGAATACAAGTACGAGGCCGTCGACAAGGAGCCGCTCGTTCCCGGCCAGGCCACGCACGGCAAGGTGTGGAACGGCGTGACCGGCGGCTTCCTCGGCATCACCGACAAGTACTGGGCGGCGGCCGTGATCCCCGACCAGGGACTCGCCTACCAGGGCAGCTTCACCTCGCGCCAGGAGGGCGGCGGCCAGATCTACCAGGCGAACGTCCTCGTCGACGCGAAGACCGTCGAGCCCGGCGCGACGCTCGACATCACCCAGCGCCTCTTCGCGGGCGCCAAGGAGGTCGGCCAGATCAACGGCTACGAGAAGGACCTCGGCATCAAGAAGTTCGATCTCATGATCGACTGGGGCTGGTTCTACTTCATCACGAAGCCGATGTTCGTCGTACTCGATTTCTTCTACAAGCTGTTCGGGAATTTCGGCGTCTCGATCCTGATCGTGACATTCTGCCTCAAGATGCTGTTCCTGCCGATCGCCAACAAGAGCTACGTCTCGATGGCGAAGATGAAGGCGATCCAGCCCGAGCTGACCGCTTTGCGCGAGCGCAACAAGGACGACAAGGTCAAGCAGCAGCAGGACATGATGGCGCTCTACAAGCGCGAGAAGATCAATCCGGTGGCCGGGTGCTGGCCGGTGCTGATCCAGATTCCCGTTTTCTTCTCGCTCTACAAGGTGCTGTTCGTCACGATCGAGATGCGCCACGCGCCCTTCTTCGGCTGGATCCGCGACCTCGCGTCCCCCGACCCGACCTCGCTGTTCAACCTGTTCGGCGTTCTCCCGTTCGCCGCGCCGTCCTTCCTGCATATCGGCGTGTGGCCCATCATCATGGGCGTCACGATGTTCCTGCAGATGAAGATGAATCCGGCGCCGCCGGACCCGGTGCAGCAGGCGATGTTCTCCTGGATGCCGGTGATCTTCACCTTCATGCTGGCGAGTTTTCCCGCCGGTCTCGTGATCTACTGGGCCTGGAACAACCTGCTCTCCGTCACGCAGCAATCGGTGATCATGCGCCGGAACGGCGTGAAGGTGGAACTCTTCGACAATCTGCGCGCGCTCTTCGCCCGCAAGAAGCCCGCGGCCGCGAAGGGGTGAACGCCCCCGCCGTTACCGACCTCGCGGACGAGGACTTCGTCGAGATCGGCCGCAAGATCTTCGCGGGCGAGGCCGATTTCATCTGGGCGGCGGCCGACATCGACGGCCTGCCGCCGATGAGCGGGGTCGAGATCGCCTTCGCGGGCCGCTCGAACGTCGGCAAGTCGAGCCTCGTGAACGCGCTGACCGGCCGCAAGACGCTAGCCCGCACCTCGCACACGCCGGGCCGGACGCAGCAGCTCAACTTCTTCGACATCGGGGGCCGCTTCTCGCTGATCGACATGCCGGGCTACGGCTTCGCGGCGGCCGGCAAGGACAAGGTCGGCGCCTGGACGCGGCTCATCCACGCCTACCTGCGGGGCCGCGCGAACCTCGTGCGCGTCTACGTGCTGATCGACGCCCGCCACGGGCTGAAGGCGAACGACACGGACGTGCTCGACGGGCTCGACCGCACCGCCGTGTCCTACCAGATTGTCCTCACCAAGTCGGACGAGCTGAAGCCGGGCGAGATCGAACGTCGGCTGGACGAGACCGCGGCCGCGATCCTGCGCCGGCCGGCGGCATTCCCCAAGATCCGCCCGACCTCGAGCCGGTCCGGCCTCGGCATCCCGGAGCTGCGGGCCGACGTGGCGCGGCTCCTGGCCGAGCGGGGCTCGTCCGCGTGACCGCGTGGCCGGAGCGCGCGCTGGTGGCGCTAGGCGCGCTCGCGGGGCTCGCGGGCGTCGCGCTCTCGGCCGTCGCCGCGCACCTCACGGGGCCGGGTAGCCTCGACGTCGCGGCACGGTTCCTCATAGCGCACGCGCCCGTCCTGATGGCCCTGCCGGCGCTCGTCGCAGCCGGCATCCTGCGCCGCAACGCGGCACTCGCGGCCGGGTTCGCGATCGCGATCGGCGCGACCCTGTTCTGCGGCGACCTCGCGGTCCGGTCGCTCGCCGGCCTCGTCCTCGTCCCGATGGTCGCGCCGACCGGCGGCGTGATCCTGATGGCGGGCTGGGCGCTGGTCCTCGCGGCGGCGGCTCTAGGACGGGGCGGCGTCGCGTAACCCGTTGCAATCCGTGAGGCTTTGCGCCATTGCGACGCGTGACGCGAACGATAGTCGCTGGAGCACGATGGCAGCCGACGAGTCAGCGCCGACGCAGTCCGACCGCTACGGCTATTCCGTCCGGGCGCATCTCGCGATCTACACCGTCGCGCTCGTCACGCCGGTGCTCTTCTTCGCGGCGTTCCTGTTCTGGCAGGTCGCCGCGACCGAGCGGGCCAGGATCGAGAGTGAAGCGTCCAACGGTTCGAAGAGCATCGCGGCCGCGCTGGACCGGGAATTCGCGGGCCTGTTCGCGTCGATCGACGTCATGTCCCTGTCGGCCAACCTTCAGAGCGGCGATTTCGAGGCGTTCCACCGGCAGGCCGCCGTGCTCGACCGGCGGCAGAACATCACGATGATCCTGACCGACATGTCGGGGCAGCAGCTCGTCAATTCGCAGATGCCCTGGGGCACGCCCCTGCCGCGCACCAACGTGCAGTTCGATCCGGCCGCCTTGCAGGCCGGCCGCCCCGTCGTGACCGACCTCTACCGTGGCGCCGCCACCGGAACGCCGGTTTTCGCGGTCGTCACGTCCGTGATGAAGGAGAGCAGGCCGGCCTACGTCCTGATCTTCGGGCTCGATCCCGATCGACTGGGTCGGTTGCTGCGCGAGAGCGACGTCCCGCAGAACGCGACCGCCTCCATCGTCGACCGCAATGGCATCATCATGGCCCACAACAACCGCCCGGACTATGTCGGGCGGGAGGCGTCACGCGACTTCATGCAGAATGCGAGGGGCCGGCAGGGCTCATGGACTGGCACGACGCTGGATGGAGTCGGCGTCTTCGCGACCTACGCCCGCTCGGTCCTGTCCGACTACCGGGCGGCGGTCGGCATCCGGACGTCGGACCTGAACGCGCCGCTCTGGCGATCCATCGGGCTCTTCGCGGCGCTCGGTCTCGTGATCCTGGCATTGTCCACGGTCCTCAGCCTCGTCTTCGGGCAGCGCATCACGCTGCCCATCAAGGCCCTGGCGCAGCGCGCCGCGACGCTCGGCCGGGGCGAGGCCGTGACGCCGCTGACCACCGGCCTCGCGGAGGCGAACCAGGTCGGCGCGCAGCTCGCGACCGCCTCGACGTCGCTCCGCGAGCGCGAGACCGATCTGCGCGAGGCGAACGACGAGGTCCAGCGTTTCGCCTATATCGTGAGCCACGACCTGCGCTCGCCCCTCGTCAACATCATGGGCTTCACGACCGAGCTCGAGGCGTTGCGCCACGACATGTTCGACCGCCTCGCACAGCTCCGCCAGGAGCTCCACCAGGCCGTCGACGACCGGACGGAGGCGCTGAACGACAAACGTCTGGGCGAGGATTTCGACGAGGCGATCGCCTTCATCAAGACGTCCACGAGCAAGATGGACCGGCTGATCAACGCGATCCTGAAACTGTCGCGCGAGGGACGGCGGGATTTCAGGCCGGAGCGCGTGGACATGGACACGCTCTTGGCCGGCATCCGGGCGAGCTTGACGCATCAGGCGGACGCGGCCGACGCCACGGTGACGATCTCGCGGCTCCCCGCCGTGACCAGCGACCGGCTCGCGCTGGAGCAGGTCTTCTCGAACCTCGTCGACAATGCGTTGAAATACCTGCGGCCGGGCGTGCCGGGCCGGATCGAGGTCGAGGGCCGTGCCTCGGCGGCCGAGCTGATCTACCGGGTGCGCGACAACGGGCGCGGCGTGGACGCGCGCGACCGCGAGCGCATATTCGAGCTGTTCCGCCGCTCGGGCGTGCAGGACCGGGCCGGCGAGGGCATCGGCCTCGCGCATGTTCGCGCACTTGTGCGACGGCTCGGTGGCACGATCAGCTTGACGTCGGAGCTCGGGCAGGGTTCGACTTTCACCGTCAGCTTGCCGCGTGCTTGGACGGGGGAAGCGCAGAGGAAGGCAGCATGACCATGCCGGTCACGATCATCATGGTCGAGGATGACGATGGTCATGCGCGATTGATCGAGAAGAACATCCGCCGCGCCGGCGTCACGAACGAGATCATGCCGTTCAAGGACGGCACCAGCGCGCTCGCGTTCCTGCTCGGGCCCGATGGCACGGGCGAGGTCAATGCCGGCAAGCCGCTGCTCATGCTGCTCGACCTCAACCTGCCGGACATGACGGGCGTCGACATCCTCAAGGTCGTCAAGGAGAACGAGAACCTGAAGCGCACGCCGGTCATCGTGCTGACGACGACCGACGACCAGCGCGAGATCCAGCGGTGCTACGATCTCGGCTGCAACGTCTACATCACCAAGCCCGTGAACTACGAGGGCTTCGCCAACGCGATCCGGCAGCTCGGCCTGTTCTTCGCGGTCATCCAGGTTCCCGAGGCGGCATGACGTCGACGAACGTCAAGCTTCTCTACATCGACGACGATCCCGGGCTGGCACGCCTCGTCCAGAAGGGGTTGGAGCGGCGTGGCCACACCGTCATCTGCGAGACCGATGGCCCGAGCGGGCTCACACGGCTTGGCCAAGACGATGTCGACCTCGTGGCGCTGGACCATTACATGCCGGGCCAGGACGGTCTCGAGACCCTCGAGGCGATCCACGCGATGGCGAACCCGCCGCCCGTGATCTACGTGACCGGTACGCAGGAGAGCAGCGTGGCGATCGCGGCGCTGAAGGCCGGCGCCTCCGATTACGTGATCAAGAGCGCGGGCGGCGACTTCATCGATCTCCTCGCAGCCGCCATAGACAAGGCGATGCAGAGCGTGCTCCTGCGCCGGGCGAAGGAGACGGCGGAGGCCGAGCTCAGGGCGTCCCGCGACCGCTTCGAGGCGCTGGCGGCCGAGCGCGCGCTCCTCATCCGCGAGGTCAATCACCGCGTCGGCAACTCGCTCCAGATCATTGCGGCGCTGCTTCACCTGCAATCCTCCGCGAGCCCGAGCGAGGACGTGAAATCCGCGCTCGCGGGCGCGACCCGCAGGGTCATGGCGGTCGCGCAGGTGCATCGCCGACTCTACACGTCCGACGACGTGCAGCTCGTCGCGCTCGACCAGTACCTGAAGGCGCTCGTCGACGACCTGCGCAACTCCGCCGAGGACGGCGACGGCAAGCTCCTGTCGCTGCACGCAGAGCCGGTCGAGATCGATCCCGACAAGGCGGTGGCGGTCGGGGTCGTGGTGACCGAGCTCGTCCTCAATGCCACGAAGTACGCCTACCCGGACGGCAAGGGACCGATCCGGGTCAGGCTCTCCTCGCAGGGCGGGCGGGTGCTGCTCGCGGTGGAGGATGACGGGGTCGGGCGCGAGGGCGCGCCCCCGCCGAAATCCGAGCAGGGCCTCGGGCGCATGATCGTGAAGGCGATGGCGACGAAGCTCAACGCCGAGTGGGGGCAGGACGAGGCGCATCGCGGGATGCGCGTCACGCTGGCCTTCGACGCGGTCACGGTGCAGGCGTAGAGCCGGCCGGGCAAATCGGAGCACGGAATGACCGACCCCTTGCCGAACGCGCATGTGCGCGCGGAAGTGCTGGTGCAGGCGCTGCCGCATATGCAGCGCTACGACCAGCAGATCGTGGTCATCAAGTATGGCGGCCACGCCATGGGCGATCCCGCGGCCGCGGAGGATTTCGCCGAGGATATCGTGCTGCTCGAGCAATCCGGCCTGAAGCCGATCGTCGTTCATGGCGGCGGCCCGCAGATCGGCCGGATGCTGGACAAGCTCGGCATCCGGTCCACCTTCGCGGGCGGCCTGCGCGTCACCGACGAGGCGACCGTCGAGGTGGTCGAGATGGTGCTCGCGGGCTCCATCAACAAAACCATCGTCGGCTGGATCGGGGCCGAGGGCGGGCGTGCTGTCGGCCTCTCGGGCAAGGACGGCCGCATGGTGACGGCCCGCAAGGCGGTGCGCACCGCCTTCGACCCGGAGGCGAATGCGGAGCGCGAGATCGACCTCGGCCTCGTGGGCGAGCCGGCCGAGGTCGACCGCACCGTGCTCGACGCCGTCCTCAAGGCGGAGCTGACGCCCGTCATCGCGCCGGTCGCGGCCGGGGCGGACGGCCAGACCTACAACATCAACGCCGACACTTTCGCGGGCGCCATCGCGGGCGCCATGGGGGCGAAGCGCCTTCTGCTCCTCACCGACGTGCCGGGCGTCCTCGACAAATCGAAGAAGCTCATCCCCGAGCTCACGATCGAGGAATGCCGCCGCCTCATCGCGGACGGCACGATCACGGGCGGCATGATCCCCAAGATCGAGACCTGCATCTACGCGCTGGAGCGCGGCGTCGAGGCGGTGGTGATCCTCGACGGCAAGGTCCCGCACGCCGTGCTGCTGGAGCTGTTCACGGATTTCGGCGCCGGCACGCTGGTCCGGCGTGGCTGAGGCAGCGATGTCCGGTGTCACGCTCGACGTCACGGATTGCGCGCCGGTCGAGGAGCGCGATGTGGTCGAGCGCGAGCTCGTCGCGTTCAATGCCGTGCATGCCGGCATCTCCGATGCACACGATCTTGCTGTCCTCATCCGAGATCAGGCGGGGGATGTCGTGGGCGGACTGATCGGTAAGACCGCACGAGGCTGGCTCGTGATCGATCTCCTGTTCGTGCCGGAATCGCTACGGCGGAGCGGTACTGGACGACGCGTGATGGACGCGGCCGAAGCGGAGGCGGTCCGGCGCGGGTGCCGGAACGCGCGTGTCAGTACCTACAGCTTCCAGGCGCCGGACTTCTACCCGAAGCTCGGCTACGAGGTATACGGCGTCCTCGACGACTATCCGGGCGAGGTTCGGAGCTACTTCTTGCGCAAACGCCTCGTCGCTAGGCCGGTATGAGCGATCCCGCATCCCAGCACGCGTCGGCCGCGGACGCGCGCGGCTTCGGCCACGTCGACACCTGGATCTTCGACCTCGACAATACGCTCTACCCGCACGACGCGCAGGTCTGGCCGCAGGTCGACATGCGCATCACGCTCTTCGTCATGATCCATTTCGGCATCGACGGGCTCTCGGCGCGCGCGCTCCAGAAGCACTACTACCACCGCTACGGGACGACGCTGCGGGGCCTCATGGAGGAGGAGGCGATCGACCCGGAGGCGTTCCTCGATTTCGCCCACGACATCGACCACTCGTCGATCGAGCTGAACCCGGCGCTCGGCGCGGCGATCGCGCGCCTGCCCGGCCGCAAGCTGATCCTCACCAACGGCTCGCGCCGCCACGCCGAGAGCGTCGCCACGAAGCTCGGCATCTTCGACCTGTTCGAGGATACGTTCGACATCCAGGCGGCGGGTTTCGTGCCGAAGCCCGAGCGGCGCGCCTACGAGATCTTCCTCGCCAAGCACGCGGTCGACGGCGCGCGCTCGGCCATGTTCGAGGACATCGCGAAGAACCTCGTCGTGCCGCACGATGTCGGCATGACGACCTGCCTCGTCCTGCCGAACACGGTCGACCCCTTCCGCGACGCGTTCGAGCAGGAGGCGGTGGTCGCCCCCCATATCGACCATGTCACGACCGACCTCGCGGGGTTCCTCGCGGGCCCGGTCTGCGGGTCGCTGTAGGACCTAGGACAGCGGGGCGCGCCAGATCTCGGCCGCGTATTCGCGGATCGTACGGTCGGAGGAGAACCAGCCGACATTCGCGATATTCGCGACGCTCTTCGTCCACCAGGATTCGGGGTTCGCCCAGAGCGTGTCGAGCCCGCGCTGCGCGTCCCAGTAGGCGTCGAAATCGTCCGTCACGAGGAAGTGGTCGTGGTCGCGCAGGCCCGCGACCAGCCCCGCGAAGCGCGACGTGTCGTCGGGCGAGAGCGAGCCGGCCGCGAGCCCGTCGAGCACGGCGGCGAGGCGCGGGGAGGCCGCGAGCGCGTGCCGCGCGTGGTCGGGGTCGGCGCGGCGCGCCTCGACCTCGGGCGTCGTCAGCCCGAAGATCGCGATGTTCTCCGCCCCGACATGGTCGCGCAGTTCAACATTC
>CAXUHE010000115.1:0-11804 GCA_964250725.1 uncultured Enterovirga sp. | reverse complement strand
GCGCCCGAGATGCATCACGAAGGCGCGGTCGACGAGCGGCATCACGATCTCCATGACGTGCTCCACCATCAGCACGGTCACGCCGGTCTCGCGCACTTTCCTCACCAGTTCGACGCCGCGCGCGGCCTCGGCCGGGGTCAGCCCCGTCATCACCTCGTCGAGCAGGAGCAGCTTCGGCTCGGTGGCGATCGCGCGCGCGACTTCGAGCCGCCGCTTCTCCGGCGGCGTCAGGTCGCCGGCCGGCGCGGTCGCGCGATGCGACAATCCTGCGAACTCGATGACGTCGAGCGCCTTGGCGCGCGCCCGGGCGGCCTTCGGATATCGGACCAGAGCGCCCACCACGACATTGTCGAGGACGCTCATCGAATCGAAGCTCTTCACCACCTGATAGGTGCGCGCGATGCCGCGCCGGCAGCGCTCGGGCGCCGGCAGGCGCGTCACGTCGTGCCCGTCGAACAGGATGCGGCCCGAACTCGGCGCGAGGGCGCCCGCGATCAGTCCGAACAGGGTCGACTTGCCGGCCCCGTTCGGGCCGATCAGCCCGAGGATCTCGCCGCGCCCGACCTCGAGCGTCACGTCGCCGACCGCCACGAGCCCGCCGAAACGGCGCGACACGTTCTGCACCTGAAGGAGAGGTGTCCCGGTCACGCGCGGGGCGCCCGGCGGCTGGTGAACAGGCTCGACAGCCCCTCGGGTTTCGCCAGCGCCACCACCATCACCAGCAAACCGTAGACGATGAGGTCGATCCCCTGCCCGCTGCCGCCGAGATAGGAACGGGTCACCTGGGTCAGCGGGATCAGGATCGCGGCCCCGACCGCCGGTCCCCACAAGGTGCCGATCCCGCCGAGCACGGCCGGCAGCGCCATGAGAAGCGAGAGCTGGAAGTTCATCACGCTCTCGGGGTCGATATACTGCACGAAGGCCGCGAAGAACGCGCCGCCGATCGCCGTGAAGAAGGCGGAGATCGCGGCCGCGGCCATCTTCGACCGGAAGATCATCACGCCGAGGCTCTCGGCGGCGTCCGCGTTGTCCTTCACGGCGCGCCACCAATAGCCCCAGCGCGAGGTCTCGATCCAGAACGTCGTCAGCCACGTGATGCTCGCGAAGGCGAGCGCGAGATAGATGTAGGGCAGCTTGTTGCGCGGGTTGAACTGCAGGACCGCCCAGGAATCGGGCACGAAGGGCCACTGGATGCCCGTCGCGGCGCCCGCCCAGTCCCAGTTGTTGACGAGGAGGAGGCCCGCCTCCGCGATCACGATCGTGGCGATCGAGAAATAGTGCCCCGCGAGCCGGAAGAGCTGATAGCCGAGCGCCAGCGCGATGGCGGCCGCCACGACCCCGCCCACGATCATGCCGAACCACGGCAGGATGCCGAACTTCGTGTAGAGGATCGTCGTCGCGTAGGCGCCCGTGCCGAAATAGAGCGCGTGGCCGAGCGAGATCTGCCCGCAATAGCCGCCGAGAATGTTCCAGCTCTGGCTCAGCGCCGCGTAGAGCAGCGTCAGGATGATGATGTTCTGCGCGTAGATGTCGGTGACGACGAGCGGAAGGCAGGCCGTGGCGGCCGCGACCGCGAGACCGGTCAGGAGCTTGAGCCGCCGCTTGCGGTCGAAAGCCGAAGCGGCCTCCCGCCCGCTCTGCGGAACGGCGAAACCCGTCGCCATCAGAGCGACCCGAAGAGGCCGCGCGGCCTCACGAAGACGACCAGGAGATAGAGACCATAGATGCCGATCGATTTCAGCGAGGGCGGCAGGATCGTGGCGGTCATTGCCTCGACCAGCCCGACGAGAAGCCCGGCCGCGAGCGCGCCGAACACGCTGCCGAAGCCGCCGAGCGCCACCGTCACGTAGGCGATGAGCGCGAAGGGCAGCCCCACATCGGGGTGGATGTAGTAGAAGATCGACAGGATCGCGCCCGCGATCCCGACGAGCCCCGCGCCGAGCCCCCATCCGATGGTGAAGACGCGGTTCTTGTCGATGCCGACGAGCGCGACCGCGCCCGCATCCTCGCGGGTCGCCTCGAGCGCCTTGCCGAAATCGGTGCGCGTGATCAGCAGCCACAGCCCGAGGAAGGCCAGGACCGACACGAGCCCGCCCGCAAGCTGCGGCACCGGCAGGTAGATCCCGCCGACCGGGATCGTCCGGCCGCCCAGCCAGACGTTCGGCACGTTGCGATAATCCGGCGTGAACAGGAGCTGGGACACGCCGCGGATCACGATCGCCAGCCCGAAGGTCGCGAAGATCTGCACCATGCCGAGATTCGCGCGCGCCCGCATCGCGAGCCGCACCACGCCGAGATACGCGAGCGCGCCCACGATGAAGAGCGCGGCCGCGATCACCGGCATGAGCACGATCGGATCGAGCGCCGTCAGGATGACGAGGCCGAAGCTCGCATACATCGCGAGCATGAGGAACTCGCCATGGGCGAAGTTCACGACGTCCATGAGACCGAAGATCAGCGAGAGGCCGACCGCGATGAGGGCGTAGATCAGCCCCATGAGGAGGCCGCTCGCCAGGATCTGGACGATGCTCTGGAGGGTCATGAGCGCAGGTGTCCTCTGCCCGGGTCGGGGAAGAGGATCACCACGGCGTCGCTCACGCCTTGCTCATCGGGAACTTCGGCGCCGCGATCGCGAGTTCGGTCGGGTAGACGGTCACGAACTTCTCGCCGAGCCATTGCAGCAGCACGGCATCGGCTTCGTTGTTCTGCCCGTTCTCGTCGAACTTCACCCGCTTCCAGGGCATGATCGTCATCTCGCCCGGGATGTCGGTCATGGCGAGCGCCTCGCGGATCTTGGCGCCGTCGGTCGATTTCGCCCGGTTGATGGCGTCCGCCAGAACGATGGTCGCCATGAACTCGCGCGAGGTGTTGTCGTTCATGTCCTTGCCCGACTTCGCCTTGAACAGGGCGTTGACGAGGCCGACGGTCGGGCGTTTTGCCGCGAGGTCGAGCGAGAACGAGCCGCGCGTGATCGCGCCTTGGATCTGCTTGCCGACCGCGTCGTAGAGCGCCTTCTCGGAGAAGCCTGCCGCCTGCGCCAGGATCGCCTTCGGCTGGTAGCCGAGCTCCGACATCGTCTTCACCAGCAGGATGCCGTCCGTCGTGTAGCTCGACGGCATCAGGACGTCGGCATCGGCCGACTTGAGCTGCTGCACCTCGGCGGTCAGCGATGGCGTGTTCGCCCGGTACTTCACGTCGGCCACGACCTTGTAGCCGCGCTCGCCCGCGAGCTTGCGCTGAACGTTGGAACTGTCGGTGCCGAAGATCGTGTCCTCGTAGAACAGCGCGATCGTGTCGACCTTCTGCCCGGCCTTCTTCAGTCCGTCGAGGAAGTCGAACATCGTGGACGAGAACATCTCGTCGTGAGGCGCCGCCCGGAAGATGTATTTGAGGCCGCGCCGCGTCAGGCTGGGCGAGGAGTTGTCGGACGCGATGTAGGGTACGCTGAAGCGCTCGGAGGTCTGGCTGATCGTCGCCGCGACGGCGCTCTGGTAGGAGCCGATCAGCGCCGAGACCTTGTCCTGCGTGATCAGCCGCTCGGCCTCGGCGCGCCCCTTCTGAGGGTCGGACTGGTGGTCGGCCGTCACGATCTTCAGCTTGGCGCCGCCGAGCCCCGGCAGCCCCGATCCCTTCGCGAGCGGCAAGTCGAGATCGGGATGCGGGTTGTTGATGACGTCGAGCGCGACGTTGATCGCCTGGATGGCGTCGATGCCGACCTGGGCGCCGGACCCGGAGGTCGGGAACAGCACGCCGACCGAGACCTCGCTCGCCTGCGCCCGTGCGCCGGTCGAGAGCGAGGCGGCGGTGAGGGCCGTTCCGGCCACGAAGCTGCGACGTGAAATCATGAAAGCGTTCCTCTTCGTCATGTGACCGGCTCCTGTCGTGCCGGCCGCGCGTGCGGCGATCCGAGCGCCATTTTCCGAATTGCGCAGATCGATGACGATCATGCTGTCGGGTGCGCAGATCATGCAATAGGCGGGCCGCTACGAGGATCGTCGGACGGCGAACCTCGTGGACGGCCCGTCCTGCCCGAACGCCGGGGATCGTAACGCAGATGTGGTGCTGGCCCGACCTCGTCACCCAAGACCGCGGACGGGATCAGACCGCGCTGTTGACGCGGTAGATCGGCGTCTCGACGAGGCCTTTCTCCCAGCCCGCATACCAGGCCTGCGCGTGCGGCTTCACCTCGGCCAGGAGGTCGGCCCACGCACGGTGCTGGAGTGTCAGGCCCTTGTCGCAGAACGCCCGGACCTCGCGGGTGAGAGCGTCCACGTCCATCGAGGTCACGACACGGTCGTCGACGCAGACCTTGCCACCGACCACAACCGTATGGACGTCTCGTCCCAGGGCGCGCTCGACGAAGGCCTCGACCGGGTCGAAGGCCGGGTCGAGCCAGGGATCGCGTGCCACGTGGTCGAGATCGACCAGGATCGCGTCCGCCTTCCATCCAGGCAGAAGCGCGCCGACCTCGCCCTCGAAGCCGATCGCCCGGGCGCCGTTGAGCGTGGATGTCTCCAGTGCCTCGTAGGCGTCCATCGGCCGGGCCGTGAGGTCGAAGGTGCTGAGGCGATGCACCTTGTGCATCATGCGCACCTCCATCACGGCATCCTCGTCGTCGTTGATCGTCTTGTCGTCCATGCCCAAGGCGACGTTCACGCCCGCCGCCCGCAGCGCCATCACCGGCGTGACGCCGTTGCGCATGTGGAAGTTGCAGCTCGGATGCGTTGTCACCGAGACGCCGCCCTCGCCCATCATCGCGATATCGGCCTCGCTCACCCAGATCGCGTGCCCGTAGGCGGTGCGGCGGTCGAGCAATCCCTGGTCGCGCAACCACGCGACGGTCGAGCCACCATGCCGGCGCAGGCCCCAGGCCTTGTGGACAGGGCTCTGGAGCAGATGCATGTGGACCATCGTGCCGCCATGGGCGTCGCTCGCCTCGCGGATGCGCCGGAGCAGGGTTTCGCTCGCGCCATGCGCCCAACAGGGGGCGAGCAGGATGCGCGTCTCCGCACCGTCATGCGTCGCGTGAAGGTCTTCGAAGAGAGCGAAATATTCGTCGATCAGCGCCGCCTTGTCGAATTCGACGAGGTGACGGACCCGGCCGGCGAGCTCGGCCGGAAGGGTCTGGATGAAGTCCTCGCCACCCATGACGAGCTTGCTCTCGTCGCGAAGGCCGGGGCTGAAGGCGAGCCGCAATCCGGTCGCCAGATACGTGCGGATCGCGACCTTGGCGCGCCGCGCGCCCTCCGGCCCGTCGTCGTCGAAGCCGTTGTGATGGAGCGTCGTCACGCCACTGCGCAGATGCCGCCACGCGCAGAGACCCGCCGTCAGCTCCGGCGGCAGGGCCGGCATGTAGGCCCAGTCGAACAGCGCGTTCTCGAGGAAGTCGTTCTTCACACCCTTCTGGATCGGCGAGAGGCCCCGTCCGTGGCTATGGGCATCGACGAGGCCCGGCAGGACGAGCTGCGTGCCGTCGCCTTTCACGGTCGCGGCCGGGTAGCGCTCCCGGATGGACGCGAAGGGGCCGACCGCCGCGACGACGCCGTCCTCAATCGCGACGGCACCGTCCTCGACGAGGCCGGCGGCCTTCAGCCGAGGATCGGTCAGCACGTGCTTTCCACGGAGAACCAGGATGTCGGTCATTGCTCTCGTCTCCGGCCGAGGGGATCGTCAGCGGCATGATGTCTACCGAGGACATCCAACACTCCGTAGGATATGGACCATCCCGGAGGTGGCATATCCCATGCGTTACATGCGTGTGCCACCGTGGTCTTTGATCTGAACGGGACATCGTGATGCGAATTTCCCTTCCCGCGCGCGTCCTCACGGCTGCGCTCGCCCTGGCGACCGTCTCGGCTCGTGCCGAAGAGCCGCCCCTTCGCTCGGCCATGGACGCGACCTTCGCGCCTCACGCGATGCCCAAGATCTCCGGCGGGCTCGAAGGCATGAATGTCGACGTCGCGGACGAGATGGCGAGGCGCATCGGCCGCAAGGTCGAGATCGAGGGCACGCAGTTCGCGGGCCTGATCCCCGCCATGCAGGCAGGCAAATACGACTTCCTCACCGCCGGCGTCACGGTCACGGAGGAGCGCGCGAAGCAGATGCTCTTCATCGAGGGCTTCGTGGACGCGAACTACCGGTTCTTCACGCTCGGCGACAAGCCGGACGTCGCGGACGTCACGGGCTTCAAGGACCAGATCATCGCGGTCCAGAAAGGCACCATCTACGAGCAGTGGGTGAACGGCCAGACCGACAAGCTCGGCTGGAAGCCGGTGGCCTTCGGAACGAGCACCGATGTGGCCCAAGCGGTCTTGTCGGGACGCGCCGAAGGGGCGGTGACGGCTCAGACCGTCGCGGAGTGGATCGTCAAGAACAATCCGCGTCTCAAGAACTCCTATCTCCACAAGACGGGCTATGTCTGGTCGATGCCGCTTCGCAACGGCAACGAGGAACTCCGACGCAAGCTGGAGGGTGCCCTCGAATGCATGAAGAAGGACGGCACGCTGAAGGCGATCTACGTCAAGTGGTTCAAGGTCGACCCGCCGGCCGACTCGGCCACGATGACGATCTACCCGGGCTACGGTCCTCCCGGCCTGCCGGGTTACGAGCCGACGGAGCACACGCCTCCGTGCTGAGCGGCAGTGCGACGGCTTCGGCCGCCGCCACCGAGGCCGGTCCGACGACGCCGCTGCTCGAGGCGCGGGGCATCCGCAAGAGCTACGGACAGGTCGAGGTCCTGAAGGGTGTGGACCTTTCGGTTCAGCGGGGCGAGCTCGTCTTCCTGATCGGCCCGTCCGGATCCGGCAAGAGTACCCTTCTGCGCTGCTGCAATCGTCTGGAGGACGCGACGGCGGGCAGCCTCACGATGGGTGGGCTCGATCTCCTCTCGCCGTCGACCGACATCAACCGGACGCGTCGCGAGATCGGCATGGTGTTCCAAGGCTTCAACCTCTACCCGCATCTCGACGCGCTCGGGAACGTGTCGCTTGCCTTGCGCAAGGTCCTGAGGCTCTCCCGCGCGGAGGCCGAGGCTCGTGCGATGGACAAGCTCGCGCTCGTGGACCTCGGCGACAAGGCGCGAGCCTATCCGGCACAGCTCTCGGGCGGCCAACAGCAGCGGGTCGGGATCGCGCGTGCGCTGGCGCTCGAACCCAAGATCATCCTCATGGACGAGCCGACATCGGCGCTCGATCCCGAACTCGTCGGCAGTGTCCTGGCGGTCATCAAGGCGCTGCGCGAGCGCGGCATGACCATGGTGATCGCGAGCCACGAGATGAGCTTCGCCCGTCAGGCGGCCGACCACGTGCTTTTTCTCGAGGGCGGGGTCGTGGTGGAGGAGGGCCCGGCCGAACAGATCTTCGGCTCGGCCCGGGAGGAGCGCACGCGACGCTTTCTCCGGCGGATGGACCATTGAGCGTCGTCCGGGACCGTCGGGATCCGGCGCGCGTCCGACCCGGGCCGGTCGTGCGCTGAACGAGGCCGCATGTCGAACTGGGACCGCTTCGTCTTCACCTTCCTCAATCTCGACGTCGCGCGGCATTATGCGAGTTTCGTTCTGACCGGCCTCGGGGTGACGCTCGGGGTCGGCCTCGCGGTCGTGGTGACCGGGGTCGCGGCGGGACTCGCGATGGCGTCGGGGCGATCGTTCGGCTATCGCATCCTCAACATCGCGATCATCGTCTTCGTCGACGTCTTCCGCTCGCTGCCGCCTCTCGCCATCATCCTGGTCGTCTATTTCGGCCTGCCCAACCTCGGCATCGTGCTGCCGAGCCTCATCGTTCTCTGGCTGTCGCTCTCCGCCGTCCTCGCGGCCTTCGCCGAGGAGGTGTTCTGGGCGGGCATCACCTCCGTGCCGTCCGGCCAGTGGCTCGCCGCCCGCTCGACCGGGCTGACCTATGGCCAGACGCTCCTCCACGTGGTCCTGCCGCAGGCGACGCGGCTCGCGCTCCCGCCGCTGACGAACCGCGCGATCACCATCACGAAGAACGTCGCGCTCGGCAGCGCGATCGGGGTGAGCGAGATCCTCGGGCAGGCGCAATCGGCCCTGTCGCTGTCGTCGAACGCGACCCCGCTGACGATCGGGGCGATCCTCTACGTCCTGCTGTTCTTGCCCCTGATCCTCCTGTCGAGGTCCGTCGAGCGCCGATGGCGGTGGGGAGCCGCCTGATGCAGGCCTTCGCGTCCGAGTTCCTCAACCTCGACATCATGATCAAGGTCATGCCCTTGATCGTGTCCGGCTTTCTGCGGACGCTCCTCCTGTGCGTCATCCTGATCCCCGTCGGGTGGCTCGGAGGGATCGGCGCCATGCTGCTCTCGACGTCGCGCTCGCGCCTGCTGCGCTGGCCGGCGATGGCCGCGATCGACCTGTTCCGGTCCTTCCCGCCTCTCGTCCTCATCATCTTCATCTATGCGGGCGTCCCGTTCCTCGGGCTCGAACTGCCGTCGATGGTGACGATCGTCATCGCGTTCCTCCTGAACTCCTCGAGCTATTACGGGGAGATCTTCAGGGCGGGCGTATTGAGCGTCCCACCCGGTCAGGCGGAGGCCGCGCGTTCGACCGGCATGACGGCGACCGACACGTTCCTGTCCGTCGTCCTGCCGCAGGCCGTGCGGAACGTCCTGCCCGAACTCGTCTCGAACACGGTCGAGCTCGTGAAGCTGACGACGCTGGCGAGCGTCGTGTCGGTTCCGGAGCTCCTGCATTCCGCCGACCTCGCGCGTTCGCTCACGTACAACTCGTCGCCCCTCGTCCTCGCTTCGCTCATCTATCTCGCGTGCCTCTGGCCTCTCGTCCGCCTGGCGGGACGACTCGAGCATCGCCTTCGGTAGGAACGACGCGGGACGATCCTGTGAGACCGCTCGATGCAGCTGACCGCCAGCCTCCCGATGTACAACCTGCCCGAGATGGCGGAGCGCAACAGCGCGTTCTGGCATGCGCTCGAGGGGGAACTGCGACGGGACGGGGCCTGGGACGTCGCCGCGACGCTCGCGCCCAGGCGCCCTCCCGTGCCCGGCGAGATCGGCCCCGATGTGCTGTTCTCACAGACGTGCGGCTATCCCCTGCAGACGATCTATCGCGGCCAGCATCAGCTGCTCGGCGTGCCGACCTATGACGCCCCGGGCTGTGGGGACGCGACGCATCGCGCCTTCGTGATCGTGCGCGACGAGTCCTGGTTCGAGCGCCCGGAGGACCTCCGCGGCGCGACCTTCGCGCTGAACAGCCTCCATTCCAATTCGGGCATGAACCTGCCCCGTCTCCTGTTCGCGCGGCTCGCGGGCGGCAAGCCCTTCTTCGGCGCGGTGGTCGAGACGGGCAGCCACCCGGCCAGCATCGCGCGCGTCACCGCCGGTGAGCTCGACGCGGCGTCGGTGGACTGCCTGACCTATGTCTTCCTCCAGGATCACCGCCCGGAGGTCGTGGCCAACCTGCGCGTGCTCGCCTGGACGCCGGCGAGCCCCGCCATCCCGTTCGTGACCTCGGCGGCGACGCCCGCCGACCGGGTCGCCGCCTTGCGTGCGGCCCTGCTGCGCCTCGGCTCGGATCCGGCGCACCGCGACCTTCGCGCCGCGCTCCGCATCCGGACGATCACCCCGGCCGATCCGGACGCCTATGCCCGCCTCCTCGACTACGAGCGCGAGGCGGCGTCCCTCGGCTACCCCGAACTCGCATGACATCCGTCACCGTTCCGCCCGGACCGCGTGGGAGCCCGACCATGACGCATTTCGATCTCGGCCGGCACTCGCGTCCCATCCGCAGCGCGTCGCCCGAGGCGCAACGCTGGTTCGATCTCGGGCTCAACTGGTGCTTCGGCTTCAACCAGGAGGAGGGCGTCGCATGCTTCAGGCAAGCGCTCGCTCACGATCCCGACTGCGCGATGGCGCATTGGGGGGTCGCCTACGGAACCGGCCCCTTCTACAACTTGGCCTGGCGCGAGTTCGGAGAGGGCGAGGCGCGGACCGTGACGGCGACCGCCTCCGAACATGTCGGGCGGGCCCTGGCCCTGAGCGAGGGTCGCCACGACGTCGAGCGGCACCTCATCGAGGCGCTCGCCCACCGCTTTCAGGCGCCCCATCCCGTCGCGCCCGACGTTTATGACCGCTGGGACGACGATTACGCGGCCGCCATGCGCCGCGTCCACTTCCGTCATCCGGACGACCAGGACGTCACGGCGCTGTTCCTGGAGGCGCTGATCACCCGGACGCCGCGCCGGCTCTGGGACGTCAGGACGGGCCTCCCCGGCCGCAATGCCGACGCGCTCGAGGCGCTCGCCCTCTGCGAAGGCGCCTTCGCGCGGTCGGACGCGGCCGGCGAACTGCCGCATCCCGCGGTCGCGCACCTGCACATCCATCTCATGGAGATGTCGGGCGAGCCGGAACGCGCGCTGCGGTCCGCCGACGCGCTCGTAGGGCGCCTGCCCGATGCCGGCCACATGAACCACATGCCCGGCCACATCTACGTCCTGTGCGGAGACTACGAGCGCGCCAAGACGGCCAGCGAGGCCGCGATCCGCGCCGACGACCTCTACGCGGACCATGCCGGCTCGATGAACTTCTACGTCACCGCCAGGTGCCACGACCTGCACCTGATGATGTTCACCTGCATGTTCCTCGGACAGTTCGGGCCGGCGCTCGCCGCGGCCGACAAGATCCAATCCATCCTGACGCAGGACATCCTGCGGATGGAAGGGCGCCCGAAGCTCACGACGATGGTCGAGGGCTACTATTCGATGCGGGTGCACGTGCTGGTGCGCTTCGGGCGCTGGCACGATATCATCGCGGCTCCGATCCCGCAGGATGGCGACCTCTACGTCGCGACGATCCCGATGCACCACTACGCGCGCGGCATCGCGTTCGCGACGCTGAAGGAGTTCGCGAGCGCCGACCGGGAGCGGGCGCTCTTCATGGACAGCGTCGCCCGCGTCCCTTCGGGCCGGCGCTATCTCAACAACTTCGCTCGCGACACCCTGGCGGTCGGGGAAGCGATGCTGGAGGGCGAGGTCGCCTACCACAAGGGCGACTACGACCAGGCCTTCGCCCATCTGCGCGAGGCCGTCCGCCGCGACGACGCGCTGAACTACACCGAGCCCTGGGCCTGGATGCATCCGCCCCGGCACGCACTGGCAGCACTCCTCCTCGAACAGGGTCATGCCGTCGAGGCGGAGCAAGTCTACCGCGATGATCTGGGGCTCAGCGGCCGCGTCCAGCGATGCACGCAGCATCCTGACAACGTCTGGTCGCTTCACGGGCTCGTCGAGTGCCTACGCGGCCGGGGCGAGGCCGCAGAGCGAACGGCCCTCGAGGCGAAGCTCGCCTCCGCTCTCGCCAGGACGGACGTTCCAATCACCTCGTCGTGTCTTTGCAGGACCACCACGGCGTCGCGGGCGAACGTGACCCGGTCGACCTGCACCTGCTGAACCGGAGATCCAGGCGCATGTCTGGACCCGCGAGCAACTGCGCATGTCGAAGATCGACGACATGAACCGCCGTGACCTGCGCGGCCTCTGGTACCCGCGCCAGCTGTGCGAACTCTCTGTCCCTGGCGCCCGGAAGCGCATGATGGGTCATCGGCCCAGCACGTAACCCGGTTCCCTGAAAGGACGTCAACGACCGGGGTCGATAGCTCAATCTCTCGAGGTGCGGTTCATTCGGACTAAGCTGGACGGTGCTGCATCAGCGGTGGCGGAGGGAGCGCACCCGGGAGCGAACCCTCTCCGATCGGAATAGGATAGGTCCTAACCGATTTGGGCCGAACGAGAAACATCCGAACCGACCGGCGTTTCGGTAAGTCGCGTTGCCACTTTTTG
>CAXUHE010000114.1:0-11869 GCA_964250725.1 uncultured Enterovirga sp. | reverse complement strand
TCACGGCCGCGTCGAGCGCGGCGTGCGGGTTCTCCTCCTCGCGCTCCAGCGCGTCTGCGGTGTGCAGGACGGCGCGCTGACGGCGCGAGGCCGCCTTGTCGACGAGCCCGAGCGAGGCCCGGCGCTCGACCATGCGGAGCGCCGCCGGCCAGTTCCGGTCGGCCGAGTGGCCGTCGAGCACCGCGTCGTTCGCCCAGGCGACCGCGGGCGCGGCCTCGGCCGCCGCCTCGGCGTGCTCGCGCGCGGACGCGTCGTCGCCGCGCCGGCGCGCCTCGAGGTAGAGGCCGCGCAGCCCCAGCACCTTCGTGTCCGGCAGCTCGGCCATGCGGCGGAACGCGGCCTCCGCCGTGTCGCGCTGGCCGGCCGCCTGCGCGGCCTGCGCGCGCAGGAGCAGCGCCAGCGGCTCGGACCCGATCAGCCGCTCCGCCTCGCCCGCGTAGCGCCGCGCCGCCGCGACATCGCCGGACCCGACCGCCACGAGGCCGCGCGACAGCGCCGTCAGGCCGCGCTCGCGGCGCTTGCGCCGGGCGTTGCGGCCGATCGAACTCGGGGCGCTGACGATCCAGCGAAGACTGGCCGCGACGATCGACAGCAGGACCGCCAGGACGACGATCGACACGACGCCGATCGCGAGCGAGGTCGTGTATTCACGCCCGGCCCAGGTGAAGGAGATGGTCTCCGGGTGGTTGGCGAGCCACACGGCTCCCCACGCGGCCACGCCGACGAGGACGAGATAGAGGAGGGCACGCCACATGATCCTGTGCCCTTTTCAGCGCGACGGCGCGTTGAGCGCGGAGATTGACTCGGCCGAGATCTGGCGCAGCGCCGCATCGGCCGCGACGCGCGACTTCAGCCGGCCGGCCCACTCGGACGAGATGCTCTTCGCCGTCTCGGGCAGCGCGTCCCAGGTGGCGGCCGCGTCGGGGAGAGCCCCCCGGTTGAGGGCGGCCTCGATGCGGGCGACGAGCGCCGGCTGGTCGCTCCCGCTGCCGTCGCCGACGGCCCGCACGGTCACGACCTTCTCGGCGATGCGCAGCAGCTTGTCGCCGAAGGTGTCGGCCGCGACCCGCGGCTCGGCGGTGATCTTCTCCGCCAGGGGCCGGAACTCGGCCGCGAGCGCGGCGGCGCTCGGCGGCGGCGCGGCCGCATAGGGCTTCAGCGCGTCGAGGGAGGCCGCCGGGACGCCGAGCTTCTCGAGCGCGCCCAGCGGTGCGCCGATGGCCGTGCCGCCGCGCAGCGACTCGGCGACCTGCCCGGCGACGACCGCCCGCAGGCCCGCCTGCATCAGGGCAGGCGGCAGCTTGGCGGCCTCGGCGCCGAGCGCCCCGAGGCGCGCCTCCTGGTCCTGGCTCTTCGTCTGCAGCGCCTGCAGGGCCGCGCTCCCGGTCTTCGCCTGATCCTGGGTCTGGGTGGCCAGCGCGTCGAGCCGCGTGCGCAGGTCCGTGATCGCGCCCGCGTTGACGCCAGCCTGCCGGGCGCCCTCCTGGGAGGCCCGCAGGCCTTCCTGGGAGGCCCGCAGGCCCTCTTGAAGTCCGCGGTTCGCCTCCTGGAGAGCGGTCACCCGGGTGCCGATCTCGGTGACGGCCTGGGCGGTCGCGGCCCCGCCGACCCTGTCGGTCACGGCTCTGACGCCGGTGTCGAGCGTGCCGAGGCGCGCCATCACCTGTTCGAGGCCGCGCCGGGCGACGTCGTCGACGGGTGGCGGCGCGGGTGGGGCAGCGGGCTGGCGCGACGCGCTCTCGGCCGCGCTGCGGGCCGCCGCGACGCTCTCGCCGAGGCCGCGGGCTCCGGTCTCCAGCGCGGCGATCCGGCGTTCGAGCGCGCCCGTGTCGGCCGGGGGCGGCGCGCTCGGGCGCTGCTCCAGCGCTGCCACGCGCTGGTCCATCGTGTCGGGAGCCTGCTGGTCGAGATACTGCTCCGCGCCGACCACGATCCCGGCCCCGACCACGCCGCCGATCAGCGAGGCCGCGAGCAGCGGGCCGAAGCCGCGCCGCGCCGGCCGCGCGGGCCCGGTCGTCGTACGCACCGCCTCAGGCGCTTGGGTCGCGACCGTGTCGCCCGGCGCTCCGAGGCCGGAGAGCGCCGAGGGACGGGCGGCGTCCCCGTCGGGAGGCGGCGCGACGGGCTCGGCTGCGATCTCGGGCGCCCCGCTCGTCGATGCCCGCGAATCGTAGATCACCTCCGCGGGTTCGGCCGCGGGAGACGGCGCGGGTTCATGGGCAGGCGCCGGTTCGTGGGCAGGCGCCGGTTCATGGGCGGGCGCGGGTTCATGGGCGGGCGAGGCGGGCTCCAGCGCCGGATCGATGCTGGCGGCGGGCTCGGCGGACGAACTCGACGGGGCCTCATGGGAGGGCGCGTCGAGGCCGGTCGCGGCCATCGGCTCGATCGCGGTCTCGCCCGCTACCTCGGGCGCCACGACGGTCGTGTCCGCCTCGGGCCTGGTGCGCTGGAACTCGCCCGACGTCAGGTCGATGCTGGGGGGCTTGCGCCTGTAGGGATCCTGACGGGACTTGTTCGACATCGTGCGCGGCACCTCGGCTGTCCGGCAAAGTCAGGCCGCCGGATTCGTTCCGTGCTTAGCATCGCGATTGTGGCGGGCGCGAGCCCGACCGGTCGAGCAGGGCCAGGAGGGCGATCTCGTCGGGCGACTCTGCGACGCGACGCACGACCTCGTGCGAGGTCGACGCGACCTCGTCCGCGACCTCGTCCGAGATGCACAGGTGCGCGAGCCGGCGAAAATCGTCCGCGCGGCCGGCCCCGGTCACGAGCCGGCACAGGATCGCGGCCGAGCGGGGAGAGTAGTGCAGCGCCGCATCGAGCCGCCCTTCGTCGAGTGCGTCGGCGATCGCGGCCGGCAGCCGGTCCACCGCCTCCGCGGCGTAGACCTCCCAGACCGTCGCCGTGAAGCCGGCGGCGGCGAGCGTCGCGGCGGGCTCCGGCCTGCGGTCCCGCCCCGCCACGTGGAGCAGGGCCGAACCGGGCGGCACCCGCTCGAGGATCGCCTGCCCCAGCGCCCCGGCATCCTCGCGCCACGTCACGTCCACGAACCCGGCCGCCGCGACCCGCTCCGCCGTGCGCCCCCCGACCACGAAGGCCGGCCGGTCCCGCGCGTCGGGTCGACGATCGAGAGCCGGCACCGCGTTGGCGCTGGTCACGATCAGCGCGTCGAACTCCCCCTCCGGTGGCGCTGCGCCGGTCGCCCGGATGCGCGTCACCGGGGCGACCAGCGGCTCGTGTCCGAGCGCCGCGAGCCGCGCCGCCGTGGCGGTCGCGCCCGGTTCGGGCCGTGTGACGAGGACCCGCATCAGCCCGTCAGGACGCCGCCCGGCAGGCGTGACCTCAGCTCCAGGCCGGCGTCGCGCCCCATCTCGGCCGCGCTCTCCATCGGTCCCGAGACCCTGACCTCGACGGCGTCGCGCCCGTCGGGCCGCAGCACGAGGCCCCGGAACGCGAGGGTCCCGCCCTCCAGCGTCGCGTGGCCCGCGATGGGCGTGCGGCAGGAGCCGTCGAGCACCGCGAGGAACGCGCGCTCGGCCGCCAGCGCCGTGCCCGCCGCGGCGTCGCAGACGGGCGCCACCGCGTCGCGGACGCGCGCGTCGCCCGCCCGCACGGTGATCGCGATCGCCCCCTGGCCGACCGCCGGCAGCATCTCGTCGAGCGACAGGATCGCGGTCGCGTGCTCCGCCTTGCCGAGCCGCTTGAGGCCGGCGAGCGCGAGCAGCGTCGCGCCGTACTCAGCTCTCGCGAGCTTCGCGAGCCGCGTCTCGACATTGCCCCGGATGAGCCCGATCCGCAGGTCCGGCCGGGTGCCGAGCACGATCGCGCCGCGCCTGAGCGAGGCCGAGCCGACGAGCGTGCCCGCGGGCAGCCCGGCGAGCGAATCCGCGAGCGGGCTCACCAGCACGTCGCGCGGGTCCTCGCGCGGCAGGTAGCCCGCGATCACGATCCCGTCCGGCATCGCGGTCGGCAGGTCCTTGGCGGAATGGACCGCGATGTCGATCCGCCCGTCGAGGAGCGCCTCGTCGAGCTCCTTCGTGAACAGCCCCTTGCCGCCGGCCTCCGAGAGCGGCCGGTCGCGGATCGCGTCCCCGGTCGTGGTCATCGGGGCGAGCCCCAGGCGCTCGGCCGCGCAGCCGAGCGCCACCGCGCAGCGCGACGCCGTCTCGCGGGCCTGCGCCATCGCGAGGGGGGAGCGGCGCGTGCCGATGATGAGGTCGCGCTCGAGGGCCATGCGGGGCGGGGCTCCTTTGCCTTGCGGCGAGCCGCCGTCTATAGGCGGCAGCCTTCGCGGGCGCGAGCCGCAATGCGGTCCGCGCGGCGATTCGGCCCGATCCTCCAACGTCTTCAGGAGACCGACCCATGCGCGTGCTCGGCCTCGAGACGACCTGCGACGAGACGGCCGCGGCCGTCGTGGCGCTGGCGGATGACGGGCGCGGGCGCATCCTGTCGAACGAGGTGTTCAGCCAGATCGCGCAGCACGCGGCCTACGGGGGCGTCGTGCCGGAGATCGCGGCGCGCGCCCACGTGGAGATGATCGACCGGCTAGCCGCCCGGGCGCTCGCGGCCGCGGGCCTGCGTCTGGACGAGCTCGACGGGATCGCGGCCGCGGCCGGGCCCGGACTCATCGGCGGGGTCATGGTCGGGCTCACGACCGCGAAGACGCTGGCGCTCGTCGCCAGGAAGCCCCTCGTCGCGGTGAACCACCTGGAGGGCCACGCGCTGACCGCGCGGCTCACCGACGCGACGCCCTTCCCCTACCTCCTGCTCCTCGCGTCCGGAGGGCACACGCAACTCCTCGCGGTGCGCGGCGTCGGGTCCTACACCCGGCTCGGCACCACGGTCGACGACGCGATCGGCGAGGCCTTCGACAAGGTCGCGAAGCTGTTGGGCCTGCCCTATCCGGGCGGGCCGCAGGTCGAGCGTGAGGCCGTGCGGGGCGATCCCGAGCGCTTCGCGCTGCCCCGCCCGATGCTCGGGCGGCCGAGACCCGACTTCTCGCTCTCCGGACTCAAGACCGCGCTGCGGATCGAGGCCGGGAAGGTCGCGCCGCTCACGGGAACCGATGTGGCGGACCTCTGCGCGAGCTTCCAGGCGGCGGTGGTGGATGTCGTGGCGGACCGCACCCGCGTGGCTTTGCGCCACTTCCGCGAGAGCGTCGGGCACCCGAGCGCGCTCGTGGTGGCGGGCGGGGTCGCGGCGAACGGCGCGATCCGCCGCGCCCTCGCGCGGCTCGCGACCGAGGCCGGGCTGCCGCTCGTCGCGCCGCCGCTGGATCTCTGCGGCGACAACGGGGCGATCGTCGCCTGGGCGGGGATCGAGCGGCTGCGCCTCGGCCTCGCGGACGACATCATGGCGCCCGCCCGCGCGCGATGGCCGCTGGACTCGATGTCGTCCGAGGACGCGGCGCCGTTCGAGGACGCGGCCGCGGCCCCGTGAGGCCGGAGGAGGCCTCCGACGCAGATCTACGGCGGCGCTGGCGCGACCTCGTCGAGGCGCGGCTGCCGCAGGCCGCGCGGCTTCGGCCCGACTGGCCTGTCTCGCTCGACCATTGCTTCGCGCGCATCCTCCTCGACAACGCCTGCGGGCGGCCCTGGCGCGAGACGGCCCGGCCGCCGGCCTGGGCGAACATGCCGGCCGACACGCTCACGGACGCCGTGGCCCTGGGTGAGGCGGTGCTCGACGGCCGGGCCGATCTCGCGGCGCTGAACCGCCGGTCGCTCGGCCTGCGGGGCAAGCTGCGCGCATGAGCGATCTCACGCGGATCGGCATCTCTCGAATCGGGATTCTGGGCGGTGGCGCCTGGGGGACGGCGCTCGCCAACGCGGCCGCGCTCGCCGGCCGCGAGGTGACGCTGTGGATGCGCGACGCCGGGCGGGCGGCCGAGGTGGCGGCGCGGCGCGAGAACGCGCGCGACCTGCCGGGCGTCCGGCTCCACGACGTGGTCGCGGTCACGGCCGATCCGGACCACCTGGCCGCATCCGACGCCGTCCTGGCGGTCGTGCCCGCGCAGGCTTTGCGCGCGGCGCTGGAGACGCTCGGGCAGGCGGTGCCGGCCGCGTGCCCGCTCGTCATCTGCGCCAAGGGCATCGAGCGGGCGACCGGGCTGTTCCTGAGCGATGTCGCGACCGCCGTCCGGCCGGGCGCGCCGGTCGCGATCCTGTCGGGGCCGAGCTTCGCGGCGGACGTGGCGCGCGGCCTGCCGACGGCCGTGACGCTCGCGGCCGGGACGGAGGATCTCGCGGCCGAACTCGCCGCGGCACTCTCGGGGCCGGCGTTCCGCGTCTATCACGGGGTCGACCGGCGCGGCGTCGAGATCGGCGGGGCGGCGAAGAACGTGCTCGCCATCGCGGTCGGGATCGCGGCCGGGCGCGGGCTCGGGGAGAGTGCGGGCGCGGCGCTGACCGCGCGCGGGTTCGCGGAGCTCACGCGCTTCGCGGCCGCCTACGGGGCACGGCCCGGGACCCTGATGGGATTGTCCGGTCTCGGCGACCTCGTGCTCACCTGCGGCGGCCCGGGCTCGCGCAACTTCGCCTTCGGGCAGCGGCTCGGCCGGGGCGTCCCCGTCGCGGAGGCGTCGGGCGGCAGGCTCGCGGAGGGTGCGGCGACCGCCGAGGCTCTCGTCGGTCTCGCCAGGGCACGCGGCGTCGAGATGCCTGTCGCCGAGGCTGTGGCGGACGTGGTGGCCGGGCGGATGCCGGTCGCGGCCGCGATCGAGGCGCTCATGCGCCGCCCGCTGCGGGCGGAGTGACGATCGCGGGGACGTGCGACCGGCCGTGAGCCTTACCAGGAGTCCTGGACGGTCCAGACCTGGCGGGGCGGAAAGAGCACGCCGCGCTCGTCGTGATGCATGGCCGCATTCATGACCGTGCGCGGCCAGCTTCAGTGCTTGACTGCCAAGCATCGCGCGCAGGCGCGACGGGAGCGTGAACCATAAAGGAATGCCGCGTGTCGGTCCGCTGGCCCCACCTCACGCGATTTGATATGCCATGGAGAGTGCGATCTCCGATTTACTTGATGCAACCTGAAGGGAGATTGTGAGACCGAAACGTAGACTGTTGAGGAACGGCATGTATCTCAAGGATGCTCTCGCCGCCCATAAGGGGATCGGTCCAGGCTTTCATTTCTTGAGACACGCTCTTTCAATCGTCATCCTCCTTCATCATCTTCGCTTTTTGGTAATAGGCGAGAGGGCCAGCTTGGAGGTGGCGACGGGCGGTTACACGAAGGGAACGCTGAACTCTGTAACTACGTATGGTACGACTGTAGTCGAGCTGCTAAGGCCTTTCCTCTTCTCGCTCGTGGGGGTTTTCTTTGCCTTGAGCGGGTTCCTCGTGATGGGAAGCGCCCTTCGATCCAACAGTGTCCGGGTCTTTTTCGCGAATAGAGCTCTCCGCATCATTCCGGCCTTGAGTGTCGAAGTCGCATTATCCGCGCTCATTATCGGCCCGATCGTTACAAGTCATACAATTCATGACTATTTCTTGGACCACCAGACCTACACTTATTTTCAGAATATCGTCGGTCACGTGCAGTATGTTCTTCCTGGTGTTTTTGACGGCAATCCCTGGCCACGTATCGTCAATGGAAGCCTGTGGACGCTCCCACCCGAGTTCTATTGTTATACGATCATGTTGGCGATCATTGCGACGGGGCTTCTGACGCACCATCGCAAACTGACCACCCTCGCTCTCGTGAGTTTCGCTATCGGTCTTGGATTGAACCTCTACGACACGGATTATTTCTCGATCCGGGACCTGCAAACTCATTTTACGAATTGGTATATCGTCCTGCTATTCTGCCTTGGCGCTGCAGCTTATATCAACTCCGATAAAATATACCTCAACTTGTACTTGTTCGTCTTCTGCGGAGTGGCCTACTGGTTTTGCATGATGGGTAGCATCCTGGCTCCCCTTAGTGGCCTATTTCTGACGTACTGCATGATATATGCCGGTTTCCGTGACTTCAGCTGGTTCGACAGACTCGTCCGCGACGACCTCAGCTATGGAATATATCTGTATGGCTGGCCCATCTCACAACTGACCGTGTGGATCTTGGATCCCCATATCGGTGGGATGAGCACAGCTGCCAAGCTTGCAATATACGCTCCACTGGTTCTAGTCGCCGTCTGTCTATTCGCGAAGACCTCGTGGTGTCTCATCGAAAAGCCGGCACTGGCTCTACGAGGACGATTCATGGCGCCGAACCCCGCCGATCTAGCGCGAACCGGAGCCAATTAGCTCGAACACTTTCGATGCCACGATCCGGTATCCGGAAGCTTTCAGATGGATGAAGTCGGCGTACAAGCTCCGAGACGAGGCGTCATTCACGAACTGACGGGTGAGGTCGATGAGCGGCACCCCCTCCTCCGACGCAAGCTGATATTGGACCGACCCATACTCTGCGGCCGCGCCGGCATCGACCGAATCCCGGAAGGGGTGATGTCGGATCAGAACGATATCGCATCCGGCTTTTTGCCAGGATCTGACGATCTCCCGCATCTGTCGCCTGTACGTCGCGGGAGGGACCTTTGTGGCCAGATCGGCTCCGCCGATATTCAGGAGAATGAGATCCGGGCTGACAGCGGCGACCGCGTTCCTCGGAGACCAGGCGGATCCCGCCGTGAACCAGAGTTCGCTCGTACTGCCATACGCGCTGATGTTGTAGATGGAGACCTGGGTCTCGCTGGACCAACAATCGAGCGCCGCGATGAAGTCGTCGAGTCCCTCGGTGTCCCGCGTGATCCTGACGCTCTCTTTCGATTTGGGAACGCGAATGGTATGGCGGACTAGATCCGCTGGGCCGTCCGTTCTGACTGGTGTGGACACGGTGCCGCTTGCGACCGAGATCGAAGCGAGGCCGGGCTGCTGGATCGCATACAGGTCGAGCACGTCATATTCATCCCCGGGAGTGAAGATGAGTTCGCCCGCGGCTTTGCCGGCTCTGAACATCAGGCCGCCGAGTACCGGAAGGTACCGCGACCAGCCGGACCCGGCGAATGACAGTTTGGGATCGTAGCGGCTGACCGCCTCAACCCCGGTATCCGGGAGCAGGCTGTCGCCCCAGACACTATCCTCGGACACCCGATAGCCGGCGTCTCTGAACAGACCCGCGAGTCGAGACGGGTATGAGAAGGCTTTCGCGCCGTCTACGGCGGTCGTCCCGCCGTTACCCGCACCTGCGCCCGTCGTGAGGCTGTCGCCGATGCATGCGATCCTCAGCCTCCGCGTGCCTGCACGGGCTTGCGCGAGTTTCTCTCGGTAACGCCTCAGCCCCGCTGTGTCTGAATGCGCGTCCGGGATACCGAACATGAACGAGAGCGATGCCCCGAGGGTGACGCCTCGTCTGCTGATGTGAATGGTCACACGGTCACTCCTCGGTCTCGGACGCCGAGTTGCAGTACAAAGGTCGTATTTTCAAGGCGGTGAGGCGCTCGTGCGCCGACCGTTGCGGGCCGGGTGACGCGCGTCGAGTGGCGATTGAGTGGGCGGGCGAAAGGCTTTACGTCCACCGCGACGCGGAGCCCGGCCCGATGGCGCATTGGTTGTTCAAGTCCGAACCCTCCTCCTGGTCCTGGGACGATCAGGTGGCGGCGGGCGAGGCCGGGACGCCGTGGACGGGCGTGCGCAACCACCTCGCCAAGACGCACATGATGGCGATGAAGGTCGGCGAGCGCGGCTTCTTCTACCACTCGAACGAGGGCAAGGCGGTCGTGGGCATCGTGGAAGTGGTGACCGCCTATCATCCGGACGAGACGGACGAGAGCGGCCGCTTCGGCCTCGTCGACCTCAGGGCCGTGAAGCCGCTCCGGACGCCCGTCACCCTCGACAGCGTCAAGGAGGAGCCCGGTCTCGCCACGATGGTGCTGATCCGCAACTCCCGCCTCTCCGTCCAGCCCGTCACGGACGAGGAGTGGCGCATCGTGTGCCGGATGGGCGGCGTCTAGGGCGGGCGTAGGGCGTCGCAGTCCGAGCTTCGCGCGGGGGTATCTCTCCCGGGCGGGAGAGGTCGTGGGTTAAGCGAACCGTCCGCATCGCGCTCACCCGCCGTATCAGGCCGAGAGGGCGTCTACGCGCCGAGCTCGGCCGAGGATGCGGAGACTGACGCCGGTCAGGCCGGCGCATTCTCGTCCAGCGCGCGTTTCAGCGTCCGGAGGTCGCGCCAGGCGAGCCGCTTGTGGATCGGGCTGCGCAGCAGGTAGGCCGGGTGCAGCATCGGCAGCACGCGCGCCCGCGTCTCGCCGGACGCGAAGTCGAGCCATCGGCCGCGGATGCGCATGATGCCGTCCCGCGTGCCGGTCAGGGCCTGCGTGGACGAGGCGCCGACCGTCACGACGATCTCGGGAGCCGCGAGCTCGATCTGGCGCAGCATGAAGGGCAGGCAGATCGCGATCTCCTGCGGGGTCGGTGTCCTGTTGCCGGGCGGCCGCCAGGGCACGACGTTCGCGATGTAGACGTCCTCGCGCGCGAGACCGATCGCCGCGAGCATCCGGTCGAGGAGCTGGCCCGCGCGGCCCACGAAAGGCTTGCCCGTGCGGTCCTCGTCCGCGCCCGGCGCCTCCCCGACGAGCATCACGCGCGAGCCCGCCCGCCCGTCCGCGAAGACGAGGCGCTTCGCGGTCGCCTTGAGGGCGCAGCCGTCGAAGCCCGAGACGATCGCCTCCAACTCCTCGAGGCTGTTCGCGCTCGCGGCGCGGGTGCGGGCATCGGCCGCGACCTCCTCGGGCGGCAGCGTGGCGGCGCGGGGCAGGGAGGTCGGCGGCGGGCGCGACGGCTCGGCGGGGCGCGACGGCCGGGGCTCGGGCGTGCGGTCGATCTCGCGTTGCGCGATCTGACGGGGGGAGGGCGCGGCTGCCGGGGCCGGCGCGAGCAGGGCCTCCGCGAACCGGTCGTGCGGCGCATCGTCGAGCGCGATGTCGATGCCGGCCGCGACGTGGAACTCCAGGAGCGCGATCAGCGCGTCGCGATCTGTGACCTCGGCCGGCATGCCCCTCTTTGATCCGCCCCGGGGGGTTCAGCAAGTCGCCGAGGTGTTCAGCACGTCGCAGCCGAGCCCGCCGAACTTGTCACCGGTCCGGCCGTTCCCCATACGTCCCTGGAACGGTTCGAGAATGGGAAGCCCGCGCGACGCGCGGCGGAGGAACGTGATGGATCTGCCCGAGCGGGAGATGATGGAGTACGACGTCGTGATCGCGGGGGGGGGGCCGGCCGGGCTCGCGACCGCGATCCGGCTGAAACAGCTAGCCGCCGAAGCGGGCCGCGAGATCTCCGTCGTCGTGGTGGAGAAGGGCTCCGAGATCGGGGCGCACATCCTGTCGGGCGCCGTCATCGACCCGATCGGCCTCGACAAGCTCCTGCCCGACTGGCGCGAGGATGCCGAGCGCCCGCTCACGACCGAGGTCGAGAAGGACGAGTTCCTCTTCCTCGGGCCCGCGGGCGGGATCAAGATCCCGACGATCGGCCTGCCGAAGCTGATGAGCAACCACGGCAACTTCGTGGGCTCGCTCGGCAACGTCGCGCGCTGGCTCGGGCAGAAGGCCGAAGCGCTGGGTGTCGAGATCTATCCGGGCTTCCCGGCGGCCGAGACGCTGGTCGAGGACGGCCGCGTCGTGGGCATCGCGACCGGCGACATGGGCATCGCGCGCGACGGCGAGCACAAGGGCGACTACGCGCGCGGCATGGAGCTGCGCGGCAAGTACACGATCCTGGCCGAGGGCGCGCGCGGCAGCCTGACGAAGGGGACGATCGCGCGCTTCGCGCTGAACAAGGACAGCGACCACCAGAAATACGGGCTCGGCATCAAGGAGGTCTGGCAGGTGCGCCCCGAGAAGTTCCGGCGCGGGCTCGTCCAGCACTCGATGGGCTGGCCGCTG
>CAXUHE010000113.1:234-11964 GCA_964250725.1 uncultured Enterovirga sp. | reverse complement strand
CGGTATTGGCGAGCAGGATGCGCATCGGCCGACGCTCGCATGGCTCGCGTTAGCGGCGGCTGAAGACCACGGGTCGCTCGTGGCGGGAGCACATGAGAAAGCCGCCCCGGAGACCGGGGCGGCTCGTATCGTCGAACTGTCGTTCGCCGTTACGGCATCTCGACCTTGTCGATGACGTGGATCACGCCGTTCGACTGGATCACGTTCGCGGTCGTGATGCGGGCCGTGTTGCCCTTGGTGTCCGCCACGTAGAGGCTGCGGCCCTTCACGATCACCGCGAGGGAATCGCCCTCGGCGGTCTTCAGCTCGGCCTGCCCGCCGCTCTTCTTCGCGAGCGCGATCAGGTCCTTGGACGTGTAGGTGCCCGGGACGACGTGATAGGTCAGGATCTTGGTGAGCGTCGCCTTGTTCTCGGGCTTGACCAGCGTCTCGACCGTGCCGGCCGGGAGCTTGGCGAAGGCGGCGTTCGTGGGTGCGAACACCGTGAACGGGCCGGGGCCGGACAGGGTCTCGACGAGGCCGGCGGCCTTCACGGCGGCGACCAGCGTCGTGTGGTCCTTCGAGTTGACCGCGTTCTCGACGATGTTCTTGGTCTCGTACATCGGCGCGCCGCCGACCATCGGGTTCTTGGCGAGAGCCGGCGCGGAGACGCCCGCCACGAGCGCGACCGCGAGGGCCGCGCGATGGATCATCTTCGTGTGGATCATGTCGATGCTTCCTGTGTTCGTGTTTTTGGACACGGGTACAGTTACGGACGCCGGGCGCCGAAGGTTTCGCCGGGCGATCGATTCCGCTGGGGGGCCCAGGACCATCGCGTTCGGGCGTAGAGCGCGGGACACCTCTCCCCGAGGGGGAGGGGTCGAGCAGTTCCGTCATTGCGAGGAGCGTCAGCGACGAAGCGACCCAGAGGCCGCCGCGTCGCGCCGCTGGGTTGCTTCGCTCCGCTCGCAATGACGGGTCTCGCGCGAGACTTGCCCGAGGGAAGCGGGTTTCCCCCGCCAGGATGACAGATCGGGGCGCCTTGCCTAAAAGGGCGTCCCGCAAGCTTTGGAACCCCCATGAAGGCCCGCATCACCGTGACCCTGAAGGCCGGCGTTCTCGACCCGCAGGGCAAGGCCATCGAGGGCGCGCTGACCTCGCTCGGCATCGAGGGCGTGGCGAGCGTCCGGCAGGGCAAGATCTTCGACGTCGAGTTCGGCGGCGCCCCCGAGGCGGCCGGGGAGGCCCTGAGGTCGGCCTGCGAGCGCCTGCTCGCGAACACGGTCGTGGAAAACTACCGTATCGCCTGGGAGGATGCTCCGGCGGCTCCCGCGCCCGGGACGGCCTCGCCCGACGCCATGCGGGAGGCCTCGGCGGATGCCGACATGCCGCTCGAGGGCAATCCGTGAGGACCTTGCCGTGAAAGCCGCAATCGTCGTCTTCCCGGGCTCGAACCGCGACGGCGACGTCGCGCGGGCCTTGCGCAGGTCGGGCGCGGAGGTCGAGGCCGTGTGGCACGCCGGCACGTCGCTGCCGGGCGGCACCGACCTCGTCGTGCTGCCCGGCGGGTTCTCCTACGGCGACTACCTGCGCTGCGGCGCCATCGCGGCGCGGGCGGGCATCGCGGACGCGGTGCGCGCCCATGCCCGGCGCGGCGGGCTGGTGCTCGGCATCTGCAACGGCTTCCAGATCCTGTGCGAGATGGGGCTGCTGCCGGGCGTGCTGATGCGCAATGTCGGCCTGCGCTTCATCTGCCACCGCCAGCACGTGCGGGTGGAGCGCGCCGACACCGCCTTCACGCGGGGCTACGAGCTGCACCAGCCGATCCACATCTGCGTCGCGCATGGCGAGGGCAACTACACCGCCGACCGCGAGACGCTGGCGCGGCTTGAGGGCGAGGGCCGCGTCGCGTTCCGCTACAGCGACGCTCGGGCCGAGCTGACGGACGACCAGAACGTCAACGGCTCGCTGAACGCCATCGCGGGGATCTACTCGTCCGGCCTCAACGTGCTCGGCCTGATGCCGCACCCCGAGAACTTCGTCGACCCGCTGGTCGGGGGGACGGATGGCAAGGCGATGTTCGACGGTTTGGTGGGGCGGCTGGCGGCCTGAGCGGGCGCTGATCCCTCCCCGCAGGGGAGGGCCGAGCAGGCGCGGAACGCGCCGCCCGGTTGGGGACCCCCAGGCGGGCACTCCCCCTCCGTCAGGCGCATTCGCGCCTGCCACCTCCCCCTTCGGGAGAGGGTTCCCGCGCCACATCCGGCTGAACCGGCTCGGTCAGGTCGGCGGCACGCTCAGTCCCTTGCCCGGGCTGCGCCGCGCCCGGAACTCCGAGATGCTGCGCACGTTTGGCGCGGCGGCCGCGACGTCGGGGCGTTGCAGGGCGCGCCGGAACTCTTCGCGGCGCTCGTGAATCGACGCGATGACCGGACCCGTGGCGATCCCGATATCGACGAGCACCGCCTCCGAGAGCTGCAGGCTCGCCTCGATCGTCTCGGGCACCGCGTCGTTGACGCCGAGCCCGTAGAGCTCGCGGGCGTGTCGGGCGTCGCGCGCGCGGGCCACGATCGTGATGTCCGGCCGCCAGCGCCGCGCGATCTCGACGATCGTCTGCACCTGCGGCGCACCATCGAGCGTGACGACGAGCGCCCGCGCGGTCTCGATCCCGCAGGCGCGAAGGAACATGGGCGAGGTCGAATCGCCCACGTAGACGGGGCGGCCGGCCTCGCGCTGCGCGGCGACGAGGGCCGGGTTCGCGTCGATCGCGAGATACGGGACCCCGTGCCGGCCGAGCATCTCGCCGACGAGCTGCCCCACGCGCCCGAACCCCGCCACCACCACGACCCCGCCGGGCTCGGGCAGCGGCGGCGGCTCGGGCTTCGTGCCTATCCGCGATGCGGCGGCGACCCGCTGGCCGAGCCGGCGGGCGAGGCGCGCGATGAGCGGCGTCGCGACCATCGAGACGGTCGTCAGGATGAGGAGCGGCTGCCCGATATCGACGGGCAGGAGGTTCGCCGCCATCGCGGCCCCGATGAGCACGAAGGCGAACTCGCCGCCGGCACCCAGCAGCAGGCCGATCTCGATCGCGACCCGCGGCGGCAACCTGAACAGGCGGGCGAGGAGGAAGATCACCCCGCCCTTGACCGCGATGATCCCGATCGACGCGACCAGGATCGCGACCGGCGCGGCCGCGATCGCGGTCACGTCGAGCCCCATCCCGACCGACAGGAAGAAGACGCCGAGCAGGAGTCCCTTGAACGGGTCGACCATCGCCTCGACGGCGCGCCGGTACTCCGTCTCGGCGAGGAGAAGCCCCGCGACGAACGCGCCGAGCGCCATGGACAGCCCGCTCGCGGCCGAGACGAGCGCGGTCCCGGCGATGGTGAGGAGGCAGGCCGCCATGAAGGATTCGGGGCTGCGCGTCTGCGCGACGAGCTGGAACAGGGGACGGAGCGCGAGCCGCCCCACCACCACGATGACGGCGAGCGCGATGACGGCCTGCGCGAGCGCCAGCAGGACGCCCTGGAGGAGGCCGCCCGTCCCGGCCGAATCGACCGCCGAGATGGTGAACAGCACGGGCGCGACCGCGAGGTCCTGGAACAGCAGGACCGAGAAAGCCGCGCGTCCGGTCGGGGCGTTCAGCCGCTTCTGGGCCGCCAGCAGCGGCACCACGATCGCGGTCGAGGAGAGCGCGAGCGCGATTCCCCCGACGAGCGCCTGGCCGGGGCGCAGGCCGAGCCAGTATCCGCAGGTCGCGAGCACGACCGAGCAGGCGACGACCTGCGCGGCCCCGAGCCCGAAGACGAGGCGGCGCAGCGTCCGCAGCCTCTCCCAGGAGAGTTCGAGGCCGATCATGAAGAGCAGGAACACGACGCCGAGTTCCGCGAAACGGCCGACGCGCTCGCCGTTGCCGATCGTCAGCCCGCCGAGCCAGGGCATGGCGTCGCCGAACCGGCCGAAGCCGTAGGGTCCGATCAGCGCGCCGACCCCGATGAAGCCCAGCACCGGGCTGACCTTCAGCTTGCCGAAGAGCGGCACGATGATCCCGGCGGTCGCCAGGACCAGCATCGCCTCCTTGATGAGGTCTGGCTCGATGGCGGCCGCCATGTGTTCGATGTGGTCCCGTCGCGCGGTCTACGCGGCACGAGGCTAGCTGATTCGAGGGCCGCCCGCGCCCTTCAGGGATCGGGATCGCGCAGGAAGAAGCCCTGCTCCGGCGCGTTGTCGAGGACCTTGCCCTCGAACAGGTGCATGAGAGGGTCGATCACGTAGAAGGTCAGCCTCACGCCCGAGACGTCGTAGATGCCATGCGTCAGTTGCGGCTCCTGCGAGCGCACGAAGAAGCCGACGGACACGCCTGCGTGGACGTCTCCCGAGTGGAGCATGGTGTAGCTCCAGTTCACGCTGGGCAGGATCGGCGGATCGGCGGGGGAACGCGCCAGCGTGAGCTGCCGGATGTATTCGATCCCGGCCTTGCCGGCCTCTGAGATCGTGAAGTTCGGCACGCAGGGCTCGCCGTTCGGCATCATGGCCTCTTGTTGTCGTTCGAGATCTGTCCATGGGACACGGCGGCGGCCGTCGAGCCGACAGTTGCCTGCCTTGTTCCGGTTTCCCAGCCGCCCTAGAACGGTCGCCGGGCGACGAACGGATCAGGCATGCGATTTTCAGGCACGAAGAGCTACGTCGCGACGGACGACCTCAAGGTCGCGGTCAACGCCGCGATCACGCTCGAGCGGCCGCTCCTCATCAAGGGCGAGCCCGGGACCGGCAAGACGGTGCTGGCCGAGGAGGTGGCGGCGGCGCTCGGCGCCAAGCTCATGACCTGGCACGTGAAATCGACCACGAAGGCGCAGCAGGGCCTCTACGAGTACGACGCCGTCTCGCGGCTGCGCGATTCGCAGCTCGGCGACCCGCGCGTGTCCGAGATCGGCCACTACATCCGGCGCGGCAAGCTCTGGGAGGCCTTCACGGCGGGCGAGCGGCCCGTGCTCCTCATCGACGAGATCGACAAGGCGGATATCGAGTTCCCGAACGACCTGCTGCTCGAGCTCGACCGCATGGAGTTCCACGTCTACGAGACCGGCGAGACGGTGCGGGCCGAGAAGCGGCCCGTCGTCATCATCACCTCGAACAACGAGAAGGACCTGCCGGACGCGTTCCTGCGCCGGTGCTTCTTCCACTACATCCGCTTCCCCGACGCCGACACGATGGCGGCGATCGTCGAGGTGCACTACCCCGGCATCAAGGGCCGCCTCCTGGAAGAGGCGCTGCGGATGTTTTTCGAGATCCGCGACGTGCCGGGCCTCAAGAAGAAGCCCTCGACCTCCGAGCTGCTCGACTGGCTGCGCCTCCTCATGGCTGAGGATATCGGCCCGGAGCAGCTGCGCGAGCGCGACCCGCGCAAGCTCATCCCGCCGCTCCACGGCGCGCTCCTCAAGAACGAGCAGGATGTCGGGCTGTTCGAGAAGCTCGCCTTCATGACCCGGCGCGAGGCGCGCTGACCCGGCGGTCGCTCCGGCGCGACGGACCCGCCGCGCCGGACACTCTGATCAGCATGTGATTCGGATCAGCACTCGGTCCAGATCAGCACTCGGTCCAGATCAGCACTCGGTCTTGGTCTTCGACACGCTGTTGCCGTCCTCGTCGGTCTTCTTGACCGACTTCGTGTCGCAGCCCGTGCTGCCGGTCGTCTCGACCCGGCGCGTGACGGTATCGCCGTCGACCGACTTCTCCTTCACGGTCGTCGATTCGCCGACCCCGTTGTCGCGATGGATGACGGTCGTGCTGGACTGCGCGAAGGCCGCGGAGGCGACGAGCGACGCGGCGATGATGAGAGGCAAGGTCTTCATGGAGATCTCCCGGATGTCGGTAAGCTCCTGAACGCCGACGCGGGTGCGGCGTTCCAACGCGCCTCGATTCATCTCCGCCTCGGCCTCGAACGGCGTCGACCGAACCTCAACAGGAGGCGAAACCGATGGTTCTCGCCCGTGATCGGCGGTCCGAACCTCAGAACCGCATCCCGACCCCGGCGCGGCCGTTCTGCAGGGTCGGCTGCACGGCGCGCGGATCGTCCTCGAGCTCGATCCCGCCCCCCCGGGCCGGACGCGTGTCGATCCGCTCCGACAGGCTCTCGTCGCCCGAACCCGCCCGGGTACGGGTCGGCGCGGCCGCGTCAGACCGGGCGCGCTTGCGCGGCGTAGGCTTGGCCTTGACGGGCGCGGTCTCCTTCGGGAGGGGATCGCTCGCCGAGGGCGGCATCGGCATCGCGGGCGGGCTCTGGGCCAGCGCTGAGGCGGATACGGCGAGCGAGAGCGCGCTCGCGATGAGGACAGCGGGGGTGAAACGGGGCATGGCGTGTCTCGCGGGCGACGCCCAGGCGGGCGGCTTCACGATCCGTCTAGCACCGGAACGGCGGCGTGATGAAGGCGGTTCTCGAGGCACGCCGCAGGGTATCCTCGGCCTCCGGACGGTTGCCCCACATGTCGACTCTCCGCTTCGTTCTGGGCGACCAGCTCAACCGCCGCATCGCGTCGCTGACCGACCTCGATTCCGAGACGGACACCGTGCTGATGGTCGAGGTCGCGGACGAGGCGACCTACGTGCGCCACCACAAGCAGAAGATCGCGCTGATCTTCTCCGCCATGCGCCACTTCGCCCGCGACCTGGAGGCGGAGGGCGTCAGCGTCGATTACGTGCGCCTCGACGATCCCCGGAACACCGGCTCCTTCACGGTGGAACTCGCCCGCGCGGTCGAGCGGCATCGCCCGGGGCGCGTCGTCGTGACGGAGCCTGGCGAATGGCGGGTCTGGGAGGAGATGCGCCGCTGGGGCGAGCGGCTCGGGGTGCCGGTCGAGATCCGGGCGGACAACCGCTTCCTGTGCTCGCGCGCCGAGTTCGGCCGCTGGGCGGAGGGTCAGAAGAGCTACCGCATGGAGTTCTTCTATCGCGAGATGCGCCGCCGGACCGGCTTCCTGATGGACGGCGACGCGCCCGAGGGCGGGCGCTGGAACTTCGACCGCGAGAACCGCAAGCCCCTGCCGAAGCGTCTCGCCCCGCCGGAGCCGCCCCGCTTCGAACCGGACGCGATCACGCGCGAGGTGCTCGACCTCGTGGCCTCGCGCTTCGAGGACCATTTCGGCCGGCTCGAGCCGTTCCGCTGGCCCGTGACCAGGGAGGCGGCGCTCCTCGCGTTGCAGGACTTCATCACGCACCGCTTGTCCCTCTATGGCGACTTCCAGGATGCGATGCGGACCGGCAGCGACTTCCTGTTCCACTCGGCGCTCTCGACCTCGCTCAACATCGGCCTCCTGACCGCCGAGGAGGTCTGCATCGCGGTGGAGCGCGCCTACCGGGACGGGATCGCGCCATTGAACGCCGCGGAGGGCTTCGTCAGGCAGGTGATCGGCTGGCGCGAGTACGTCCGGGGCGTCTACTGGCACCGCATGCCCGCCTACGCGGCCACGAACGCGCTCGGTGCCGACCGCCGTCTTCCGTGGTTCTACTGGTCCGGCGAGACGGACATGAACTGCCTTCGCGACTGCATCCGCTCGACCGCCGAGAACGCCTGGGCGCACCACATCCAGCGGCTGATGGTCACCGGCAACTTCGCGCTGATCGCCGGCATCCGCCCCTCCGAGCTCGAGGAATGGTACCTCGTCGTGTACGCGGACGCCTACGAGTGGGTGGAGTTGCCGAACGTCCACGGCATGATCCTGTGGGCCGATGGCGGGGTCATGGGCTCGAAGCCCTACGCGGCGTCCGGCGCCTACATCAACCGCATGTCGGACTACTGCGCCGGCTGCCGCTACGACGTGCGCCGGCGCACGGGGCCGGATGCCTGCCCGTTCAACGCGCTCTACTGGGACTTCGTGATGCGCCACGAGGACAGGCTGCGGGCGAACGGGCGCATGAAGCTGATCTACGACGCGCTGGACCGCATGAGCGACGGCCAGCGCGACGAGATCCGCGAGAGCGCACAGACCTTTCTCGGCTCGGCCGAGATGGCCCCGGATCCGCCGCCGGAGCGGGCGCGGCCCACGCTCCAGCACAGCCTTCTGTAAGGCGCGCGAGGCTCGTCCAAGCCCACCTGCGCGTCCGTCACCTTGTTTTCGTCGCTCCGTCCCCATAGGTTGCGGACAAGGTATTACGCCACGTGTAAGGGCGCAGGAGGTTTCCATGGGTGGCGCGAGCATTTGGCACTGGGTCGTCGTCGGCGGAATCGTGATGCTGATGTTCGGACGCGGCAAGATCTCCGACATGATGGGCGACGTCGCGAAGGGCATCAAGGCGTTCAAGAAGGGCATGGCCGACGAGGACACGCCGGCCGCCCCGGCGGCGACGCCCGCGCCGGGCGAGCCGGTGCGCAACATCGAGCACCGCGCGGCCGAGCCGGTCGGCACGGTCTCGAGCTTCGCCGACCGTAAGATCGGCTGAGCCAAGGCCGGCTGAGACGGCGCTCGAGAGGTTGCTCGCCTCAGATGGCCTGCCCGACTCCGCTTGGCGCCGGACGACCATACTCGGCGTGATGAGACCCGCGTGATGTTCGATTTTAGTTGGGGCGAGGTGATGGTCATCGGCGGTGTCGCGCTGGTCGTCATCGGTCCCAAGGACCTACCGAAGGCGCTGCGCACGGTCGGTCAGATGACCTCGAAGGTGAAGCGCCTCGCCTACGAGTTCCAGAGCCAGTTCAACGAGGCGATGCGTGAAGCGGACCTGGAGGACGTGAAGCGCGAGGTCGAAGGTTTGAACCGCGATGTCGCGAACGCCACCTCTTCCACCTTCAATCCGCTCCAGACGATTCGGGACGAGCTGAAAGGTGCCGTGGAGAGCAAGAGCGGTACGGGGAATACGGCGCCGGTGATCAACCACGTCCTACCCACCCCGACCGAGGATAAATTCTTCGGCGAGACACCCGTCGTCGAGGAGGCCGGACCCATCCATCACATCGAGCCGACACCCTTGCCCGGTTACCCGCCGGCGCCGCTCGACCTGTCGGCTCCGAAGAACGCTCCGACGCCCAAGCCGGAACCCGCCCTGGACCCGATGCCGACCGAGCCAGCGGGACCCGGCCTGGAGCCGGCGGCCGAGCGGATCCCTCTCGTCCGGGACGCCCGCGCGTGAGGACCACCGTCGACGAGGCCGAGATCGAGGCGTCGCGCGCGCCGCTCCTCGATCACCTGATCGAGCTGCGCTCGCGCCTCATCAAGGCGCTGATCGCCTTCGTGGTGATGTTCTTCCTCTGCTACGCGGTCTCGACGCAGATCTACAACATCCTCGTTCAGCCCTATGTGTGGGCGGTGGGCGACCCCGCCCAGGCGCACATGGTCTACACCCACGCGCTCGAACTCCTGTTCACGCATATCCAGGTCGCGGCCTTCGGAGCGGCGTTCCTCGCCTTCCCGATCATCGCGACCCAGATCTACAAGTTCGTCGCGCCCGGGCTCTACAAGAACGAGCGGCAGGCCTTCCTGCCGTATCTCCTCGCGACGCCGATCCTGTTCCTGATGGGCGCGATGCTCGTGTATTTCGTCGCGATGCCGCTCCTCATGCGGTTCTCGGTCTCGATGCAGCAATTCGCGGCCGCCGATCACCCCGAAATCCAGTTCCTGCCCAAGGTGAACGAGTATCTCTCGCTCATCATGACGCTGCTCTTCGCGTTCGGGATATGCTTCCAGCTCCCCGTCGTGCTGACGCTTCTCGCCCGCGCCGGGATCATCGATTCGGCCTTCCTGAAGGGGAAGCGCCGCTACGCGATCGTGCTCGTCTTCGTGGCCGCGGCCGTGCTGACCCCGCCCGACGTGATCAGCCAATGCGCGCTCGCGATCCCGACCCTGCTCCTCTACGAAGCATCCATCCTCGCGGTGGTCATGGTGGAGCGCAAGAAGGCGAGGCTCGACACCGGGTCGGCCTGAGCGACCATCCCGGACGGCGCGGGAGACCTCGCTTGAGCTCGCAGGCGGGAAGTTACGCTCGCGAGATACCTGTCCAAGTTGATGCGACATTCTTGCTTGCGGAACACAGCGGGAACGCTTAGGATGTTCGCGTTTTGTTTCACGGGCCAGGGCGGGCCCGAGTCGGGGATCCGCGATGCTGACACGCAAGCAGAACGAGCTGTTGCGCTTCATTCACGAGCGTTCGCATGACAGCGGCGTGCCTCCGTCGTTCGACGAGATGAAGATCGCGCTCGATCTCAAGTCCAAGTCGGGCATCCACCGGCTGATCACGGCGCTCGAGGAGCGGGGCTTCATCCGCCGCCTGCCGAACCGGGCGCGCGCGATCGAGATCCTCAAGATGCCGGAGCCGCTGGCGAAACCGGCCTTCAGCCCGAGCGTGGTCGAGGGCCATTTCGGCCGTCCCCGCACCATCCCGGGCGGCGTCGCGGCCCGCGAGGACGGCAAGCCCACCATGATCCCGGTCATGGGGCGGATCGCCGCCGGGACGCCGATCTCCGCCATCCAGAGCCGGTCCCACTCGATCGCGGTCTCGCCGGACTTTCTGGCAGGTGGCGGCGAGCATTATGCCCTGGAGGTCCGGGGCGATTCGATGATCGAGGTCGGCATCCTGGACGGCGACACGGTGGTGATCCGCCGACAGGATACCGCGAATACCGGCGACATCATCGTGGCGTTGATCGACGACGAGGAGGCTACGCTGAAACGCCTGCGTCGGCGCGGCTCCTCGATCGCGCTGGAGGCCGCGAACCCGGCCTATGAGACGCGCGTGCTCGGGCCCGACCGTGTCAAGATCCAGGGCCGGCTCGTGAGCCTCGTGCGGCGCTACTGAGCCCCGTCGTCCTCCGGTAGGGGCGACGTGTCGTGCTCCTCTCGCTGACCATTCTCCTGGCCTGTCTCGCGGGACGGGGCCCGCGGCGGCGCGATCTGCCGGGTGCCGACGGCACGGACGGGAGCCCGGCCGATCGGGTCCGACGGTGCGGCGAGCCACGGCCGCGTGTCGCCGGGCCGGCGCACGGTGTCGATCGCGTATGTGCTCGCGTGTCGCTCCGGCCGCAGGGTGGTGGCGCCGTGCTCCGCCAGGAAGGGGCGGTCCACCACGATGGCCGCGCAGCCCGGCGGGGCGGCGAGGCGCGAGATGACGACCGCGGCGCGCGCGCAATCCTCCGCGAAGCCGCGTCGATCGTCGAGGAAGGACGCGACGCGCCCATCCGGCATCTCGACCGTGCAGCCGACCGGGTCGCAGCGCGCCGCCGCGCGAAGGCTCGGATCACGTGCGCGGCGCGGATCGCCGTCGGCCCTCAACCATTGCTCCAGCGTGAAGGCGGCCGCGCGCCCGACACCGACGAGCCGTCCGTCCCGACCCCGGATCGCCGCTCCGGTCCCGTCGCGCGCGACGTAGATGTCCGGGCGTGGCGCGGTGCCGGCGAGCCACAGGCCGAGAGCGCCCGGCACGACCGCGACGAGACGCAGGCCGGAGACGGGCAGCGTCGTGATCCCGATCGCCACGACGAGGAGCGCGAGGGCGCCTGCCCCGAAAGCCGGGACGATCACCACGGACCCGTCGAGCGCCGCGACCCACTCGGCGAGGCGCAGCACGGCCGTGACGCCCCATCCCATCACGATCCAGATCGGCCGGTCGAGTCCGAACGGAAAGACGACGACGCCCGCGACCGCGCAGGGCATCACGACGAACGACACGAGCGGCAGCGTCGCGGCGTTGCCGATGACCCCGTAGGGTTGCAGGTTCTGGAAGTGGAAGGTCGAGAAGGGCCCCGTCGCGAGGCTCGCGACGAGCGTC
>CAXUHE010000113.1:0-224 GCA_964250725.1 uncultured Enterovirga sp. | reverse complement strand
AGAGTGCCGCGCCGACCCAGATTGCCGCACGGCGGATCGGGTCACCGGGCTCGGCCGCACGCCGACGTCGGCGCTGCCACTCGGCCATCGCGATCAGGCCCGCCACCGCCGCGTAGGACATCTGGAGGCTCGGGCCGAGCAGCGTCTCGGGCTCGCGCGTCAGCACGATGAGGGCCGAGATCGCGAGATTGCGCAGGCTGAGCGCGGGGCGGTCCACCAGGATC
>CAXUHE010000112.1:4736-12102 GCA_964250725.1 uncultured Enterovirga sp. | reverse complement strand
CGTCCCGGCGCGGCGCGTCCGCGATGCGGACCTCCATGCCGTCGAAATGGCTGCGCACGAAGGCCGCGTCCTTGTGCCCGAGCGGGATATCGAGCGCGACGCCCGGCCCGCCGCGCTTCTTCGAGGACGGGATCAGCGCCGCTCCCCCGCCGAGCACGCGGCGCACCGGGGCGCCGAGCTTCGGATGCAGGATCGCGGCCGCGTGTTCCAATTCGCCGTTCTCGCCGACCGCCGCTGCCTTGCCGTAGCTCTGGACGTCGCTCCCCGGTATGCCGAGCGCCGCGACCGCCGTCTCCGTCAGGAGCAGGCCCAGCTCCTCCCCGACGACGATCAGCGGGTCGAGATCCTCGACGTAACGCCCCGCGAACGGGTTCGCGATCACCGCGATCGCAGCCGCGCGCCGGGTCGGCGGATCGACCGGGCGGCCCATCTCGCTGCGGGTCTCCTCGACCAGCGTGACGAGCTTGCGGATCTCGGCCTTCACGGGCCCACCCCTAGAGGAGATGGGACGAACGTCGCGCGACGCGGCTCCCTCTCCGGTCCGACCTGGAGCTTGGGCGAGGGTGGCACCAGCCTCAGGGAGGTCGTCTCCTTGAGACCTTCACGCTCGCCGCGGGAGAGCGAACCCGCGGCGGCACCGGCGACCCGCGTGCGACCCTGGAGGTTCAAGGCCGCACCGACGATAAGCCCGCGCCGGGCGAGGTCGTGGGCCGCCGCGATGCCACGCGCCAGAGCGAGGTCGATCTCTGGGATCGCGAGCGGGCCGACGTCGCGCGTGACCAACCTGTCGCCCAGATCCGAGTCGGACTGGACGTCGCGGGCCGGCACGCGGCGGATCGCCCGATGACTGGGCAGATCGACGGCGTTCGCCACGATCGATGCGGCGGCGTCCGCCGCGGCGGCCGAATCCGCCAGGATCGTGACCGCGTCCGCGATACCGAGCGAGAAGGACCGGCCCCGCCAGCCGCTGGTCGCGATTCCCCGGACCGTGTCGGCGGCCCGGATCGTCGTCGTGCCGAACAGGCCCGGCCGGTCGGGCCGGTCGATCAGGCCGATCCGGAACTCAGCGCCGGGCGCGAGATGGAGCGCGATGTCGCCGCCGTTGTTGACGTAGGCGCGGGCGAGCGGCGCGGCCGCCAGCATCGCGGCCAGGACCTCCTCGGCGATCGATCCCGCGACGGCCGCCATCGGGGTGATGAAGGTCTCGCCCGCGAAGGGCGCGACGGCCTTCGCCATGCGCCGCGCCACCGCGCCCTCGGGCCGCGCCCCATCCGGCTGCACGGGGCTGCGCAGCAGCGTCAGTTCCTCGCAGAGCTCGTCCAGGACCGTGGCGAAACGCCGCCCGGCCGCGTCGTAGGCGGCGAGGCGCGATGCGGGATCGGCCGTCGCCTCGACGATCAGGTCAATCGGCCCGTGCTGCAGGTGCAGGCGGCGGCCGTCCGGCAGAATGCGGATCTGCGGCGGCACGCGCATGGCGATCACGCGTGCAGCCGGCGCGCGGCGTCGTGCGCCAGCGGCCAGGGGTTGTCGGTCATCTGCGGCACCTGCCGGCGATGGTCGCCCGCGTTGCGGAACTCGGAGAGCGGCCGGACCTGGTCCATGTGGCCGCCGAGCGCCGCATAATCCGACAGGCGCAAAGTGAACTCGATCGGCGCGACGAGCGCGGGCGTCGGCACGTAGCCGAAGGCGCCGGGCGGCACACGCGACACGTCCACCATGAAGGTGATGCCGCCGCCCGGCCACACGTAGACGGGGGCGCCGCCGCAGGTCACGACGGTCAGCGAATCCTTGACCGAGCGGGTGAGGCGGACCGGGTTCTCGGTCACGCCCGAGCGCAGCGAACCGCCGGCGCCCCCCATGAAGAGCACGGTCGCGAGCGCGGGCTCGCAGTTCTCCCGGATGAGCTCGACCGAGGAGCGCAGGTTCGCCGGCAGCTCGTGCTCGACAGGCCGCAGATCCTCGTCCAGCACGTAATAGGCGTGGTGCTCGCCGGTCGTCGAGGTGAAGAGCAGCGTCAGCCCCGGCCGCGCGGTCTTCGGGTCGAAGGCCCCGATGATGGCGAGCGGATCCTGGATGTTGGTGCCGCCCCAGCCCGTCCCCGGCTCGGCGACCTGGAAGTAGCGCCCGGGCGTCGAGCGCCGCCCGACGATCCTGATGCCGGTCTCGGGAATGCCGAGCAGCTTGCCCGCCTGATGTTCCGAGAGGACGCCCGTGATGTGGTCGTCCACCACCACGACCTCGTCGACCTTGCCCTCCCACTGCTTGGCGAACATGCCGATCGTGGCCGAGCCGCAGCCGACGCGCATGCGCTCCTCGGGCACGCCGTTGACGATGGGCGGGCGCCCCGCCTGGACGATCAGCGTGACGCCGTCGTCGACGGTGAGCTCGACGGCGCCGCCGTTGCACAGCTCCATCATCGAATCGCAGGTCGCCCGGCCCTCCTTCTTGGAGCCGCCGGTGAGGTGGTGGACGCCGCCGAGCGACAGCATCTGCGAGCCGTACTCGCCCGTCGACACGTGGCCGACCGGCTCGCCCTTGACCCGCACAAGCGAGCGCTCGGGGCCGACGTGGCGATCGGTGTCGATCTTCACCTTGACGCCGCAATAGCTGAAGATGCCCTCCGTCACGACGGTCACCATGTCGACCCCGTCGATCTCGGACGACACGATGAAGGGCGCGGGCTTGTAGTCCGGATAGGTCGTGCCGGCCCCGATCGCGGTCACGAACGCCTGCGGCTCGCCCACGATGTTGCCGTCCCAATCCATCGCGCTCGCGTTGAACGGCACCACGGTGCCGCCGCCCGCCACCGCGTGCTGGAGCACGACGTGCGGGTCGACGCGGATCAGCTCGCCGTCGCGGTTCGCGTAGCGGTCGCACGCGCCCGACGCGCCCGGCCGGATGAAGCACATCACCGGGCAGGCGTCGCAGCGGATCTTGTCGTCGACCCTCACCGGGCCTGGATCTTGCGGCATCGTGACTCTCGCCCGAAGGTCGGGCACCTTAACGTAGAAGCTTGCCGGGCATGCCCGGCTTTTCATTGGTATACGAACAAAATTGCTCGCGCGATCGTGTTGAAGTCAAGCGCGATTTTGCGGCATATTGGAATCTGCCTTAACTACGCGCATGTGCCTGCCTCCCCGGCAGGCATTGCGACCGCAACGGTCGCGCCCTGGCGTCCCGAGCCGTCTTGCGGCACGCGCGGCCGGCGACGTAAACCTTCGTCAACCATCTTTGTACACGAACGGAGCCGAGAGGCCGGGAGCATGTTCGGAGAGTGTTGGAACGACGAGGCACGGTCCAGCTATCGGTCAACGGCGTCGCGCACCGGCTCGACGTGCCGCGCGACACCCCGCTCCTCTACGTGCTGCGCAACGATCTCGGGCTGAACGGCCCAAAATTCGGCTGCGGGCTCGGCGAGTGCGGGGCCTGCACGGTGATCCTGGACGGGGTCGCGGCGCGCTCCTGCGTGGTCCCGGCCGGGATCGCGGAGGGGCGGGAGATCACGACGCTGGAGGGGCTGGGCTCGCCCGGCCGTCTCCACCCGGTCCAGCAGGCCTTCATCGACGAGCAGGCCGCCCAGTGCGGCTATTGCCTGAACGGGATGATCATGACCGCGACCGCGCTGCTCGACCGGCACCCGGACCCGAGCGAGGCCCAGATCCGCGCCGAGCTGCGCTACAACCTGTGCCGCTGCGGCACGCATGTCGAGATCCTGCGCGCGGTCCTGCGCGCGGCCGGGCGGCCCGTCGCGGAGAGCGACGCGTGAGCGCGGCCCCGACCCGCGCCGACTACACCCGCGCCGACTTCCTGGAGCGCGACGGCACGCTGCTCGTCGTGCGCCACGGCGGCCCGAAGCACATCGTCGAGGAGCCGGCCGCGGCCTCGCCCGAGCCGGGCGACGACGCGCTCGAACTCTTCGTCGCGGTCCACGACGACGGGGCGGTGACCGCCTTCAACGGCCACGTCGATCTCGGCACCGGAATCCGGACCGCACTCGCGCAGATCGTGGCCGAGGAGCTCGACGTCGCGCTCGAACGCGTCACGATGGTGCTCGGCCACACCTCGCTCGCGCCGAACCAGGGCGCCACCATCGCGAGCGAGACACTCCAGATCACCGCCGTGCCGCTCCGGGCCGCGGCCGCGACGGCGCGCAAGTGGCTGGTCGCGCGCGCGGCCGAGGAGCTCGACTGCGCGCCCGCCGACCTCGCGGTCGAGGACGGGATCGTGCGGCTCATCCACGGCAACCGCCATGTCGGATATGGCGAGCTGGTGGCGGGCCGGCGCGACCGCATCCTCCTCGACGACGAGGCACCGGTGAAGCCGGTCTCGCAGCACCGGGTCGTCGGCCGGGCCGTGCAGCGGGTGGACATCCCCGCCAAGGCGTCGGGCGAGTTCGTCTACGTGCACGACGTGCGCGTGCCCGGCATGCTGCACGGCCGCGTCGTGCGCCCGCCCTACGGGGGCGTCGATGTCGGGGACTTCATCGGCCGATCGCTAGTCTCGGTCGACGAGAGCTCGGTCGCGGACGTGCCGGGGCTCGTCGCCGTCGTGGTGATCCGCGACTTCGTGGGAATCGTGGCGGAGCGCGAGGAGCACGCGGTCAGGGCCGCGGAGCGGCTCGCCGTGACGTGGCGCCGGCCGCCCGACCTGCCGGACCTCAACAATCCCGAGATTGCGATCCGGGCGAACCCCGCGACCTCGCGCGTGCTGCTCGACCGGGGCGATGTCGACGCTGCGCTGGCCGGGGCCGCGACCCGGCTCGACCGGACGTATCTGTGGCCCTACCAGATGCACGCCGCGATCGGTCCCTCCTGCTCGGTCGCGGACTGGCGTCCGGACGGGCTGACCGTCTGGTCCGGCACGCAGAACCCGCACATGCTGCGCACGGACCTCGCGCGCCTCCTCGACCTGCCCGAGGAGCGGATCGAGATCGTCCGGCACGAGGCGGCGGGCTGCTACGGACGCAACTGCGCGGACGATGTCGGGGCGGACGCGGCGCTCCTGTCGCGCGCGGTCGGACGCCCCGTCCGGGTGCAGCTCTCGCGCGAGCAGGAGCATGCCTGGGAGCCGAAGGGCACCGCCCAGGTGATGGATGTCGCGGGCGGGCTCGACGCGCAGGGCGGCGTCGCGGCCTACGACTACCAGAGCCGCTATCCCTCGAACGGCGCCCCGACCCTGGCGCTCCTGCTCACGGGCACGATCCCGCCCGTGCCGCAGGTCTTCGAGATGGGCGACCGCACCTCGATCCCGCCCTACGCCTACCCGGCGATCCGGGTCACGATCCACGACATGGCGCCGATCGCCCGGGCCTCGTGGCTGCGCGGCGTCTCGGCCCTGCCGAACACCTTCGCGCACGAGAGCTGGATCGACGAATGCGCGAGCGAGGCCGGGAGCGATCCGATCGCCTACCGGCTGCGCTACCTGCACGAGCCGCGCGCGGTCGACCTCGTGAACGCGGTCGCGGAGCGCGCCGGCTGGGTCCCGCATACGGGGCCGGGCACGCATGGCCGCGAGGGCGAGGTGCTCTACGGGCGCGGCTTCGCGTACGCGCTCTACGTCCACTCGAAGTTCCCCGGTTTCGGGGCAGCCTGGTCCGCCTGGGTGGCGGATGTCGCGGTGAACAGCCGCACGGGCGAGGTCGCGGTCACGAAGGTCACGGTCGGCCAGGACAGTGGCCTGATGATCAACCCGGCCGGCGTGCGCCACCAGATCCATGGCAACGTCATCCAGTCGACGAGCCGCGCGCTGAAGGAGCAGGTCAATTTCGACGCGGTCTCGGTGACGAGCCGCGAATGGGGCGCCTACCCGATCATCGCGTTCCCGGACGTGCCGGCGATCGACGTCGTGCTCGTGCCGCGCCCGAGCGAGCCGCCGCTGGGTGGGGGCGAATCCGCCTCGGTGCCGAGCGCCGCCGCCATCGCGAACGCGATCTTCGACGCGACGGGCGTGCGCTTCCGCGAGGCCCCGTTCACGCCCGAGCGCATCCGGGCCGCGCTGAACCCACCGGCCCCGCCGCCCCCCGCCCCGGCCCGGAAACGCTGGTTCGGGTATCTCGCGACCGCGTTCACGGGCGCGCTCGCGATGGCGGCGACCGCCGCGCCGTGGCGGGCCGCCGAGGCGCCGATCCCGCGGCCCGATCCCGCGGCCTTCTCGGCCTCGACCATCGCGCGCGGCCGGATCGTGGCGGCGCTCGGCAACTGCGTCGGCTGCCATAGCGGGCCGGAGGCCTTGCGCCTCGCGGGCGGGCACGCGCTCGACACGCCGTTCGGGCGGATCTGGTCGACGAACATCACGCCGGACGGCGAGACCGGCATCGGGGCCTGGTCCTACACGGCCTTCGCGCGCGCCATGCGCGAAGGCGTCAGCCGCGACGGCCATTTCCTCTACCCGGCGCATCCCTACACGGCCTTCGCGAAGACCGACGAGGCGGACCTGCAGGCGCTCTACGCCTACCTGATGGCGGAGCCCGCCATCGCGAACGCGCCGCCCAAGACCGCGCTCGCCTTCCCGTTCGACCAGCGCCCGCTGATGGCGGCCTGGAACGCGCTGTTCCTGAAGCCCGGCATCTACGCGCCCGATCCGGCGCGTTCCGAGGCGTGGAACCGCGGCGCCTATCTCGTGGAGGGGCTCGGCCATTGCTCGGCCTGCCACAGCCCGCGCAACCTCGCGGGCGCGGAGCGCGGCGGGGCGGCGCATCTCGCAGGCGCCGTCGCGGGCGGGTGGGAGGCGCCGGCCCTCACCACGCTCTCGCGCGCGCCGATCCCCTGGAGCGAGGACGAGCTGTTCGCCTACCTGCGCCGAGGCCAGTCGCAGCTTCACGGGGTCGCGGCGGGTCCGATGGCGGCGGTCGTGAGCGAGCTCGGCGCGGTGCCGGACAACGACCTGCGCGCCATGTCGGTCTACCTCGCGTCGCTCGCCGGGCCCGCGCCCTCCGCGATCGACGCGCAAGCGCAGGCCGACGCGCTTCACGTCAGGACGCGATACCGGGCGGAGTTGCATTCGGGGGCCGGCGCGCGCCTGTTCGAGGGCGCGTGCGCCGCCTGCCACGAGGTCGGCGGCCCGGCCATGTTCGGCGTGAAGCCCTCGCTCGCGCTGAACACGAACGTCCACAGCGCGCGGCCCGACAACCTGATCAACGTGGTGCTGGGCGGCGTCGCCGAGCCCGCCTACCCGGAACTCGGCGCGATGCCGGGCTTCGCCGGGAGCTTCGACGACGCGCAGGTCGTCGAGCTCCTCACTTATGTGCGGGCGCGCTTCGCGCCGGACGCGCCCGCCTGGACCGGGCTCGACGCGGCCGTCGCCCGAACGCGCGCCGCGCTCGCGGGGCGCTGAGAGGTCACGCGGCCTCGATCCCGATGCGGTGCCC
>CAXUHE010000112.1:0-4726 GCA_964250725.1 uncultured Enterovirga sp. | reverse complement strand
GGCTCGACGCGGCCGTCGCGCGGGCACGCACCGCGCTCGGGGCGTCCGCGCATCGCTGACGGGAAAGGCGCGGGCGTGCCGTTCGAGAGAGTGGGGTGGCCGGCCGGCACCCGGCGGATCGCGGTCGCGAGCCCCGGCTTCACGGCATCGCCACCGGTCGTCGACGCGCCGGACCGCATCCCGTCCGGGATCCGAGCGACGCTCGATTCGGTCTGGACGAGCGGGCCTTTCGCCCCGCGCGAGGTCGAGGTGCTGCGGGTGCCGCACGCCTACCTGGCCGAAGAAGGCCTCGTCTTCGACGACGATCTCAACGTCGTGGCGGGCTCGATCACGGACCAGCCGCCCCACCACGTCGACCAGGCGAGAGCCGAGCTTGCCACCGCGATCGCGTCGGGTTCCGTGGTCGAGCGGGACGGACCGCTGGTGCTCTGCGTTAAGCCGGGCCGGGCGAATTACGGCCACTGGCTCGTCGAGATGCTGCCGAAGGCCGATCTCGCGATGCGCGTCTTCCCGGGCGAGCCGCTCGGCGTGCTGGTGCCGGATGTCGAGGGGGGGATGCGCGCCGTCGTGGCGGACTCGCTCGCGCGCCTCGGGATCCCGTCCGGGCGCGTCGTCCCAGGGCTGAGGACGCCCGAGCGGGTGAGCGACCTCGTGGTGGTCTCGGGGCTCACCGTCCACGGTTCCTACATGTCGCCGCTCGTGTTCCGCACGCTGGATAAGCTCGCGTCAGGCATCGCGACGCTCCCGGGCCACGAGCGGATCTTCGTGCGGCGGCGTGTCCCCGCTTATCGCCGGATCTGGAACGAGGAGGCGATCTGCGATGTCCTCCTCGCCCGGGGCTACGCGGTGGTCAGCCCCGAGGAGCACCCGCTGGAGCGGCAGATCGCGATGTTCAAGGGCGCGCGCCAGGTCATCGGGACGGCGAGCGCGGCGCTCACCAACATCGCGTTCTCGAGGCCCGGCACCGAGGCGGCGATCCTCTACCCGGCCTCGATGTCGGACACGTTCTACTGGTTCATCGCCCAGCATCGGCGGCTCGACTACCGCGACATCCGCTGCGAGGAGATCGGTCCGCAGCGCACGCACCTCACCTATGACCGAGACCTGATGACCGAGCCCGGCATGTGGAAGCCGCTTCTCGCGAGCGGACGAGCCCGGATGCGTCCGGGCGCGTCGACCTGGCGGGCGATCCGGCGCGCGATCGGCCGTTAGGCGGCCTCGATCTCGATCCGGTGCCCGTCGGGATCCACCATCTCGTTCGCAGCGCCGCATGACGTGGACGCGAAGACGAGGCGGGTCGCCGCGATGTCGTCCGGCCGCATCCGATCGACGCCCCTGTCATACGTACCGCGATAGCAGAGCAGTTCGAGGTGGGGCGGGCCGCCGCCCGGCAGCATGAGCCCCGTCACCTCGACCTCAGGGTCCGTGATCGCGTCGAGCCGCGCCTGCTCCGGACCGGTGTTCAGCGAGCGTGGGCCGAGCACGAGACCGAGCGCCCGATAGAACGCGATGCTGCGCGCGGTGTCCGCGACCGAGATCGCCGAGTGGTCGATGCCGAGGCACGGATCGGGCTGTTGCGCGACGCGCCAGCGTTCCGGCCCGGTGCCGGGCGGGAATGCCAGGAACTCCAGCGGGTGCCCCTCGGGATCGCGGAACTTGAACGCCGCGACGCCGCCCGAGCGCTCGGGCAGGCGCTCGGGCCCGTCGGTCGAGATCGCGCGCCAGCCGGCGGTGGCGGAGAGCCGCGCCATCGCGGCCGGCATGTCCGACACCACGATCGCGAAATGCTGGAAGAGCGGGCTCCAGCCGGGCACTCCGCCCGGACAGCCGGGCACGTCTCCTGGATAGGGCCTTCCGCGCGAGCCCGCGAGATCGACCCGGGAAGGTCCGATCCTCAGTCGCACCTGCCCGCCCTCCCTTTCGGACACAGCGAAGCCGAGCGCCTCCACGTAGAACCGCGCCAGCGCTCCCGGGTCGACGGCGTTCAGAACGATGCGCGAGAGCGTCGCGAGCTGGATCACGGCTATCTCCGTCAAGGCGATGCGGCACCTCGCCCATTGAGGAAGACCGCGTAGAGCTTGTGCGATCCGCCGATGAAGAGGCGGTTCCGCGCTCGGCCTCCGAAGCACAGGTTGGAGACCCGGTGCGGCACCAGGATTTTGCCGAGGAGGGCGCCCTGCGGATCGATGCAATGCACGCCGTCCGCCGCGCTCGACCAGACGTTGCCCTCCTGGTCGACCTTCAGGCCGTCCGCGTAGCCGGGCGAGACCGTGTGGAAGACCTCGCCGCCCGAGAGCGAGAGGCCGTCCGGCGACACGTCGAAGACGCGGATGAACTGCGCCGGCTCGTCATGCGCCTGATCGCCCGTTTCGGAGACGTAGAGCCGGCTCTCGTCGGGCGAGAAGGCGAGCCCGTTCGGGCCGGCGAAGTCGGATGCCATGACCCGGATCTCGCCGCCGGACGGATCGAACCGATAGAGCGCCGGCGCCTGCTCGGAGGCCTGGATGCCGCCCTCGTAATCGGTCGAGATGCCGTAGAGCGGGTCCGTGAACCAGATCGACCCGTCCGACCTGCACACGACGTCGTTCGGCGCGTTGAGGCGTCGGCCCTCATGGTGGGTGACGAGAGTCGTCACGGTGCCGTCGGGCTCGGTGCGGGTGAGGCAGCGATGCCGGTGCGAGCAGGTGAGGAGCCGCCCCTGCCGGTCGCGCGCCTGACCGTTGGCGTAGCCGGCGGGCGCGCGGAAGACGGATACGCCCACGCCCTCGATCCAGCGCATCGTGCGGTCGCGCGGCAGGTCCTGGAACAGCAGGCACTCGGCATCCGCCATCCAGACGAGGCCCTCGATCCAGCGGAACCCGCCTGCCAGCTCCTCCAGCGGCGCGTTCGGCAGGACATAGCGCGCGAAGCGCCGATCCACGATCTCGAACCAGGGCATATCCCGGTTCATGGGCGCGTGAGCGTATAGGGATGCGTCGAGGAGAACGGGTCGGCGAGGAAGAGCCGCACCGTGTCGGCCCGGGTGCCGAACACGACGAGCAGGAAGCCGCCCGCGAGCGCGAAGTTCTTCCAGAAGTCCCAGAACAGGTTGCGCGCCTTGCTGTCGCCCGACGCCCAGAAGTCGCCCGGCCGCCAGAACTGCTTCCAGAGGAGCGCCGTGACCCCGCAATAGCCCGCGAGCACGAAGGCGGCAGCGCGGTCGGCCGTGCCCGTCAGCACGCAGGCCGACATCACGATCTCGACGAAGAGCCCCGCGCCGATCAGCGCCTTGGCGAGGCCGGTGGAGGGAACGATCTCCCGCGCCTGCCCGACCGCGCCCGTGAAGTTGACGATCTTGTCGAGCGCGCTGAAGGGCAGGAACAGCGCGACGAGCATGAGGCGCACGCCGAACGCGATGCCGATCTCGACCGCCGCCATGCCGCCACTCCCGCGGGCGCGCATGGCCCGGCCTGTGAACGCGGGCGGGGCCGGTCGGTTCGGGACGAGGACCTCCCCGACTGTCATTCCCGGCCGGAGGCGGCGATAGCCGCCGCAGGGGATGAGAAATCCAGCACCCCGCTTGATCCGGCGTGGATCCCTTCCCCTCCGCTTCGCTCCGGCCGGGGATGACAGCCGCACATTTGACACCAGTTTCATCTGCAACTAATTTCGCCCTCGAGTTCGGGGAGGAACAGCCATGAACGTGCAGGCGCCGTCCGCTTTCGCGCCGATCGCCACCGGGTCCGGCCTTACGCCCGGCTACATGTCGGGCTTCGGCAACGGCTTCGAGACGGAGGCGCTGCCGGGCGCGCTGCCGGTCGGCCGCAACTCGCCGCAACGCTGCCCCTACGGGCTCTACGCCGAGCAGCTCTCGGGCTCGCCCTTCACGGCGCCGCGCACGACGAACGAGCGCTCGTGGCTCTACCGTATCCGCCCGACCGTCGTGCATTGGGGGGCGTTCGAGAAGGCCGAGATCGGCCTGTGGCGCACCGCGCCCGCGCACGAGGTAGATCTGCCGATCGGCCCGCTGCGCTGGGACCCGATCGCGATCCCGGCCGAACCCCTCTCCTTCGTGGAGGGCATCCGCACGATGACGAGCGCGGGCGACGCTGGTTCGCAGGCCGGGATGGGCGCGCATCTGTATTTCGCCACTCGCTCGATGGTGGACGAGTATTTCTACAACGCCGACGGCGAGATGCTGATCGTTCCCCAGGAGGGCGAGGTCAGGTTCTGGACCGAGTTCGGGATCGTGGACGTCGAGCCCGGCGAGATCGCGGTCATCCCGCGCGGCGTGAAGGTGCGGGTCGAGCTCCTGGGCGGCCCGGTGCGCGGCTACATCTGCGAGAATTACGGCGGCGCGTTCTCGCTGCCCGAGCGCGGGCCGATCGGCGCGAATTGCATGGCGAACCCGCGCGACTTCCTGACGCCCGTCGCGGCCTACGAGGACCGCGACGCGCCCTCGCGCATGTTCGTGAAATGGGGCGGCGCGCTCTGGTCGGCCGCGATCGACCATTCGCCGCTCGACGTCGTGGCGTGGCACGGCAACTACGCGCCCTACAAGTACGACCTGCGCCGCTACTCCCCCGTCGGCCCGGTGCTGTTCGACCACGCCGACCCGTCGATCTTCACGGTCCTGACCTCGCCCTCCGAGACCCCCGGCACCGCGAACATCGACTTCGTGATCTTCTCGGACCGATGGCTCGTCGCCGAGAACACGTTCCGGCCGCCCTGGTACCACATGAACGTG
>CAXUHE010000111.1:0-12230 GCA_964250725.1 uncultured Enterovirga sp. | reverse complement strand
CCCCATGCGGGGCCGCGCCGCCGTAGGTGTCGACGATGATCTTGCGCCCTGTCAGGCCGCAATCGCCGTCCGGTCCGCCGATGACGAACTTGCCGGTCGGGTTCACATGCCAGACCGTCTCCGGCGATATCCAGCCATCGGGGAGCGCCTTCGTGACGTAGGGCTCCACGATGGCGCGCACGTCCTCGGACGTGAGGCTCTCGTCCAGATGCTGGGTCGAGACCACGATCTGCGTCGCGCCGACCGGCTTGCCGTCCTTGTAGCGTACGGTCACTTGGCTCTTCGCGTCGGGGCCGAGCACCCGGGCCGGCCCCGTGCCGGACTTGCGCGCGACCGTGATGTCTTTCAGGATCTTGTGGGCGTAGTAGATCGGCGCCGGCATCAATTCCGGGGTCTCGGTGCAGGCATAGCCGAACATGATGCCCTGGTCGCCCGCGCCCTCGTCCTTGTTGCCGGCGGAATCGACGCCCTGCGCGATGTCGGCCGATTGCCCATGCAGGAGCACTTCGATCTCGGCCGTGTTCCAATGGAATCCGTGCTGTTCGTAGCCGATGTCCCGGATCGCCTTGCGGACGAGGGTCTCGATCTCGGCCTTCCCGACGCTCGCCGGTCCCCGGTACTCGCCCGCGATCACGACCCTGTTCGTGGTCGCGAGGGTCTCGCACGCGGCCCGGATCGTCCAGGGGTCGAGCCCTTCGCTCGCGCCCGCCCGGTAGAAGGCGTCGACCACCTCGTCGGAGATGCGGTCGCAGACCTTGTCGGGATGCCCCTCCGAGACCGACTCGCTCGTGAACAGGTAGTCGGCTCTGGCCATCGTCGTTCCCGTCTTGCCCCCAGGACCGATCTGCCCGGGCGCGCGGCTTCTGACATTCGGCGACAGTCCGGTCAAGCAAACGCGTCCGTTATGAAGAACGCTCCTTCCGGTTCGTCGACGCGCTGAGCGTCTGCGCGAGCTCCACGATGCGCTTCCGCGTCTGTTGATCCTGGATGGCGTTGAACGCTTTCAAAAGCTTCAGGCCGTCCGTCGTCATCATGTCGGCTTCATAGCCCGTCTTGCCGGTATCGGCGAAGCCGCCGACCTCGCTCGTCGGGGTACCGTCGTTGTAGAAGAACTCGATCGGGACGCCCAACGCGCCGGAGATCTGCTGCAATCGGCTCGCGCTGATGCGGTTCGTCCCCTTCTCGTATTTCTGGACCTGCTGAAAGGTCAGCCCGAGCGCGTCCGCGAGCTTCTCCTGGCTGAGACCAAGGAGGATCCGCCTCATGCGGACACGCGCGCCGACATGTCTGTCGACGTCGTTCGGAGCCTTCTTCATCGCACTCGGACCTTCTCGCACGCGCTCGTCTCGACCGCCCTTAAGCCCTACGTCCTGCGCCATACGAAAGTTCTCAGCAGAAGTCCCATCAGCGCTCCTACACAACAAACGAGACACAACGCCACCAATAAAGCATTGCCGTAAGTGTCGAAAAACGTCGGCACTCCGGATCTCGGCAACCCGGAATCGAGAACTCCGTCCACCCCGACCGGCAGCGAGGCCACGACGCGCCCGTAGGGATCCACCACGGCCGAGATCCCCGTATTCGCCGCGCGCACAAGCGGGAGACCACGCTCGACCGCCCGCAGACGGCTCTGTGCGAAGTGCTGTCGCGGACCCGGCGTATCGCCGAACCAGCCGTCGTTGGTCACGTTCAGGAGGAGGCCGGGACGCGCTCCTGAGACGGCCGCGATCTCGTCGGGGAAGATCGCCTCGTAGCAGATGCTGGCGGATACCGGAGGCAGGCCCGGCACCTCGAACGGTGTGCGCCGCTCTCCGGCCGTGAAGCCGCCCGGGATCGCGACGAACTGTCGGATGCCAATTGCGCGCAGCGCCCGGTCCAGGAACGCCGGCACATACTCGCCGAACGGCACGAGATGGATCTTGTCGTAGGTCGCCACGATCGCGCCGGTATCGGAGACGGCCTGGATCGCGTTGTAGAAGCGTCGTCCCGTCTCGCCGGGCAGCACGTCGTCGCTGCGCGCCGCACCGGTGAGGAGCACCGCGCCGCGCGGCAGCGCGCGGGCGATCTGCGAGAGCGCGGCCGCCTCCCGATGGAGGAGGAACGGGAAGGCGGATTCCGGCCAGACGAGATGCGTGACGTCGCCGATCCCGGTGGTCTGTGGCGACGTCGCGCGGTCGCTAAGCGCGAGATAGCGCGCCAGGATCTCCGGGCCGTTCGCGGGCCTGAACTTGGCGTCCTGCGAGAGGTTCGGCTGCATGATCCGCAGACGCACGTCCGGCACGGTCGGCGTCGGGCCGGAGGGCAGGCGCAGCGCGCCCAGGGCCGCGATCGAACCGATCGCCGCGGCCGCGACCGCGCTCGGGACGATGCGGGCGACACGCGTCTCGCCGGTCGCGAGCGTCGCGGGGGCCGCGAAGGCGAGCACGGCCACGACCGTCATGCCGTATAGGCCAAGCCACGCGGCCGACTGCATCAGCCAGACGTTCTGGCCGAGCGCCATGCCGAGCGTGTTCCACGGGAACCCGGTGAAGATGTGTCCGCGCAGCCACTCGGCCAGGATGAGCCCGAGCGCCAGTGCGAAGATGCGCCCCGCGCCGGGCGACCAGAGCGCGCGCGCCGCGGCGAAACCGAGGCCGGTGAAGAGCGCGAGGATCGCCGGCAGGCCCAGCACCCCGAACGGCAGGAGCCAGGCGAACACGTCCGCCTCGACCAGGAACGCCGCGCCGATCCACCACAGCCCGGCCACGAAATAGCCGAGCCCCCAGAGCCAGCCGAGGAGGGCGGCGCGCCTCAGCGTCGCGGTCCGCGACCCGCCGGCCGACCCGTCGAGAAGCCAGACGGCGAGCGTCAGCGACACGACGAGGGCGGGCCAGAATCCGAAGGGCGGCATCGCGAGCGCCCCGACCGCGCCCGAGGCCAGCGCCCATCCGGCCCGCGCCCAGCCATCCGCCAGTATCACGCGATGCGCGATTGCCCTCATCCGCGCGGCCGGTCCGGCTCCGGTTCGGTCGATGTTGCGGGCGCCGGGTCGCGCCGGGGCGCGATCCTGACCCGCTTCAGCCGGCGCATGTCCGCGTCCAGCACCTCGAATTCGAGCCCCGCCGGGCCGTCGAACCGCTCGCCCAGAGCCGGGACCCGCCCCGCGCGCGTTACGATGAGCCCGCCCAGCGTGTCGACGTCATCGGCCTCGGCCACCTCCATCAGGTCCATCCCGAGCGCGGCCGAGACCTCCTCGATCGGCGCCCGCGCGTCGACCAGGAGCCCGCCCCCCTCCTCGCGCACGATCATGTCCGTGACCTCGTCGTGCTCGTCCTCGATCTCGCCGACGACCGTCTCCAGCAGGTCCTCGATCGACACGAGCCCGTCCGTCCCGCCATACTCGTCGATCACGAGCGCCATATGCGTGCGCGAGGCCTGCATCCGGATCAGGAGATCGATGGCGGGCATCGATCCCGGCACGAACAGGACCGGACGCAGGATCTTCGCGGAGGCGAGCGTCGCGCTCATGTCGACGCGCGCGAGGTCGGGCGCGGGCTTGCCGCCGCCCTCGGGGGCAGGACCGCTCATGCTCAGCGCCGCGATGTGATCGAGGAAGTCGCGGATGTGGATCATGCCGAGCGGCTCGTCGAGCGACTCGCCATAGGTGGGCAGGCGGGAATGCCCGGCCTCGTGGAAATACGCCAGCAGCTCGCCGAGGTCGGTGTCGATCGGCACCCCGGCGATGTCCGCGCGCGGCACCATGACGTCGCCGACCCGTACGCGGTTGAGACCGAGGACGTTGCGGAGCAGCGCCCGCTCGGCCGGCGTCAGGTCCTGAGACTCGGCCTCCGCCAGGACCTCGTGCAGGTCCTCGCGCCAGGAATCGCGCGACCACGCGCTGAAGCGGTGGATCAGCCGTTCGAGCCAACCCTCTCGCCCACCTGACGTCTCGCCTTGCCTCTCATCCGCACGCGGATCGCTCATCGCTCAGGCGATCCGCACGAGCGGCGTATCGGGCACGCTGTCCCGGTAGGGGTCCGCGATCCCGAGCCGGGCGAGTGCCGCGACCTCGCGCGCCTCCATCGCGTCCGCCTCGGCGGGGTCCAGGTGGTCGTGCCCGAACAGGTGCAGCACGGCATGCACCACGAGATGCGCGACATGAGCGGCGAGCGGCTTGCCGTCGGCCTCCGCCTCCCGGGCGACCGTCTCGTAGCCCATCGCGATGTCGCCGATCGCGCGGGGCTCGCCCGGCATGGCGGGGGCGTCGGACGGGAAGGAGAGGACGTTCGTCGCCTTGTCCTGCCCGCGCCAGAGCCGGTTCAGCTCGCGTATCGCCGCGTCGTCGGTCAGGAGCAACGTCGCCGACAGCGGTTCGCCCGGCGCGTCCGGGATCTCCGCGAGGGCGGCCTCGGCGGCCGCCTGCGCGAGCTCGCCCAGTTCGCCGTCCCAGCCGCCGCCTTCGGTCACGGTCTCGATCGCGATCACGGGGCCGCGTGTCCCCCCGTGCGCGAGGCCGCGTCGTAGGCCGTCACGATGCGGCGCACGAGGTCGTGGCGCACGACGTCGACGTCGCGGAACTGCACGCGGCCGACGCCCTCGACGCCGTCCAGGATGCGCAGCGCCTCCGTCAGGCCGGATTTCTGGCCGGACGGCAGGTCGATCTGGCTCGGATCGCCGTTGACGATCATGCGCGACCCCTCGCCGAGGCGCGTCAGGAACATCTTCATCTGCATGGACGTCGTGTTCTGCGCCTCGTCGAGCAGCACGACCGCGTTCGCGAGGGTGCGGCCGCGCATGAAGGCGAGCGGCGCGACCTCGATCATGCCGGTCTGCAAGGCGCGCTCGACGTGGCGGCCCTCCATGAAGTCGTGCAGCGCGTCGTAGATCGGCCGGAGATAGGGGTCGACCTTGTCGCGCATGTCGCCCGGCAGGAAGCCCAGCCGCTCGCCCGCCTCGACGGCCGGCCGCGACAGGATCAGGCGCTCGGCCTGCCCGCTCTCGAGGAGCGACACCGCGTAGCCGACCGCGAGCCAGGTCTTGCCGGTGCCGGCCGGCCCGTCCGCGAAGACGAGCTCGTGCTTGCGTAAGGCCCGCAGATAGGTGTCCTGCGCGGCGTTGCGGGCGCGCACCACGCCGCGCTTGCGGGTCGCGATCTGGTCGAAGGTCGGGCGCACGGCCGGGGCGGCGGGCACGGCTGGGAACAGGATGCCCTGCATCGCGCTCTCCTGGATCGCCCCGTCGACGTCGCCGAGCGTCAGCGCGCCCTCCAGCCGGACGCGCTCGTAGAGGCTCTCCAGCACCCGCCGGGCGCGCAGCGCGAGGTCCGGCGGCGCCTTGATGACGACCCTGTTGCCGAGCGCGTTCAGCACGATGCCGAGCCGGCGCTCCATGTGCGCGAGGTGCTGGTCGTAATGCCCGAACACCAGCCCGGCGAGGCGGTTGTCGTCGAACGTCAGCGCGATCTCGGCGGATTCCTCGACCGCAGCCTCGCGGGCGGCGACCGCCGTGCCGGAACCCGGCGATGTCTTCATCATGCGGCGGCGACCATTGTGTGAGCTGTCTGAGGTCCGACCGGTTCGCCGAAGATCGAGTTCGGTCCGAGCGAGGTCGCGCGCACGGCTACGACGTCGCCGATCGCGGCCTCGACCCCGCTCGTCTGGACGGCCTGAAGGTAAGGCGACTTGCCGGCGAGCTGGCCCGGATGCCGGCCCGGCTTCTCGACCAGGACGTCGACCACACGGCCGAGCGTCGCGCGGTTGAAGGCCTGACGGTCGGTCTCGAGCCGCTCCTGGAGGCGCGCGAGCCGCTCGCTCCGCACCGGCTCGGGCACCTGGCCGGCCATCTCGGCCGCGGGCGTGCCGGGGCGCGGGCTGTACTTGAACGAGAACGCCGCCGCCAACCGGACCTCGGCTGCGAGCCGCAGCGTGTCGGCGAAATCGGCCTCGCTCTCGCCCGGGAACCCGACGATGAAATCGGACGAGATCGCGATGTCTGGCCGCGCCGCCCGCACGCGCTCGATGGCGCGCAGGTAATCCGCCGCGCGGTGCTTGCGGTTCATCGCCGCGAGGATGCGGTCCGACCCCGCCTGAACGGGCAGGTGGAGATAGGGCATCAGCTGCGGCACGTCGCGATGGGCCGCGAGGAGGTCGTCCGACATGTCGCGCGGGTGACTCGTCGTGTAGCGGATGCGCGCGAGGCCGCGAATCGAGGCCAGCCGCTCGACGAGGCCGGCCAGCGAGGCGGTCCGGCCGTCGGCGCCGAGCCCGTGATAAGCGTTGACGTTCTGCCCGATCAGCGTGACCTCGCGCACCCCGGCCTCGACGAGCCGCGAGGCCTCCTCGACCACCGTCGCGACCGGGCGCGAGATCTCCGCGCCGCGCGTGTAGGGCACCACGCAAAAGGTGCAGAACTTGTCGCAGCCCTCCTGGATCGTCAGGAAGGCCGTGATCCCGCGCGAGCGGATGCGGTCACGCGGCTGCGGAGGCAGCGCGCCGAACTTGTCCGCCTCCGGGAACTCGGTATCGACCGCGTGACCCGTCTCGCGCGCGATCCGGAGCAGGTCCGGCAGGCGGTGGTAGCTCTGCGGGCCGATGACGGCATCGACGACGGGCGCGCGCCGGATGATCTCCCGGCCCTCCGCCTGCGCGACGCAGCCCGCGACCACGATCGTGGTCTCAAGACCCTCGGACCGGCGCTGCTGCTTCAGCTCGTTCAGGCGACCGAGCTCGGAATAGACCTTCTCGGCGGCCTTCTCGCGGATGTGGCAGGTGTTGAGGATCACGAGATCCGCGTCGTCCGCCCCGGAGGTCTCGGTGTAGCCCTGCCCGACCATGACGTCGGACATCCGCGCGGCGTCGTAGACGTTCATCTGGCAGCCATACGACTTGACGAACACCTTCTTCACGAGCGAACCGAACCCTCCCGCCGAACTTGGGTTCTCGACTCATAGTCGCTACGGGGGGCCAAGAGAATACCCGTCCGGCGTCAATCCCGTACCGGCGGCGCAAACGTGTCGAGCGCCGCGGTCCGACGAGCCGCCCGTATCGCGCTCTCGGCCGCTTTCGCGGCGCGCTTGCGATCGGTCTCCGGCCCGAACGGGATCGGGTCCCCCCAAGTCAGCGCGACGTCGAGCGGCCCTCCGCGCACGAAGCCGAGGACGTGCGGCACGAGCTCCATGTCGCCGTACCAGGCGAGTTCCGGCATCTCGCGACGCGATACGGGCAGGCCGTTGCGCCGGACGTAGGCGACCGCGAGCGGCTGGAGGAGGATGCGCCCGCCCGGCGCGTCCGCGAGCGCCGCGCGCGCCGCCCCGACGAGCGAGGAGCGGAACGGGAGGATCCGGTTGCCGTCGCCGGTCGTCCCCTCGGGGAAGAGCACGATGACCTCGCCCGCCGCGAGCCGCTCCGCCACGCGGGCGTTCACCTCGGCGGTCGCGGCTTTGCGGGTCCGGTCGAGGAAGATGCAGCGCTGGAGCCGCGCCAGGTAGCCGAAGATCGGCCAGGCCGCGATCTCCTGCTTGGCTATGAAGGAGAGCGGAAGCGCGCCCGCCATGACCGGGATGTCGATCCAAGAGACGTGGTTCGCGAGGACGAGCGTCGGTGCGCCCAGCTCAGGCGGCATGCCTCGAACTTCTACCCGAATGTCGAATAGCTGGAGGAAAAGACGGTGCAACAAGGGCGGCACCTCGCGTGCCCAGCCAAGACCCGATCGCCTTGCGAAGCCCTCGGCGAGCGCTAGCGGCACGAAGGCGAGGACCATGACGGCGAGACGGCCCGCGAAGCCGGCCCGTGTCATACGGGCTCGGCCGAACCGGACTCTCGGAGGAGGCGTGTCATCGAGAGTGCCGCGACCCGCGTCCCGTCCGGCCGTGCGTAGTAGCCCGGCCGCATCCCGGATCTGACGAAGCCCAGCCGCGTGTAGACGGCGAGCGCCGGCGCGTTCCCCTCCTCGACCTCGAGATGCACCTTGGCGGCGCCCGCATGCGCGAGCGTCTCGAGGTGATGCGCGAGGAGCGTGCGGCCGTAGCCGCGGCCGCGCACGGCCCGGGCCATCGCGAAGCTCAGGATCTCGGCTTCGTCCACCGTGACGCGCGACAGGGCGAAGCCGGAGGGCTGCCGGTCGCGCCCGACCAAGAGGCCGTCGAGGCGGATGCCGCGATCGAGCAGGAAATGGGAGAACTCGTCGGCGCTCCAGGGACGCGCGAAGGCGCCCGCGTGGATCTCGGCAAGTCGCTCGGCATGGGTGCCCGACAAGGCCACGATCCTGGCCGCGATCCTGGCCTGACCCCGCGGCGAGAGGCCGATCCATTCCAGCCAGTGCATGCCGTCAGGCGCGCGCGAGCCGCGCCCCATCCTGGGGACGGGCATCCGGGGCCGCGAGATAGAACGGCTTCGGGAGCGCCTCGTCGGGCTCCGCGGCGGCGCCGAGCCGCGCCACCCAGGCGATGTCGGGCGATGGCCCATGAGGGTGGACGCGCGCGTCGAGCCCGACGGACAGCGCCTCCGTGGCGATCGCGGGCGCGCCCGACCCGACGAGCGTCACGGGTCCGGACCCGAGGGCGCGCACCACGTCCTTCACCGACAGGATCGCGGGTGCGATCACGGTGCGGCCGCTCGGCGCCAGCGCCTGTGCGAAGACGCGGCCTGCGCGCGCGTCGATCGCCGCCACGACGAGCTGTGCCCGATTCTCGATCAGGAAGGGCGCGATCAGCGCCGAGAGCGTCGTGACGCCGACGACGGGCCGCTCCGTCGCGAGCCCGACCGCGCGGGCGGCCGAGATCCCGATGCGCAGGCCGGTGAAGCTCCCCGGTCCGACCGTGACCGCCACGCGGTCGAGTGAGCCGAACGATCCGTCGACCCGCGACATGACGCGGTCGAGCAGCGGCAGGAGCGCCTCCGCGTGGCCGCGCTCCAGCGCGATCGCCTCCCGGGCGACCGGCTCGGCATCCCCGATATCGAGCACGCAGGCCGCGCATTGCGAGAGGGCGGTGTCGATCGCGAGAACACGCATCCCGGTCGGATCGTCAGACGACGGCCTCGACCTCCTGCACCTCGGGCACGAAGTGCCGCAGGAGGTTCTGGATGCCGTGCTTCAGGGTCGCGGTCGAGGAGGGGCAGCCCGCGCAGGAGCCGCGCATGTTGAGGTACACGGTCCCGTCCTTGAAGCCCCGGAAGGTGATGTCGCCGCCGTCGCCCGCGACCGCGGGCCGAACGCGTGTCTCGATCAGGTCCTTGATGGTCTCGACGGTCTCGAGATCGGCGGGATCGAAGAACTCCTCGCCGCCCGATTCGCCGAGCGCCGCGCCCGCCTCCATGACGGGCGCGCCCGACATGAAATGCTCCATGATGGCGCCGAGCACCGCGGGCTTGAGGTGCTGCCACTCGCCGTCGCGCTTCGTCACGCTGATGAAGTCGTAGCCGAGGAACACGCCGCCGATGTCGGGCAGCGCCAGCAGCCGGGAGGCCAGCGGCGAGGATCGCGCGGCCGCCGGATCCTGCACGTCGAAGGTGCCGTCCTGCATCACGATGCGGCCCGGCAGGAACTTGAGCGTCGCCGGGTTCGGGGTGGCTTCGGTCTGGATGAACATGGCTGGACCTCGCTGGGCGGCCTCGCGGCCGCGCTCTGCCGCCTCATAGCACGGCGTCGACCTAGAATGTGGCTCCGGCTTCGCGGAATCCCAAGCCGGATCGGAGGCGATCAGCCGGCGAGCGCCTGGATCTCGTCGTCCGCGAGGTCGCCCGGCACGATGACGACCGGAATCGGGAAGCTCGCGCCCGCCCGGGACGCGATGGCCGAGACGAGCGGCCCCGGCCCCTGGCCGCCGGTCGCCGCCGCGAGGACCAGGAAGGAGATGTCCTGGTCCTCCTCGATCAGCTCCAGGATAGCGTCCGCCTTCTCGCCGAGCTTCACGACGGTCTCGGGCGCGATGCCGGACTGGTCCCGCGCGCCGCTCGCCGCGACGCCGAGCATCGCCTCGGCCTCGGCCTCCGCCTCCGCCTGCATCGCGTCCTCGACGCCCTTCCACTCGAAGCTCTCGGGCGGGGTCGCGACGCCGAGCATGACGAGCGTCGCGCCCGTCCGGGCACATCGCCGGGCCGCGAAATGGACCGCGCGGCCGCATTCGAGCGTCCCGTCCACCACGACCATGAATTTCGGGCGGTGCCCCGCCTCGAAGGACCGCCGCTTCGCTCCGCTCATCGATACGATCCCGCCGCCGCCGAAGCATGCCGAAGCGTCATGGCGCGGGCAAGCCGACGGTCAGTGCCGCACGAAGCCCACGATGTCCTTGACGGCCACGATCGTCTCGGCCGCGATCGCGGCGGCGCGGTCCGATCCGTCCGCCAGCACGCGGTCGATATGGGCGGGGTCGGCCTGGAGCCGCTTCATCTCGGCTCCGATCGGCCCGAGCCTGTCGACCGCGAGGTCCACCAGCGCGCCCTTGAAGGCGGAGAATTGCGAGCCCCCGAACTCGCCCAGCACAGTGGCGGGGTCGCGGTTCGAGAGGGCCGCGTAGATGCCCACCAGGTTCTCCGCCTCGGGACGTTTCGCGAGGCCGGCCTCCTCGGAGGGGAGGGGCTCCGCGTCCGTCTTCGCCTTGCGGACCTTCTGGGCGATCGTGTCGGCATCGTCCGTCAGGTTGATGCGCGAGTAGTCGGACGGGTCGGATTTCGACATCTTCCTCGAGCCGTCGCGCAGCGACATGACGCGCGCGGCCGGTCCTCCGATCAACGGCTCGGTCAGGGGAAAGTACGCCTCGCCGTGGCCGTGCCCGGCGATCGACTCGGCGAAATCCATGTTGAACTTCTGCGCGATGTCGCGCGTCAGCTCCAAGTGCTGCTTCTGGTCCTCGCCGACCGGCACATGCGTCGCGCGGTAGAGCAGGATGTCGGCCGCCATCAGGTTCGGGTAGGCGAAGAGGCCGACCGACGCGTTCTCGCGGTCCCGGCCAGCCTTCTCCTTGAACTGCGTCATGCGGCCGAGCCAGCCCATGCGGGCGACGCAGTTGAAGATCCAGGCGAGCTCCGCGTGGCCCGGGACTTGGCTCTGGTTGAACACGATGTTGCGGGCGGGATCGATGCCGCAGGCCAGAAAGGCGGCCGTGACCTCGCGCGTCTGTGCAGGCAGATCCGGCTGATAGAGCTGCGCAGTCAACGCGTGCATGTCGACCACGCAGTAGATGCAATCACGGCTCTCCTGCAGCTCGACGAAGCGCTTGATGGCGCCGAGATAATTGCCGAGATGCAGGTTCCCCGTCGGCTGGACGCCGGAGAAGACCCGCTCCTTGAAACCTGTCATCGCTAGACCATGCCGGACGGAGAACGCGCGGCTCTAAGGAAGGGGCGCCGCTTAGGCAAGCGGCCCGACGGCATACGCGGGGACCGTTCAGGCCTCGGTCGCGCCGACCGCCTCCTGGACCTTGAGAACGTCGGGGCGTGGCATCGAGATGATGTTGTAGCCGCAATCCACGTAGTGGATCTCGCCCGTGACGCCGCCCGAGAGGTCCGACAGGAGGTAGAGCGCCGAGCCGCCGATCTCCTCCATCGTCACGGCGCGCCCCAGCGGCGCGTGCGCCTTCTGGTAGTTGTACATGAGCCGCGCATCCGCGATTCCCGCGCCCGCGAGCGTGCGCACGGGGCCGGCCGAGATCGCGTTGACCCGGATGCCTTGCCGGCCGAAATCGCCCGCGAGATAGCGCACCGAGGCTTCGAGCGCCGCCTTCGCGACGCCCATCACGTTGTAGTTCGGCATCACGCGGTTCGCGCCGTCATAGGTCAGCGTGACCAGGCTGCCGCCGTGCGGCATGAGCGCGGCGGCGCGGCGCGCGATCTCCGTGAAGGAGAAGCAGGAGATCACCATCGTGCGCGAGAAGTTCGCCCGGCTCGTATCGGCGTAGCGGCCCTTCAGCTCGGCCTTGTCCGAGAAGCCGATCGCGTGGACCACGAAGTCCAGCCCGCCCCAGGCGGTCTCGATCCGTTCGAAGACGGCCGCCACCGAGTCGTCGTCCTCGACGTCGCAGGGCAGGACCAGCTCCGAGCCGAGCGAGGCCGCGAGCGGCGCGACGCGCTTTCCCAACGCCTCGCCCTGGTAGGTGAAGGCGAGCGTCGCCCCGTGCGTGCCCAAGACCTTGGCGATCCCCCAGGCGATGGAGTGGTCGTTCGCGACGCCCATCACCAGGCCGCGCTTCCCCTGCATCAATCCTTGCATCAATCCCGGCACGACATCCCCGATTCTCTTGACGCGACCGGGTTTCT
>CAXUHE010000110.1:0-12263 GCA_964250725.1 uncultured Enterovirga sp. | reverse complement strand
CGGGCAGCGACTTGTCGCAGCCCGCCATGCCCACGAGGGCGTCGTAGGCGTGGCCGCGCATCGTCAGCTCGACCGAGTCGGCGATGACCTCGCGGGACGGCAGCGAGGCGCGCATGCCGGCATGACCCATCGCGATGCCGTCCGTGACCGTGATGGTGCAGAACTCGCGCGGCGTGCCGCCCGCCGACGCGACGCCCTTCTTCACGGCCTGGGCCTGGCGCATGAGCGAGATGTTGCAGGGCGCGGCCTCGTTCCAGCAGGTCGCGACCGCGACCAGCGGCTGGTGGATCTGCTCCTTCGTGAGCCCCATCGCGTAGAGGTACGAGCGGTGCGGCGCCCGCTCCGGCCCCTCCGTCACGTGGCGGCTCGGCAGCCTCGACTTGTCGATCAGACGCGCATCCATCCCGAAACTCACCCGCCCTTGCCGTTCATCGGCTCTTCTGAGACCGGTGAGTGACACGCACCCGCACGACGGCGCAACGAGACCAGCGGCCGCGATCCGCGAACGCGCGAGCGTTCTTGGAGTCGCTCCCAAAGGAGCTCTAAACCGTTGCCGGGCAACAACTTCTTGACGAGTGTGGACTGACGCCGGTTTATGGCGGGATCGCGGCGAAGCTCGGTTCGCGGCAGGGCGGTCTCGGGATGTTTTCCCGATGTGGCCAAGTTATCACAGCGCTGTTGACGAGCGCCTCGATGCCTGTTCGGAGGTCGAGATCGTCGGCCCGAACACCTCCTCGAACGCCGCCCTCAGCGCGATGTCGGCGTCGTGCATCGTGACCGGTCGCCCGAGATCGACGAGGCTCGTCACGCCATGCCGGGTCACGCCGCAGGGCACGATACCGGAGAAGTGTGACAGGTCGGGCTCGACGTTCAGGCTGATCCCGTGGAACGTCACCCATCGGCGCACCCGGATCCCGATCGCCGCGATCTTGTCCTCCATCTCCTCCCCGCGCTCCGGGCGGCGGACCCACACGCCGACCCGGTCCTCGCGCCGCTCGCCGCGGACGTTGAACGCCGCCAGCGTGAGGATGAGCCAGGATTCGAGCGCGCCGACGAAGCGCCGCAGGTCGGGCTGGCGCCGGTTGAGGTCGAGCATCACGTAGGCGACCCGCTGGCCCGGGCCGTGATAGGTGTACTGCCCACCGCGGCCCGAGCGGAAGACCGGGAACCGGTCCGGCTCGACGAGGTCGGCATCCCGCGCCGACGTCCCGGCCGTGTAGAGCGGCGGGTGCTCGACGAGCCAGACGCGCTCCGCCGCGCGTCCCTCAGCGATCGCGGCGGCACGCGAGTCCATCTCGGCCACCGCCGCCTCGTAGGGCACGAGTCCCGTCGCGGCCACCCATTCGACGGGTGCGCCGTCGCGCCGCGCCATGGCGACGATGTCGAGTTCACCACGCATCGGAGGAGCTCTTAACCAACGCTTCACCACCCTGCCGCGAGATGGGCCGCGCCGCCGTCATCGACCGCTTCGGAGCCCCGGTTGACCGTTATCGATACCTTGAATGTGGATCTCTCGATCGTGCTCGGAAAGAGCCGCATGCCGCTGCGGAGCTTCCTGGGCATGGGCCGGGGCGACACCGTCAAGCTGGAGGCGAGCGACGCCGATCTCGTCGAGGTCCTGGCGAACGGCCACCCGATCGCGCGCGGGCACGTGGCGGTGCGCGGGCAGTCCATCTCGGTCGAGATCACGCAGATCTTCCGGAAGTCCGAGGTGACGCGCACGCCGGGCGAGACGATCGGTGGCAGCATCAAGGCAATTCCGGCGCACGACCCCGCGGAGTCCGACCTGCCGCTCGAAGCGGCATGAGCCGCCGGGGTTGTCTCTGCCGGGATTGTTCCTGCCGGGGTTGTCAGGGCTATCGCATATGAAATTGGAGTCTGGCGCGGGGAACCCTCTCCCCGAGGGGGAGAGGGTAGGGTGAGGGGGAAGCGCTCTATCCGGACATCGCGCTTCCCCCTCACCCGGTCGGCTCGCGCCGACTCGACCTCTCCCCCTCGGGGAGAGGTGAACTGCGCTCTATGCCCATATGCGATAACCCTGCCCGGGGTTGCTCCCCGGGGTTGTTCCTGCAAAATCCATCTGTTACACGCGTGCCGCTCCGGTTGCGTTCCCGAACGCGACCCGCATGCGGCCATGGCGGAATTGGTAGACGCGCTAGCTTGAGGTGCTAGTCCCGCGAGGGGTGGAGGTTCGAGTCCTCTTGGCCGCACCAGCCCACTCGTTGGGTCGAGCTCCTCAACGTCAGCTACGGCGTCCAGCGCCATGCGGCCGGACGTTCCTCAGGGTCCCGCGGCGAGCGACGCAGCGGCCGGATCACGGACGGCGCAGGCGACGACCGGCCCATCTTGCGGGAGTCCCCGAGCGCATCGAGTTCCGCCACGTAGCCCGACGGTAGGTCCTGTGCGCGGGCGGCCTCGACGATCGCCTCGATATAGCCCGGCCGCGGCAGGCCGGGACCGGCATTGCGCCCGAGATAGATGAGCGCGCGCTTCGCGCCGGATGCCGCAAGGACCGCCACGTGGCGCTTCGTGTAGAGCCCGCCGCCGACACCCTCGTAGCGGTCGAGCGCCGGGATGTCGGCGAGAGCCAAGTCCCACAGCACGCCCCAAACGGTGCGTCGCGGATCGCGCAGGACGGAGGCGTAACCTTCGCGCATCATCACGAGGCGGTGCCCCGCGAGGCGCGCCGTCCCGATCGCCACGGAGGCCGGACAGCGCGCCGCCATCTGGGCACGGTCCATGTTGGACCCGTAGGCGAAGTAGAGAGGCATCACTCGCCCCTCATCGCGCCCCTCGGGGTCACGCGAATTCCAGGATCACCGCGTCGACCGCGAGGCTCTCACCTTCCTTGGCCAGCACCTTGGAGATCGTCGCGTCGCGCTCGGCCCGCAGGACGTTCTCCATCTTCATGGCCTCCACGATGGCCAGCGCCTCTCCGGCCTTGACCTCCTGGCCGGCCTTGACCTGAATCGCCTTGACGAGCCCCGGCATCGGGCAGAGCAGCGCCTTGCCGGCCCCGGCATCGACCTTCTCCGGCATCATGGCGGCGAGTTCGGCCTCCCGCCACGTATAGACCCTCGCGGTCGTGGCGGCGCCCGCATGCGCCAGATGCACGCCGTTGAGGATGGGCCGCACCTGCACGGCCACGACGTCCGCTCCCACGGTCCCGGTCCAGACGGGATCGCCCGGCACCCAGGACGAGGTGGCCGACAGCCTCTCGCCGGACGCGAACGCGACCGTGATGCCCGGCCCGAAATCCTCCACCTGGATCTCGTGGCGCGCGTGCCCCAGCATCACGACCCGGCTGCGCTCGAAGCGCACCGCCTCGGGACGGCGCATCTGGCCGGAGATGCCGCGCTTGCGCTCGTTCAGGACGTGGTCGATCGCCGCCGCGACGGCTGCCAAACGTTGGGCCGCCTCCCCGGCCGGCTCGGCTTCATGAAAGCCGTTCGGGAACTCCTCGGCGATGAAGCCGGTCGAGAGCCGCCCGTCCCGCCAGCGCTCGTGCACCATCAGGGCCGAGAGGAACGGGATGTTGTGGCGGATGCCCTCGATCGCGAAGGCGTCGAGCGCGCCCGCCTGGGCATCGATCGCCGCGAGGCGGGTGGGGGCGTGGGTGACGAGCTTCGCGATCATCGGGTCGTAGAAGATCGAGATCTCGCCCCCCTCCCCGACTCCCGTGTCGTTACGCACGGTCGCGCCTCCGTCGACCGGTCCTTCGGCCGGCGGCCGGTAGGTCGTGAGCCGGCCGATGGACGGCAGGAAGTTGCGGGTCGGGTCCTCGGCGTAGACGCGGCTCTCGACCGCCCAGCCGTCGAGCTGGACCTCGTCTTGCGTCATCGGCAGCGGCTCGCCCGCGGCGACGCGGATCATCAGCTCGACGAGATCGAGCCCGGTGATCATCTCGGTCACCGGGTGCTCGACCTGGAGACGCGTATTCATCTCCAGGAAGTAGAAAGACTTGTCCTGGCCGGCCACGAACTCGACCGTGCCGGCCGAATCGTAGCCGACCGCCTGCGCGAGCGCGACCGCCTGCTCGCCCATCTGTCGACGCGTCGCCTCGTCGAGGAGCGGCGACGGCGCCTCCTCGATGACCTTCTGGTTGCGGCGCTGGATCGAGCATTCGCGCTCGCCGAGATGGACGACGTGCCCGTGCTTGTCGCCGATCACCTGGATCTCGATGTGGCGCGGATCGGTGATGAACTTCTCGACGAAGACGCGGTCGTCGCCGAAGGAGCTCGCGGCCTCCGACTTCGCCCGCGCGAACCCCTCCGCCACCTCTCCCGCAGAATGCGCGATGCGCATGCCCTTGCCGCCGCCGCCGGCCGAGGCCTTGATCATGACGGGAAAGCCGATCTCGGTCGCGATCTCGACGGCGTGGTCGGGATTTTCGATCACCCCGAGATGGCCCGGCACGGTCGAGACGCCCGCCGCCGCCGCGGCCTTCTTGGATTCGATCTTGTCGCCCATCGCGGCGATCGCGTGCGGGTTCGGGCCGATGAAGACGATCCCGGCCGCCTCCAGCGCGCGCGGGAAGGCCTCGCGCTCCGACAGGAAGCCGTAGCCCGGATGAACGGCCTCCGCGCCGGTCCGGCGGCAGGCCTCTACGATCTTATCGATCAGGAGATAGGACTCGGCCGCCGCCGCCGGCCCGATATGGACCGCCTCGTCCGCCATCTCGACATGCAGCGCGTCCCGGTCCGCGTCCGAGTAGACAGCGACCGTCGCGATACCCATGCGCCGCGCCGTCTTGATGACACGGCAGGCGATCTCGCCGCGATTGGCGATCAGGATCTTGGAAAACACGCGCGACCTCGACGACAGCGGACCCGACGAGCCCGACACATGCCGTTAGCGCAGCCTGACCCGTTCGAAAAGCGAGCCGCGGACGAGGATCACGCCGCGAGGACGTGCGCCTCGACGATCTCGATCGGCGCGCGGCCGCGAGCCCAGCGCATCACGAAGCCGACCAGGACCTCGTCGCAGAGTTCGGACTCGCGCACGACCTCGAAGGCGACCGCGACCGCCGCGTCCGTCGGGCCGTTGCCGGCGGAGAGCGAGGTCGTGAGCCACTCGGCGGTCGGACGGTCGATTCGGCCGGTCGGGCGCGAGGTCCACACCACGAAATCGACGACGGCCTGGATCATGAAGCCGTTCCAGGCTGCGTCCTTGTCCGAGACGGCCCGGTCGAGCGCGATCAGCACATCCGCCTCGTCGGCCGATTCCACGCCGTCCGGCATGATGTCGCGCTGCAGCCGGCGCACGTCGGCGCGCGTGATCTGGCTATTGAGCATGACGAGATTGACGAAGTCTTCGAGCGACTGCGTGATCATGATTGATGCCCCCTGAAGCCTTTGCTCGGCTCTTCCGTGCATCAACCTTCGCGCAACCTGTCCTTTGAGGGGGTTAACTTGAACGTCTGAACGCCTGTTCAGGTTAAACGGACGTAAGAGTGCTTGGTTTCGGTTGCGTTTCGACGATCGTCTCGATTGATCCGATTCACGACTAGAGCGGAATGTTGTCGTGCTTCCGCCAGGGTGTCTCGACCTGCTTCTCGCGCAGCATGTCGAGCGCGCGCGCGACGCGGCGGCGGGTCGAGCGGGGCATGATCACCTCGTCGACGTAGCCGCGCTCGGCCGCCACGAAGGGCGAGAGGAACCGGTCCTCGTATTCCCGGGTCTTCGCCGCGATGCCGTCGGCGTCCATGCCGCGGAAGATGATCTCGACCGCGCCCTTGGCACCCATGACGGCGATCTGGGCCGTCGGCCAGGCATAGTTCACGTCGCCGCCCACATGTTTCGACGCCATGACGTCGTAGGCGCCCCCGAAGGCCTTTCGGGTGATCACGGTCACGAGCGGCACCGTCGCCTCGGAATAGGCGAAGAGGAGCTTCGCGCCGTGCTTGATCAGGCCGCCATATTCCTGCGCTGTCCCGGGCAGGAAGCCCGGCACGTCCTCGAAGGTGACGATCGGGATCTCGAAGGCGTCGCAGAAGCGCACGAACCGGGCGGCCTTGCGGGAGGCGTCCGCATCGAGCACGCCGGCCAGCACCATCGGCTGGTTCGCCACGAAGCCGACCGTGCGGCCCTCGATGCGGCCGAAGGCCGTGATGATGTTCTTCGCGTAGGCCTCCTGGATCTCGAACACGTCGCCCTCGTCGACGACTTTCCGGATCAGCTCCTTCATGTCGTAGGGCTTGTTCGGGTTCGCCGGGACCAGAGTGTCGAGCGAGGGGTCGTCGCGGTTCGGGTCGTCGAACGAGTCCCAGGCGGGCACGCCCGACAGGTTCGAGGACGGCAGGAAGTCGACGAGGCGGCGCACCTGGAGAAGGCACTCGACGTCGTTGTCGTAGGCCCCGTCCGCGATCGAGGATCTCGTCGTGTGGATCTTGGCGCCGCCGAGCTCTTCGGCCGTCACGACCTCGTTCGTCACCGTCTTCACGACGTCGGGGCCCGTCACGAACATGTAGCTCGTGTCGCGCACCATGAAGATGAAGTCGGTCATGGCGGGCGAGTAGACGTCCCCGCCGGCGCACGGGCCCATGATGACCGAGATCTGCGGGATGACGCCCGACGCCACGACGTTGCGCTTGAACACCTCGCCGTAGCCGCCGAGCGCCGCGACGCCCTCCTGGATGCGCGCGCCGCCCGCGTCGAACAACCCGACGATGGGCGCGCGCGCCTTCAGCGCCATGTCCTGGATCTTGGTGATCTTGCGGGCATGCGCCTCCGAGAGCGAGCCGCCGAAGACGGTGAAGTCCTTCGAGAACACGAAGACGGTGCGGCCGTTGATCGTGCCCCAGCCGGTCACGACGCCATCGCCCGGGATCTTCACGTCCGCCATGCCGAAATCGACGCAGCCGTGCTGCACGAACATGTCGAACTCCTCGAATGAGCCGTGATCGAGCAGGAGCTCCACGCGCTCGCGCGCCGTCAGCTTGCCGCGCGCGTGCTGGGCCGCGATGCGGCGTTCGCCGCCGCCGAGCCGGGCCGCGTCGCGCCGGTCGGCCAGGAGTTGGAGCGTGTCTTTCACGGGAGCCGCACCTTCACGAGAGAGCGTTGCGCCGTAGCATGCGACGCAGGCCGCGCAAATCGCTCACGCCCGCGACAGCGCGTAGACGCGGGACGCGACGCGGAACTCCGCCGCGCGGGCGTCGCGGCGCACGCTCGCCTCGTGGTCCGCGCCCCAGCGGCTCTCCTGGAAGAGCTCGTCGACGTGCGCGGCGGCCCAGGTCTCCTCGGGGCCGAGCCGCCCGTCTGCATGCATGAGGGCGAGAAGCACGGAGCCGGTCAGCGTCGTCATGACGTGGAGCGCCGCCAGCCCGAAAGGCGATGTCTCGCGGTCGATGCGCGCGCGGATGCGCGCCAGCGCCTCGGCCGGCTGCGCGACGAACATCACGCCCTCGCTCAGCATGAGCCGCGCCCCGAGGTCGTCGCGCGCATAGGCGACGACCGGATCCCACGCGGCCGATTGCTCGGCCACGAGCCGCTCGGGCTCGCCCGCCCGGTAGACCACGAGGTCCGACCCCGAATATCGCGCGAGGTCGTCCCGAACTGCCGCGAGGTCGCGCGAGACTCCGTCGAGGGCGGAGTTCGCGAGCCGGGTCACCGGCATCGAGCGCGGGTCGATCGTCGCGCCTTGCGCGTTCCACTCCGCCGCGACCGCCTCGCCGAGCGCGATCGTTGGGAGCACGAGCGGCTGGCGGCCGGGCGTGCGGGCCGGCCGGCCGTCGAGCGTCAGGAGGCAGCCCTCGCCGTCCGGGCGAAGCTCGACGCGCTCGTAGAATCGGGCCGGGGCGGACGGAGCCGCGCCGGGGACGCGCGTCTCAGACATCGGCCAGCGACTCGCCAAGAGCGAGCAGCGGGTCGAGCTCCTCGAAGCTCGCGATCACGCGCTCCGCCCCTGCCTCGCGCAAAGCGGCGGCCGGATGGTAGCCCCACGCGACGCCGATCGCCCGGACGCCGGCGGCCCGCGCCATGCCCATGTCGAAGCTCGTGTCGCCCACCATGGTGGTCGATGCCGCGTCGACGCCCGCCTCCGCCATCGCCTGGATCAGCATGCCGGGATCGGGCTTCGACGGGGCGTCGTCGGCCGTCTGGACCGTGGCGAAGGCGCCCTCCCAGCCGAACCGGTGCACCAGGTAGGAGACGCCGCGGCGCGACTTGCCGGTCGCGATGCCGAGGCGGATGTCGTCGCGCCCGCGCAGCCGATCGATCAGCGCGGCCGCGCCCGGGAAGAGCGGCTCGCTCCAGGACGGGTCGGCGCGCAGCGCCCCGAAGGCGAGCCTGTAGGCCTCCGCCAGATCCGCGACAGGCCCCTTCGGGCCGACGAGCGCGGTGAACGCCTCCGCGAGCGACAGCCCGACGACCGAGAGCGAGCGCTCTCGCGTCGGGGCCGGCAGCCCGCAGGCCGCGAAGGCTTGGGCCTGAGCCTCCACGATCAGCGCTTGGCTGTCGACGAGCGTCCCGTCGACGTCGAGGACCACGAGTTGCATCGGCTGCGTCAGGGAGACCCGGCCTCGCCGCCGCGATCCTGGGTCGCGGGCGCCGTGTCCGCGCCCGCGGGCGGCTGGGTCACGGTCGGGCCGCGACGGCGGAAGAGCGGGCGGCCGTAGCCGAGCTCGCAGCGCTGGATCCAGTGGCGGCGCTCCGCCCCCCGCATGCCGCGCCGGAGGGCCTCCTGGTTGCACTGCACGAAGGTCCGCGGACGGCGCGGGTTGACGACGCCCGGCGGCACGCCGCGGATCTGCGCCGGACGCGGCGGCGTCGCGGGGCGCGGCGCGGCGGTGGGTTGCGAGGTAGGTGGCTGGGACGCCGGAGACCCGGTCATCTGCGGCTCCACCGGGGGCTGCCCGGGCGTCGGGGCGTTCTGCCCCGGTGCCGGCGCGTTCTGGGCGAGCGCCGAGCCCGCCCATGCGGTGACCGCCGCGAGAACGACGCAGACGAACGCAGCCCTCATCGCACGTGCCCCATGACCCGCCGCATCAACCCCGAGGGTGGCAACAGGTTGCGGCCTCACGCCTCGGGCGCCTCTTCGATCGGGTCGTAATGCGAGGTGTCGAACCCGAGGAGCGAGAAGCTCTGCTGGATGTGCGGCGGCAGGGGAGCCGTGACGTCGACCGGCTTGCCGGTGCGCGGATGCGGCACCACGATGCGGCGCGCGAGGAGGTGCAGCCTGTTCTGGATGCCGCCCGGCAGCTCCCAGTTCTCGACGTCGAAATATTTCGGGTCGCCGACGATCGGGTGGCCGATATGCGCCGCGTGGGCGCGCAGCTGATGGGTGCGGCCGGTCACGGGCTTCAGCGACAGCCAGGCGAGCTTCTGCGCCGCCTGGTCGACGACCGCGTAATAGGTGAGCGCGTGGCTCGCCCCGTCGTCGCCGTGCTGCGCGACCGTCATGCGCGAATCGCCCTCCGCCTCCTCCTTGGCGAGGTAGGTCGAGACCCGCCCCTGCTTCACGCGCGGAACCCCGGCGACGAGCGCCCAGTAGATCTTGCGCGTCGCGCGCGAGCGGAACGACTTCGCGAGCGTCGCGGCCGCGAGCCTCGTCTTCGCGATCACGAGGCAGCCGGCCGTGTCCTTGTCGAGCCGGTGGACGAGGCGCGGCTTCTGCCCGGCCCGGTCGCGCAAGGCTTCGAGCAGCCCGTCGACGTGGCGGTGGACGCCCGGCCCGCCCTGGACCGCGAGCCCCATCGGCTTGTTGATGACCAGGATGTCGTCGTCCTCGTAGAGCGCGAGGTCCTTGATGAAGGCGGCGTCCGCCTCGTTCAGCGTGGGCGCGCGGGGGGGCGGCGCGTCGAGCCTCAGCGGCGGCACGCGGATGCCCCAGCCGGCCTCCAGCCGGTCGCTCGGCTTCGCGCGATGGCCGCTGACGCGCACCTCGCCCTTGCGGACGATGCGCTGGATGTGGGTCAGCGCGAGGCCCGGGAAGCGGTGCGTCAAGAAGCGGTCGAGCCGCATGCCGGCCTCGTCCGGTCCGACCTGGACGATCTGCACGCCCTTCGGCTGCGCGACCTCGACAGCCTCGGGGGCCGAGACCTTCGCGACCTTCGGCACGCGAGGCTTCGGCTCGGGTTTCGGTCGGGGGGCCGCGTCCGTCCTCGGCCGCGACGCGCTCGGACGCACCGACGCGGCGCGCATGGGCGGCCGATCGCGGCCGCGCATGCCCGGCGCCCGACTGCGAGGCGGCGATCCCCCTGCCCGTTGTCCCGTCATGGCGTGGTGGTAGCACCGCCCCGCCATCACCGCAAAGCGCTCACCCCAACGCGCGCATCGCGAACAGGCCTAGCGCGAGCGCCGCGACCGACACGACGAGCGAGGCCGCCACATAGGCGAGCGCCGCCGAGGTCTCGCCGCTCTCCCACAGCAGCACCGTCTCGAGCGAGAAGGCGGAGAACGTCGTGAAGCCGCCGAGGATGCCCGTCGTCAGGAACAGCCGCACCGGCTGGATCCACTCCGCCTCCGGCCGGAACGCGAGAGCGCCGACGACGATCCCCATCAGGCAGGATCCGACGACGTTGATCGCGAGCGTGCCCCAGGGAAACCCCGCGCCGGCGAGCCGCAGGGCCGCGAGCCCGACGAGGAAGCGCGCGACGCCGCCGAGGCCGGACCCGAGGAAGACCAGGAATGCGCCGCCGGGGAGGCTCATCTCGATGTCTCGCGCATCCGGATTATGACCCTCTTCGAACGGGGCGCGGGTCCCTCCCGTGTGGGAGAGGGTGTCCGCGCGGGCTCGTCAGACATGGAGCACACCCGTGATACGCGCTCGGCGCCCGTATGCAATGACCACGGATTGCCGAGCGTCGCCGCGCGGGCTTATCCTCGTGGCCTGAGGGAGCCCACATGGACGCCGAGACGAGCGACGACGAGCACCGTGCCCACCACGACATGGGCGGCGTCTCGCGCTACCAGTGCCTGCCGGTCGATCCCGAGCCGCACCAGCTCACCGAGTTCGACCGCGAGGTGGACGCGCTGCGTCAGATGCTCTCGGCCAAGGGCCTGATGAGCGTCGACGAGTTGAGGCGCGGCATCGAGGCCATTCCGGCGGGCGACTACGACCGCCTCGGCTATTACGAGCGCTGGATCCGCTCGATGGCCGCGACGCTGATCCGCAAGGGCGTGATCGAGCAGCGCGAGCTCAAGGAACGGCTGGCGGAGCGATGAGCCTCGCGCCCGGAACGCCCGTGCGGGTGAAGGACGACTGGCCGGAGGTGCGCGGCCCCGTCCATATCCGCACGCCGCACTACGTGCGAGGATGCCGGGGCGAAGTCGTGCGGCATCTCGGCGACTTCCCGAACCCGGAAGACCTCGCCTTCGCGCGGCCCGCGCCCGAACGGGCGCTCTATCACGTGGCCTTCCGGCCGACGGACCTGTTCCCCGACGCCACGGGCGACGGCCTCGTGGTCGAGATCTTCGAGCACTGGCTGGAGCTTGACGCATGAACCTCGTCCAATGAACCTCGTTGAGGTCGACAGCGCACGCCTGCTCGCGGCCGTGACCGGGATGCTGGCCGAGCAGGGCATCGTGTCGCGTGCAGAGATCGCGGAGCGCATCGCGATCACGGACCGGGCCTCCCCGGCGCAGGGCGCCCGGATGGTCGCGAAGGCGTGGCGCGAGCCGGAGTTCCGCGCGCTCATGGTGGCGGACGGGAGCGCGGCGGCGGAGAGCGTCGGCATCCGGATGCGCGGCATGCCGCCGCTCGGCGTCCTGGAGAACAGGCCGGGGCTCCACCACGTGGTGGTGTGCACCTTGTGCAGCTGCTACCCGCGCGCTGTGCTCGGCTACCCGCCGTTCTGGTTCAAATCGACCGCCTACCGGGCGCGCACGGTGCGCGACCCGAGGGGCGTGCTCGCCGAATGGGGCACCGACCTCCCGGCCGGCACCAAGGTCACGGTCGTCGATTCGACCGCGGATTACCGCTGGATGGTGCTGCCTATCCGCCCGGAGGGGACCGAAGGCTGGTCCGAGGAGGACCTCGCGGCGCTCGTGCGCGAGGGCGACATGATCGGCGTGACGGTGCCCCGGGCACCGGCGCCGTCTTCATGAGACAAGTTTGGCGCGGGGAACCCTCTCCCCGAGGGGGAGAGGGCAGGGTGAGGGGGAAGCGTCCTCTACGGAAAGCTCGCAACCCCTCACCCTGTCCCTCTCCCACTGGGAGAGGGAACCCGCGCTCAATCCAATCTCTATGCCGGCTTCTGTGATCGTGCCCGCGACGCCGCCGCGAGCTGGCGCGGGGTGCCGTAAGCCTTCATCTTCGCCGCGAGG
>CAXUHE010000109.1:0-12341 GCA_964250725.1 uncultured Enterovirga sp. | reverse complement strand
CGTCCTCGTCCGCGCGCGCGACGGGCCGGTTCGTCGGGATCTCCACGACGTCGAGGTTGTAGATCTCCAGGAACTCCTCGGCCTCGGTCGAGGCCGTGCCGGTCATGCCCGCGAGCTTGCCGTAGAGCCGGAAATAGTTCTGAAACGTGATGGAGGCGAGCGTCTGGTTCTCGGGCTGGACGGTCACCCGCTCCTTCGCCTCGAGCGCCTGGTGCTGGCCCTCCGAGTAGCGCCGGCCCGGCATCATGCGGCCGGTGAACTCGTCGATGATGACGACCTCGTCGTTGCGCACGATGTAGTCCTTGTCGCGCGTGAACAGCCGGTGCGCCCGCAGCGCCTGGTTCACGTGGTGGACGAGCGTGATGTTGCCGGCGTCGTAGAGGTCGCCCTCCTTGAGGATGCCGTCCTCGCGCAGCAGCTCCTCGATCCGCTCGTTGCCGCTCTCGGTCAGGTTCACGGTGCGCTGCTTCTCGTCGAGGTCGTAATCCTCGCGCTGGAGCCGCGGCACCACCGCGTCGATCGCCATGTAGAGGTCGGAGCGGTCGTCGACCGGCCCGGAGATGATGAGCGGCGTGCGGGCCTCGTCGACCAGGATCGAGTCGACCTCGTCGACGATCGCGAAGTTGTGCCCCCGCTGGACCATCTGCGCGAACTCGTACTTCATGTTGTCGCGCAGGTAGTCGAACCCATACTCGTTGTTCGTCCCGTAGGTGATGTCGCAGGCGTAGGCGGCCTTGCGCTCGACGTCGTCGAGCCCGTGCACGATGACGCCCGTCGTCAGCCCGAGGAAGCCGTAGACCTGCGCCATCCACTCCGCGTCGCGGCGCGCCAGGTAGTCGTTCACGGTGACGACGTGGACGCCCTTGCCCGCGAGCGCGTTCAGGTAGACCGCGAGCGTCGCGACCAGCGTCTTGCCCTCGCCCGTCTTCATCTCGGCGATCGAGCCTTCGTGCAGCACCATTCCGCCGATGAGCTGGACGTCGAAATGGCGCTGGCCGAGCGTGCGGCGGGCGGCCTCCCGCACCGTCGCGAAGGCCGGGACCAGGATGTCGTCGAGCGTCCGGCCGGCCGCGAGCTCGGCCTTCAGCATGGGCGTTCGCGCCTTCAGCGCGTCGTCCGACAGAGCCGAGATCTCGGCTTCGAGCTCGTTGATGGCCGCGACCTTCGGGGCGAAGGATTTCAGCCGGCGGTCGTTCGACGAGCCGAAGATTTTCTTGGCGAGAGCACCGAGCATCGAAGAACCTGCAGAGCCGTCTGAGGCGGACAACATGGGGCGCACATGAGTGGTGCCCACCCACCCGCGAATTGCCTTATAGACGTATGCATCGCGCCGCGCATCCGAAAGGCATCGGCACCGCCGATCGCGCCTTTTCAGCGAGGCAGCGGCCGCGCGCTTGCCAGCCTGCCTCGATTCGGCCACGTGTCCCGGCCAGTTGAGCCAATCCCCTCCACGATCCGGTCCGTTCATGCCAATCGATCTTCCGCAAGCGTCGCGCGCAAGCCTTTCCCGCGCCAGCCTTCTGGCGCTCGGCCTCGCGCTCGCCGGCCCCGCCTTCGCGCAGACGCCGCCCGTCCCCCCGTCCGCCCTCCCTGCGCCCACGGTCGCGAAACCCGTCGACCCGAACGCGGTCGTGGCGCGCGTCGACGGCACGCCGATCACCGAGGGCGATCTCGCGGTCGCGCAGGAGGACCCGGCGCTGTCTCTACCGAACACCGAGGAGGCGCAGAAGCGCGGCATCCTGATCGGCTACGTGATCGACCTGAGGCTCGGCGCGAAGGCCGCCGAGGCCGCGAAGCTCGGCGACAGCCCCGAATTCCAGAAATCTCGACCGCGAGACGAAGAAGGCGACCTCGCCCGCGGCGGCGCGCGCGCTCTACGACGAGACCGTGAAGGACATGAAGCCCGAGGACGAGGTGCGGGCCCGCCACATCCTGGTGACGAGCGAGGACGAGGCGAAGAAGGTCGAGGCGCGCGTGAAGGGTGGCGAGGATTTCGCCAAGGTGGCGGCCGACGTCTCGAGCGATCCGGGTTCGAAGACCGAGGGCGGCGAGCTCGGCTTCTTCACCAGGGACCGCATGGTGGCGCCCTTCGCGGAGGCGGCCTTCGGGATGAAGCCCGGGGAGATCTCCAAGCCGGTACAGAGCCAGTTCGGCTGGCACGTGATCCAGACCGAGGAGCGGCGCACGAAGCCGGTCCCGGCCTTCGACGACATGAAGGAGCAGATCGACCAGTACCTGACCCGAAAGGCGCAGCAGGACGTCGTCCTGGCACTGCGCCAGAACGGCAAGGTCCAGCGCATGGACCAGCCCGCGTCGGCGCCCGCGCCCAAGCCTTGATCGTCTGAGGCTCGCATGCCCACTTCCCGCGTCAAACGCCTCGTGTGCTACGAATGCTCCGTGCCGCTCGCGAAGGGCGACCGCGAGCATTACGGCTACCAGTGCCACGCCTGCGTGGTGCGCGAGCACGAGCTGGTGCTGACATGGCGGAGCGACCCCGGCCACCCGGACGTCGAGACCCTCCACGACGGGCCGGTCGATCTCGGCCTGTCCGCCAAGACGCTCTAGAGGCCCGCATGGCGAGACCCGCGATCCGAGGGGCGTATCGCGCGGCGGACCTCGGCGCCCTCAGTCACCATTAACTCTGGGCTTCCGCAACTCTTGCGGCACGACCTCGATCGGCGATACCTCCTGGTTTCGCCGGTTCGATGCGCTCGGACCGGATGCCGCCATCCACGCAGGTCGGTGATGAGTTCCGGTTCGGTCACGGTGTCGACAGGCCGAACGCCCCGTCTCGACACGATCCAGATCCTGCGGGCGCTCGCCGCCTCGATGATCGTGCTGCTGCACGCGCAGGAGGTGGTTCATGCGCAGGTGATCGCTCATGGACTGGCGATGACGACCGTCGCCGGCGAGTTGCTGGGCGCGGGCGTCGACCTCTTCTTCGTCATATCCGGCTTCATCATCGTGTTCGCGTCGGAGCGCTTCTTCGCGACGCCCGGCGGCGCGGCGGAGTTCCTGAAGCGTCGCCTGAGCCGGATCGTGCCGATGTACTGGTTCGCGCTGACGCTGCGGCTCGTCGTGCTGACGGCGTTGTCGGTCGGGGGCCGCGACAAGCTTCCGGGCTTCGTGGCGGTTCTCACGTCGTATCTCTTCATTCCCTACGACGCGCTCGGGTTCGGTCCGACATATCCGTTTCCGATCCTCGATCTCGGCTGGACGCTCAATTACGAGATGTTCTTCTACGTCTCGTTCGCCTGCGTCATCCGGCTGCCTCGAACGCTCGCCGGCCTCACGCTCGTGGCCGCTCTGCTCGCGGGCGTGGGCCTCGTCTGGATCTGGCCGCCTTCGATCGTGCCCGTATGGTTCTGGTTCCAGCCGATCGTGGTCGATTTCGCGTACGGAGTCGTCCTGGCCCTCGTGTACCGGAGGGGCTTTCACCTGCCAACGCAGATGCGGATCGCGGCGGCCTTGGCCGGCGTGGCGCTCTGGTATGGTCTGCCGGTGTCCCTGTTCGATACGACGTTCGGCCCGGGCCTGTATTCCTGGCCGCGCGCCCTCATCCTGGGAGGCGGATCGGCCCTCATCGTCGCGGCGGCCGTGCTTGGGCCGACCGAATCGTCCGTCCCGATCCTGCGCCGCGTCTCGGCGCTCGGCGATTCCTCCTTCGCGCTCTACCTCCTGCATCCCTTCGTGTTCCTGATCCCCAAGGTGCTGATCCCGGCCGTTCCGCTCGCGGCCTGGTCGATCTGGCCGCTCGTCGTCCTGATGACGGTCGGGGCGATCACGGTCGCGCATTGTTTTCACCGCGCCGTGGAGCGTCCCGTCTTCGAGCGGCTTCAGAGCATGGGCTCGCCCAGGCTCGCGGGATAGAGGGGTCGAGCGGGCCCGCGCTCAGCGGCGATGGATGTCGGCCGCGTCCTCGCTCTCGCGCAGGCCCTTGTAGGAGGCGTGGCGCAGCATGCCCTCGCCCGTCCAGCCGCGGAACTCGATCTCCGCGACCAGCACGACCCGCCTCGCCTTCAGCTTGATCGCGGGCTTGTCCTGTCGAAGCGCGTCGAGGCGCTGGCGGAGCGCGCGCGCGACCGGCTCAGTGAAACCCGTCCCGACCCCGCCCACATACGCCAGTCCATCGCCCTCCAGGCAGGCGACCAGCAGCTTGCCGAGCCCGCCGCGCGCCGCCGCGGACGGCTCGTAGCCGACGATCGCGAAACCCTCGCTCGCCACGCACTTGATCTTGAGCCAGTCCGTGCCACGACCCGAGCGGTAGGGGCGACGCCTGTCCTTCGCGATGATGCCTTCGAGGCCCAATTCGCGGGCTTGGTTCAGCAGCCTGCCGCCATCCCCGTCCACCTCGTCCGACAGCCGGATGCCGCCCGACGAAGGATCGACCTCGGCCAGCACCGTGCCGAGCTCCGCGCGGCGCTCCTCCAGGGAGCGGGGCCTGAGATCGATCCCGTCGAGATACAGGAGGTCGAAGGCGTAGAAGATCGCCTCGGGCGAGACCCGCTTGCCCCCGCGCCCGCCCAGCACCTGCTGGAGCGCCGCGAAGCTCGACACGCCCCGCTCGTCCAGCACCACCGCCTCCCCGTCGAGGATCGCGGAACCGAGGTCGAGTTCGGCCGCGGCCGCCGCGATGCCGGGAAAGCGGTGTGTCCAGTCGTGCCCGCCCCGCGTGATGATCCGTACGCCGCCGGGCTCGACATGCACGTGCAGCCGGTAGCCGTCCCACTTGATCTCGAAGGCCCAGTGCGGCGCCTCAGGTGGTTTCGCGACGAGCGTCGCGAGGCAGGGCTCGATCCGCTCCGGCATCGGATCTCGGAAGAGCGCGACCTGGCGCGAGGGCGCGAGATCCGGTCCACGGAGGGTTTCGGCTGCATCCGTCTCGCGCAGCTGCCGCTTGGGCTTGATGGGCTTCGCCATGTGCCCAGACAAACAGGACGCACTTAAATTCCCGTTCCTCGCGAAACCAAGACGAACGTAACCCGACCTTAAGGTTGATCTTGCATTCTACTCGGCGACACAGATTTGCCCAAGAGTTCACAATGTACCGGCGCGTCCTGACTGCGATCCATGCGAACCTGATCGGCTCCTCCCTGGCGATGGCCGGGTTGCTCGGTGTCGCGGGCCTCGGCTACGCGACGGTCTCGGCGAACCATCGCGCCGGCGCCATGGCGGCCGAGCGGGACAGCGCGGTCACTGAACTCCAGCAGCTTCAGGCAAGCGCCGGCCAGCTCTCCCAGATCGAGAGCAAGATCGGCTCCGCCCGCGTGGAATACACCCGCGTGATCCAGGCCTGGTCGGACGCCAAGGACCGGCTCGCCTCGACGCAGCAGAGCCTCGGCCAGATGGCGAAGCGCCAGGAACAGGCGCTGGACCGCGTCAACCAGACCGGCAGCATCAAGTCGAGCGAGCCGCCGAAGCGCCCGGCGCGCTAACCTGCGAGAGCGTCCAACAGCTCGCCGGCCTGATTGGAGCGTGGCCGCCAAAGCCCGCGCCGCTGGGCCTCCGCGAAGCGCGCGGCCATCTCGCGCAAGGCCGACGGGTTCGCGTCCGCGATGAAGTCGCGCACCCGCTCGTCCTCCAGGTAGGCGGCGAAGAGCTGGTCGAAATGGTGGTCCGCGACCGCGTCGGTCGTGGCCGCGAAGCCGAACAGGTAGTCGACGCCGGCCGCCATCTCGAACGCGCCCTTGTAGCCGTGCCGCATCGCGCCCGCGATCCATTTCGGGTTCGCGGCGCGGCCCCGCACGACGCGCGCGATCTCCTCCGGCAGCGTGCGGGCGAGCGGGGCCTCGGGCCGCGACGTGTCGATGTGGAATACGCGGGGAGCCGACCCGCGGGCGGTCTCGACCGCGGCCGAGAGCCCGCCCATGAACTGATAGTAATCGTCCGAATCGAGGATGTCGTGCTCGCGGTTGTCCTGCGCCTGCACCACGGCGTCCGTGCGGGCGAGCCCGGCGCGGAGCAGGTCCGCCGCTTCCTCGCCCTCCCGGCCGGCCCCGTACGCGAAGCCGCCCCAGGCGAGATAGGCGGCCGCGAAGTCGGCGCGATCGTCCCAGCCGCCCTCGTCGATCAGCGCCTGTAGCCCCGCCCCGTAGGCGCCGGGCTTCGAGCCGAAGACGCGCGCCGAGGCGCGGCGCGACGCGAGGTCGGCCGGCTGGCCCTCGGCCGCGAGCCGGGCGGCCTCGGCGAGGATGGTCGCGCGGATCGGGTTCTGCTCCGCCGTCTCGTCCAGGTCCGCGATGGCGCGGACAGCGGAATCGAAGAGGTCGATCTGGGTCGGGAAGGCGTCGCGGAACAGCCCCGAGACGCGCAACGTCACGTCGACCCGCGGGCGCATCAGCTCCATCGCGTCCATGACCCGGAAGCCGGTGACGCGGCCCGAGCCCGGCTCCCAGACCGGTCGCGCGCCGACGAGCGCCAGAGCCTGCGCGATGTCGTCGCCGCCGGTGCGCATGTTGGCGGTGCCCCACACCGAGAGCGCGATGCTGCGCGGCCAGTCCCCCTCCTCCTGCACGTAGCGCTCGACCAGGCGCTCGGCCGCCTCGCGGCCGGTGCGCCAGGCGGCCTCGCTCGGGACCGCCCGGACATCGACCGCGAAGAAGTTGCGCCCCGTCGGCAGCACGTCGGGACGCCCGCGGGTCGGCGCGCCGGAGGGGCCGGGCGGCACGAAGCACCCGTCGAGCGCGCGCAGCACGCCCGCGGTCTCGGCCGCCCCGCAGGCCTCGATGCGGGGCCGCAATTCGTGCGCGATCCAATCGAGCACGGCGCGCGAACGAGGGCCGGGCGCGGGTAGGGCATGTCCGGCGAGACAGCCTTCCTCCACGTCGTCATGCTGAGGAGCCCGCAGAGCGGGCGTCTCGAAGCACGCAGGACCGTCGTGCGTGCTTCGAGACGCGGCCTGTGGCCGCTCCTCAGCATGACGCCCTGGGGGATGAAGCTCCAAACTCCGGACGAGGCTCAGGGCCAGTTCCTCGATCCGCTCTACCGTGTCGCCCGCGATGCGCCAGGGCGCGTCGGACAGTGCCTGGAGGACGTCCGGACGCGGGCCGCCGTAGGTCGCCGCGAGGTCGCGCGTCAGCGGGTCGAGATCGAGCGCGAGGTCGTGCGAGATCGCGCGATGCAGCGACGCGTCCTCCGGCCGGAGCTCGGACCGGGGCAGCCGGGCGATCGCGACGAGCAGCGGATCGCGCAGATCCGGCTCCGGCGAGCGCCCGAAGACGTGCAGCCCGTCGCGGATCTGCATCTCCTTGAGGTCACAGAGATGCGCGTCGAGCCGGCGCAGCGTCTCGGCCTCCCCGGTCCCCGCGTCCAGGTCGAGATCCGCGTCGAGCCGCAGCGCGCCCGCGCTCGCCACGATGTCGGTCGCGAGCGCGGCGGCGCGGCGCGGGTCGAGGTCGGAGGCGAGCGCGTATTCGTCGACGAGCTGTTCGAGGACCGCCAGATCCCCGTGCAGCTCGGCGCGGGCGAGCGGCGGCGTCAGGTGGTCGACGATCACGGCGGCGCTACGGCGCTTGGCCTGAACGCCCTCGCCGGGATCGTTGACGATGAAGGGATAGATGTTCGGCAACGCGCCGATCACGGCCTGCGGAAAGCATGCGGCCGAGAGCCCGGTTGACTTGCCGGGCTTGCCCATGTGCACGACCGCGTGGGCGTCGAACGCCGTCCTGAGCCAGAGATGGAAGGCGAGGTAGTGGTGCGGCGGCGCGAGGTCCGGCGCGTGATAGGTCTCCTTCGGGTCGATATTGTACCCTCGCGCCGGCTGGACGCCGATCACCACGTTCCCGAACCGGTGCAACCCGAGCCGAAACGCGTCGCCCACGACATGCGGGTCGGCCTCCGGCTCGCCCCATCGCGCCTCGACGGCCGCGCGTGTCGCCTCTGGCAGGTGGGCATAGGCCGCACGGTATGCGGAGAGCGGGAAGGTCGTACCGCCCTGTCGTGCCTCGCGCTCCGCCAGTGCGTTGGTCGGCCCGGCCTGGAGCAGGTCCATGAGGGCGCGCGAGTCCGCGGGCGCACCCTGCGTCGCGTACCCGGCCTGCCGCATCGCCGCGAGGAGCACGGCGCAGCTCTCCGGCGTGTCGAGCCCGACGCCGTTCGCGAGCCGGCCGTCGCGGTTCGGGTAGTTCGCCACGACGAGCGCGACCCGGCGCGTCGAGGGCGAGGCGCGGCGCAGCCGCACCCAGGCGGCCGCGAGGTCGGCCGCGGCCTCGACCCGGTCCGGGACGGGACGGCTGCGGACCTGCCCGCCCGGCCCGTCGCGCTCCTTGAACGCGACCGCGCCCGCGAAGATGCGTCCGTCGATCTCGGGCAGGACGACGTTCATCGCGAGGTCGCGCGGCGTGAGGCCCCGGGGGGAGGCGCGCCACTCCGCCTCGTTCGATCCCGCGAAAGCGACCTGGAGGACCGGGCAGCCGAAGCTGTCGAGCACGCCGCCACCGTTCGCGCCGCCCGGCGTGCCGACCGCGAAGGCGGTGGCGTTGAGGATCACGTCGGGCGGCGTCGCGGCGAACGCCGAGGCGAGCCTGCGGACCGCTCTCTCGTCCTTGAGGCTCGTCACGAAGAACGGCTGCGCGGCGATCCCGCGCGCCTCCAGCGCCGCCGCCAAAGCTTCGACCGGCTCCGTCATCGCGCCCTGGACGAGCGCCCGGTAGAACACGATCGCGGCGAGCGGGCGGTCGAGCACGGGCCGCGCCATCGGGCAGACCGAGGGCCACAGGCCGGCGGCCGGGACCGGACGGGCGGGGGGCGGCGCATGGCCTTCGCCCAACGCATGCGCGATCCAGTCGAGCGCGAGCCGGGCGTTCTCCGCCCCGCCCTCCGCGAGGTAGCTCCAGAGCGCGCGGGCCTCGCCCTCGGGCAGGGTGCCGCGGGCCGCGAAGTTGCCGTCCCACTGCGCGTCACCCGGCAGGCAGGCGAACGGGATGCGGTGCGCGAGGCAGTGCCGGCGCAGGCTGTCGAGGCCGTAGGGCCAGTAGCCCGACCCGCCGAGCAGCCGCAGCACGACGAAGCGCGCGTCCTTGAGCGTGCGCTCGACGTAGAGGTCGACCGACAGCGGGTGCGCCAGTGCGAGGAAGCTCGTCAGCGCGAGCGAGGGCGCGCCGGTCGGCCGCGTCGCGGCGGCGGCGGCGAGCGCCGCGAGCTCGCTATCGGCGGCCGACAGCACGACGATGTCGGCCGTGCCCTGAGCGAGGTCGCGGGCCTGGCTGCCGTCGTCGATCTCGGTGAGGGGCGCGAGCTGGAGGTGCATCGCGTCAGTGGCGCGGGGAACCCTCTCCCAATGGGAGAGGGCAGGGTGAGGGGTTACGAGTTCTCCGGAGAAGTCGTCCCCCCTCACCCGCCGCTTCGCGGCGACCCCGGATCGAGTCCGGGGCAGGCTCTCTCCCCACCGGGGAGAGGTGACCCGGGCCATCTCCGGATATCATGGCGGATCGAAGCTCACACCGCCCCGAGCGCGTGCTCGATCCCCGCATGGTCGATGCCCTTGAGGCCGATCACCACGAGGCCGGGGCGGGCCGCGGAGCCCGGGCGCGCGTAGGCGAGGTCGATGCGGCCGCCGACCGCCTGCACGACGAGCGGCGCGGGCTTGCCCGCGACCGACGCGTAGCCCTTCACCCGCAGCACGCCCGGCTGCTCCAGCGCGCGACCGACGGCCGCCCGCACGGCGTCGAGATCGGCCGAGGCCTCGGGCGTCACGACGAGCGAGTCGAAGTCGTCGTGGTCGTGCTCCTCCTCCTCGCCGTGATGGCCGAGGCGGGCCGCCACGTCGTCCTCGGCGGCCGCGAGCAGCCCGATCAGCACCTCGGGGGAGAGGTCGGCGTGATGCGAGCGCACGATGCGCACATGCGGCCGCAGTTCCTCGCGCAGATGCGCCTCGATCTCCAGCAGCGCCGCCTCGGGCACGAGATCGGCCTTGGACAGCACCACGAGGTCCGCGCAGGCGAGCTGGTCCTCGAACACCTCCTCGGCCGGATCGTCGTGGAGCCGCGCCGGATCGGTCTCCGCCGCCTCGTCGTGGAGCGGCATGCGGCCTTCCGCGAGCGCCGTCGCGTCCACCACCGTCACGACACCGTCGATCGTCGCGCGCCCGCGCACGCTCGGCCAGTCGAACGCCTTGAGAAGCGGCTGCGGCAGCGCGAGGCCGGAGGTCTCGATGACGATCGCGTCGAGCGGGCGGTCGCGGCCGAGCAGCTTGTCCATCGTCGGGATGAAGTCGTCCGCGACCGTGCAGCAGATGCAGCCGTTCGTGAGCTCCACGATGTCGTCCGGCCGGCAGGTGCCGGGCATGCAGGCCTCCGCGCTCTCCGCGATCAGCGCGCCGTCGAAGCCGATGTCGCCGAACTCGTTGACGATGAGCGCGATGCGCCGCCCGTCCGCCCGCTCGATGAGGCGGCGGATGAGCGTCGTCTTGCCGGCCCCGAGGAAGCCGGTGAGAATCGTGACGGGGACGCGCTGGCCGATCATGACGGCTCCTTGATGTAGAGGGGCGAGGGAGGCCGGCTCAGCGCGGATGCGCGCCGTCCGGCGCGTCCCAGGTGAGCGGCGGAATGCGGGACACGATGCCGCGGCGCAGGGCCTCGGGCCGCTCGCGCCAGAGCATATAGCCGTGCTCCTGAGCGGCGTAGGTCCGCACGCAGGCGATGAGCGCCTCGGCGTCGCGGGCGGGATCGAGGTCGCCGAACACGTAGGTGTAGCGCCCGGGCGAGGCGAGCGCCGCCGTGCAGGGCCGTTTGCACACGCTGAGGCATTGCACGGCGCGGACACGCAGGTCGCAGCCGGCCTCCGACGTATCGGCGGCCCGCAAAGCCGCGAGCATCGCCTCGCCCGGATTGGCTCCATCGGGATCGGAGGCGCGGCAGCTCACGCAGACGCTGAGTACGACCGGCACGGGACCGGTGGTCTGGCGGGTGATCTCGCTCATCGCCAGAGTCCGGCAGAAGCGAACGGCACAGGGTATCTGGCCGTGCGCGCACGGCCGTCCGAACGAGGCATGATCATCTCCTCCGGCCCTCCGCCGGATCGTGTCACGCCATCGGCCGGTCTCCTGGCTCGCGGATCGTCGCGGAACGCCCGTCTTCCCGAGCCCATAAGCTCAGTGACGTGGTGGACGTCCGCTCTCCGCCTACAGTTGCGGGGGCAGCCGCGGCTTGGGGACGAGTATCCCGAACCGCATTCCCGTTTCACCCCGGACTCATCCGGGGCACCGATGGCATGCGCCATGAACCACGCGTCGACATCGGGTGCAAGCGACAGGCCTGGATCAGGGTACGCCCTGTCATCCCCGGCCGGAGCGAAGCGGAGGGGAAGGGAATCCATCTGGCTCGCAACGGCCTCTGGATCCCCTTCCCGGCTGCTACGCAGCCGCCGGGATGACGGTTGCAACTCGACACGACGACGAAAAGCCGGGATGTCGCCATCCCGGCTCGTCGTCAGTGCAGAGCGAGGCACCGGGCGCGAAGGCCCGGCGATCCGGATGTCAGCGGACCGGGCGCGCGGTCGTGGCCGGACCGGTGGAGCGGGTCACCTGGCCACGCTCGTCCTCGACCTCGACCTCGGTGTGGCGGACCTTGTCCGACACGGTCTCGGTGCGCTGGGTCGCGTCCTTGCGCAGGCCGACCTCTTCCACCACGCGGGCCTCCTTCGCGACGACCGGAACCTCGGTGTGCTCGGTCGCCTCGATCGTGCGGTCGCGGAACATGGCATCGTCGGTGCCGGTCAGGGCGCGGTCGACCGCGTGGCGGTCGAGCGTCACGGTCTCGCTGTTCAGCGTGACCTGCTCCTGGACGGGGGTCTCGACCATGTGCGTATGGATGCGTACCCGGCCGCGGTTCTCCTCGCGCTTCCCGACCGACAGCTTCTCCTGGATGACGGGAATCGCGCCGTCGGTCGCGTTGGCGGTGCGCGTCGCGGTCGAGGCGTTGTAGCCCGTCGTCGCGCTCGTGCCCGTCGTGGTGCTGCCGCCCGTCACCGCGTCCTTCACGTTGCGGGCTGCGTTGCCGACCGCCGCCGTGACGCCACCCGTGGCCGCACCAGTTGCAGTGCCGCCCGTGTAGGTGCCGTTCCAGCCTTCCTTGCGCCAGCCGGTCTCACGCTCGTCCATGTCGACCGTGCCGTGGTCGTCGAGGATGTCGGCGACCTTCTTGGTCATCGTGTCGTCGGCCCGAACCGTGACGAGCGTCCCGCCGCGGCTGACGCCCTCCGCGTAGGCATGTGCATCCGCCTCGTCGACACCCGCGTGGGTGAGTGACTCGGTCAGGCCGCCTGCCGCCGCGCCGACACCGGCGCCGACGCCCGCACCGACGAGTGTCGAGGCGAGCCAGCCCGCCGCAACGCCCGGGCCCAGG
>CAXUHE010000108.1:3360-12415 GCA_964250725.1 uncultured Enterovirga sp. | reverse complement strand
CCGAAGCAGCTCTCGGGCGGCATGCAGCAGCGCACCGCGATCGCCCGCGCGCTCGCGAACGATCCCGACATCCTGCTGCTCGACGAGCCCTTCGGGGCGCTCGACAACCAGACCCGCGCGCTCATGCAGGAGATGCTGCTCGGCATCTGGGAGCGCGAGCGCAAGACCGTGCTCTTCGTGACCCACGACATCGAGGAGGCGATCTTCCTCGCCTCCCGGGTCGTCGTGATGTCGGCACGGCCGGGCCGCATCAAGGCGGAGGTGCCGGTCGATCTCGCCCACCCGCGCGACTACCGGGTGAAGACCTCCGCGGCCTTCACGGCGCTCAAGGCGCGACTGACGGAGGAGATCCGGCACGAGGCGCTCCGGGCCGCGCACGAGACGTGAGAGACGTGGCCCGGTTCTCGCGAGACCCAGAACGTGTCGGGGAGACGATGGTCATGTGGTCTCGCTACCTTCGGATCCTCGCGGCCGCGGCGCTGATGCTCGGCGGAGCCCCCCACGCGAAGGCGGCGGAGCGGGTCGACATCCTCCTCGTGCTGGCGGTTGATGCCTCGCTCAGCATCAGCGACCCCAAATTCGAGATGGAGCGGCGCGGCTACGCGGAGGCGTTCAGCGACCCGCAGGTGCTGCGCGCCATCGCGGACGGGCCGGAGGGACGCATCGCGGTCGCGCTCGTCGAGTGGGCGGGCGCGGAGCAGCAGCGCCTCGTGGTCGACTGGACGGTGATCGCCAGGGCCTCCGACGCCACCGCCTTCGCGGGCAAGCTCGCGGAGGCCCCGCGCTCGTTCTGGGGCCGCACCGCCGTCGGGTCGGCGATCGACTACGCGGCGCGGCTGATCGCGCGCGCCCCCTTCGAGAGCGACCGCCGGGTGATCGACGTCTCGGGCGACGGCACGAGCAACGGCGGTCGCTCGATCGGGGAGGCGCGCGACGAGGCGGTCGCCCGCGGCATCGTGATCAACGGCATCGTGATCCTGACCGACCAGACCGGGCTGCCCGCCTATCTACAGGCGCACACCAACCCGCCGGGCGGCCTCGCGGCCTATTACCGCGAGAACATCGTGGGTGGGCCGGGGTCGTTCGTGATGACGGCCGACAGTTTCGAGACCTTCGGCCGCTCGCTTATCGCGAAGCTGATCCGCGAGATCTCATAGAGCGTCCGCGAGAACGGGCGCGGAACGGGCGTTCAGCGCCTCCCGGAACGACGCCGCCGCGTCCTCCGCGCGCCAGCACGCGGCCTTGTGGCCCGGCGCCGCGACATGGATCGGCGGGTCCTGGCGGCGGCAGCGTTCGACCGCGAGGTAGCAGCGCGGCGCGAAGGGGCAGCCGGGCAGGCGGTTCGCGAGGTCGGGCGGGCTGCCGGGGATCGTCTCCAGCCGCGAGCCCTTGGTCAGCGCGCCCTCGGCCCGGCTCTTGAGGAGCCCGATCGTGTAGGGGTGATGGGGGCTGCGCACGATCTCGCGCGCCGAGCCCTCCTCGGCGATCCGCCCCGCATACATGACGGCGATCCGGTCCGCGATCTCGACCGCGGCCCCGAGATCGTGCGTCACGAAGATCGTCGAGAGGCCGAGTTCGCGCTGCAACTCGCGGAGCAGGAGCAGGATCTGGATCTGCACGGTCGCGTCGAGCGCCGTCGTGGGCTCGTCCGCCAGCAGGACCTCCGGCCGGCACGCGAGTGCCAGTGCGATCATGGCGCGCTGGCGCATGCCGCCCGACATCTCGTGCGGATACGCGTCGAGCCGCCGCTCCGGGCTCGGGATGCGCACGCGCTCGAAGAGGGCGAGCGCCCGCGCCCTCGCGGTCGCGGCGCTCGCGCCCTCGTGGCGGCGGATCGCCTCCGTGATCTGCGCGCCCACCGTGTAGACGGGATCGAGCGCGAGGAGCGGCTCCTGGAAGATCATCGCGACCTGCCGTCCGCGGAAGGCCGACAACTCGCGCCGCGAGAGCGCCATCACGTCCCGGCCCCCGACCCGGATGCGGCCCTCGACGCGGCTCGCCCGCTCGGGGTTGAGCCGCATGATGGCCCGCAGGGTCACGCTCTTGCCGGAGCCCGACTCGCCGATCAGCGCGACGACCTGGCCGCGCGCGAGCGTCAGGTCGACGTTGTCGACCGCCCGGACCCGGCCGCCGAAGGTGACGGCGAGCCGCTCGATCTCGACCGCCGGGGTGCCGGGCGCACGACTCACGCGGCCGCCTCGGCATAGCTCGGCGCGAGGCTATGGCCGGAGCCGGGCTGGCGCGCGAGGCACGCGACCCGGTGCAGGTTCGCGACCTGATCGAGCGGCGGATCGGCGACGCTGCACACGGGCTCGACGAGCCGGCAGCGCGGGTGGAAGCGGCAGCCCGACGGCGGGTCGATCGGGTTCGGCGGGTCGCCCGCGAGCGGCGGCGTCTCGGTCCGGGCGTCGGGATCGAGCGACGGCATCGAGGAGAGCAGCGCCTCGGTATAGGGGTGGGCCGGGGCGCCGAGCACCGTGTCGGCCGGACCGATCTCCACCACGCGGCCTAGATACATCACCAACACGCGGTCGCAGATGAAGCGGACCACGTTGAGGTCGTGGCTGATGAACAGGTAGGTGAGGTCGAACTCGTCCTTGAGGTCGAGCAGCAGGTTCAGGACCTGCGCCTCGACCGACTTGTCGAGCGCGGAGACCGCCTCGTCCAGCACCACGAGGCGGGGGTTGAGCGCCAGCGCGCGCGCGATGTTGACCCGCTGGCGTTGCCCGCCCGAGAGTTCGTGCGGGTAGCGCGGCGCGAAGCGCGACGGCTCGAGCCCGACCCGCGCGAGGAGCGCGCGCGCCTCCTCGATCGCCCGGCGCTTCGGCGTGCCGTGGACGCGCGGCCCGAAGGCGATCGAGCCCTCGACCGTGATGCGCGGGTTCAGCGAGGAGTAGCTGTCCTGGAACACCATCTGCGCCTGCCGGCGGAACGCCCGCAGGGGGAGGGCGCGCCCGCCGATCGGCTCGCCGTCGAAGACGAGCTCCCCGCGGTCGCGCTCGATCAGCCCCATGATGAGCCGCGCGGTCGTCGACTTGCCGCAGCCGGACTCGCCCACGATGCCCAGCGTCTCGCCCTTCACGAGGCTGAAGTCGATGCCGTCCACCGCGCGGACCAGCGAGGCCTTGCCGCCGAGGCCCTTCTTCACGGGGAAATGCTTCACGAGCCCGCCGACCGAGAGCAGCGGCTGCGCCGGCCCGCCGCGGTCGTGCGGATGAAGCCTCGCGCTCACTCCCTCACCTCCATGGCGGAGCGGAGCCCGTCCGAGAACAGGTTGAAGGAGATCGACACGATGAAGATCGCGGCGCCAGGCAGCGCGGCGACGAGCGGCTGCACGTAGATCGCGGTGCGCAGCGTGTTCAGCATCAGCCCCCATTCGGGCTCGGGCGGCTTCACCCCGAGGCCCAGGAAGGAGAGGCCCGAGGCCAGGATCATCGACACGCTGATCAGGCTCGTCGCGTAGACGAAGATCGGCCCGAGCACGTTGCCGAGCACCTGCACGCGCACGATGGTGAGGGAAGAGGCGCCGGAGAGCCGCGCGGCATCCACGTAGTCGCGCGAGCGGATCTGCGTCGTCACGCTCTCCGCGACGCGGGCGATCTGGGGCACGAACACGCAGGTGAGCGACACGATCGAGTTGAGGATGCCGGCCCCCAGCGCGCCGGAGAGCGCGATGGCGAGAAGCACGGACGGGAAGGCGAAGAACACGTCGATCGTGCGCATCAGGATCGTGTTCAGCCAGCCGCCCACGAACCCCGCCAGGATGCCGATGCCCGACCCGATCACGAACGCGATGACGACGGGCGTGACGCCCATGAAGAGCGAGAGACGCGCGCCGACCATCAGGCGGCTCAGCATGTCGCGGCCGAGCTCGTCCGAGCCGAGCGGGTAGCCGGGCGTCCCGATCGGGCGCAGCCGGCGCAGCATGGAGCCGCGATACGGGTCCATCGGGGCGATCCAGGGCGACGCGACCGCCACCACGACGATCGCCAGGATCACGAAAGCCGCCACCATCGCGACGGGATCGCGCAGGAGCTTTCGCCCGACATTGCCCCAGAACCCGCGGGACGCCGCGAAAGGCGCGACCGCCGCGGCGGTCCGGTCGGCCCCGAGCGGGGTGTCGAGGGTTTGGACGGGCGCGCTCACGAAGGTCAGGTCCGCGAGATGCGCGGGTCGAGCGCGGTCTGCACCACGTCGACCACGAGGTTGAGCATCACGAAGAACATCGCGAGGACCAGGATCGAGCCCTGGAGGAGCGGCAGGTCGCGCTGGAAGATCGCGGCGTTGAGGAGGAACCCGGTGCCGGGCCAGGCGAAGACGGTCTCGATCAGGATCGAGCCGCCGAGCAGGTAGCCGAGCTGCAGCCCCATGATCGCGAGCGCGGTCGGGGCGGCGTTCTTGACGACGTGGCGGAAGACGCCGGACTCGCTCATGCCCTTGGCGCGCAGAGCCCCGACGAAATCCTGGGATAGAATGTCGCCCACGAGCGCGCGCACCGTGCGCGCGATGACGCCCATCGGGATCACCGCCATCGTGAGCGCGGGCAGGATCATGTAGCGCAGGTGCTCGATGTCCGGCCGCCAGTTGCCGGACCCGTCCGGCCCGGCCCCGGTCGGCGGCAGCCAGCCGAGCGTCGCCGAGAACACGATGACCATCACCATGCCGAGCCAGTAATGCGGTACGCTGACCCCGAAGACCGAGATCGCGGACGCGATCCGGTCGAGGGCCGAGTCGCGGAAATAACCCGCCACGAAGCCGAAGAAGGTCCCGAAGGTGAAGCCGATCAGCGTCGCCACAACCGCGAGGATCAGGCTGTTCACGACCGCGCGCCCGACCTCGCCGGAGACCGGCCGGCCGGTCGCGATGGAGGTGCCGAGGTCGCCGTGCAGCACCCGCCAGAGCCACAGCGCGTACTGGACGGGCAGCGGCTTGTCGAAGCCGTAGATCGCCCGCATCTCGTCGATCATCTGCTGCGTGGCGTCGACGGGCAGGATCGCGGAGAGCGGGTCGCCCGGCGCCAGATGCACCAGGAGGAAGCACACGATGCTCACGCCGACCGCGACCGGCGTGACGTAGACGAGGCGCTTGAGGACGAAGCTCAGCATGGCACCGTCCCGCTGCTCACCCGGGCGAAAGCCTGGGTCCAGCAATTCCCTGTGCCTGGATGCCGGCCTCCGCGGGCATGAGCGGCCCTCATCACGTCACTTCGTCATCGTGATCGGCGAGAAGTCCTGGAACCAGTTCTGCGCCTGCACGAAGCCCTTCACCTTCGGGCTGATCGCACGCGGGTTCACGTCGTGGGTCACCATGAGGAAGAGCGCGTCGTCGACGTATTTCTCGTGGATCGTCTGGAGAATCTTGGTCTGCTCGGCCGGATCGAAGGCGTTGCGGACCTGCTCGAACAGCTTGTCCATCGCGGGGTCGCAGTAATAGCCCCAGTTCGTGCCGGCCGGCGGCGCGAGGTTGCACTGGAGGTGCCGGATGAACCCGGTGAACGGGTCCTGGATGAAGTAGGTGTAGTTCATGCCCGTCGCGCCCCGCGCCGACGGGTCCTTGGCGCCGGCGCGCCAGATGTTGATGAGCGTGTTCCACTCGACGACTTCGAACTCGACCTTGATGCCGACGTCGGCGAGGTTCTGCTGCACGAACTCGTTCATCGGCAGCGGCTGCATCTGGCCCGACCCCGAGGCTGAGATCAGGATCTTCGTCGAGAGCGGCTTGTTCGGCCCGTAACCGGCCTCGGCGAGCAGCTTCTTCGCGGCCGCCGGGTCGAAGGTCGGCTTGAAGGTGGGATGGCCGAACCATTGGTGGCCGGGCGGGAAGAAGCCCTCGGCCGGGATCATCAGGCCGGAGAGCAGCTCCTTCATGCCCTCGCGGTCGACCGCGAGGTTCGCGGCCTTGCGCACCCGGATGTCGTTCCAGGGCGAGCCTTCGACGCGCGATAGGTGCCAGGTCCAGTTATGCGGGTAGGAGTTCGTGACGATCGAGAACCCCGCGCCCTTCAGCGACGCGACCGCGTCCGGGGCCGGCGCCTCGATCCAGTCGACCTGGCCCGAGCGAAGCGCCGCGACGCGCGCGTTCGCCTCCGGCAGCGGCACGAGAACCAGCTTGTCGAGCTTCGGCACCCGCGCCTTGTCCCAGTAGGCGGCGTTCGGCACCATCTCGGCCCGCTCGCGCGGCGCGAACAGCGTCAGCTTCCACGGGCCCGTCCCGGAGGGCGTCTTGGCGAAGGCGTCCCAGCTCCTGCCCACCTTCTCCCACTGGGCGGGCGAGGACATCATGATCCAGGCGATCTGGTAGGGCAGCGTCGCGTCGGGTGACTTTGTGGTGATCTCGAGCGTCGCCGCGTCGAGCGCCTTGTAGGACGCGACGGCCGGCATGCGCGAGCGCCCCTGCGCGGATTGGCGCGGATCGTACTGGGGCGAGTCGTTCTTGAGGAGCTTGTCGAGGTTCCACACGACGGACTCGGCCGTGAAATCCGAGCCATCGTGGAATTTCACGCCGTCGCGGATCTTGAAGGTCCATCTCGTCTTGTCCGACGCGTCGACCGCCCAGCTCGTCGCGAGACCGGGCGAGAGGTCGGAGGGTTTCGTCGCCGAGGACAGGTCCCAGTTGATGAGCGCGTCGTAGACCGTGTAGCCGAGGAAGCGCTGCCCCTCGCCGCCGTTGTCGGTCTGCCCCGTGGTGAGCGGGATGTCGGACGCCGTCATGCCGATCCGCAGCGTGCCCTGCGCCGATGCGACGGATGCCGAGAGAGACAGACACGCCGCGAGACCGAGCCGCAAAGCCAGACGCGTCATCAACGATTCCCTCGAGGCGCGCCCATCGCGGGCGCTCGAAGCCCGATGCAAGGGAGCGGCCAAGCGGGAATCGCTACGCCTCGCGGCGCCGCAGGATGTAGTCGAGCCCGCCGACGCGGAACCAGCGATAGCCGTAGCCTTCGAGCACGATCCTGTGCCGGCCGTCGTCCTCCGCCTCGCTATGCTCGTCGGCCAGGAGGTTGACGAGGCACTCGCCCGCGCCGTCGCGGCCGCTGCGGAACGCGACCTCGCGCGGCCTCGCGTCGAGATTATGCACCACGAGGACCGAGTTGCCGCGCCAATCGTAGCGCAACGCCAGCACGGCCGGGTCGCGCGTCGCCACGATCTCGAAGTCGCCCCAGCCGATCTCGGGCGCCTCCTTGCGGGCGCGGATGATGCGTTCCATCCAGTTCAGCATCGACAGGTCGTGGCGGCGCTGCTGGGCGACGTTCACGTGCTCGAACCCGTAAACGCCGCCCGAGATCACCGGCAGGATCGGCGTGGCGCCCTTGGTGAAGCCGCCCTGCGGCTCGGTCGACCATTGCATCGGCGTGCGGGCGCAGTTGCGCTCGGGCAGAGAGAGATCGTCACCCATGCCGATCTCGTCGCCGTAGCGCAGGACGGGCGTGCCGGGCAGCGTGAACATGAGGCTGTAGGCGAGCTCGATCCGGCGGCGGTCCCCATTCAGCATCGGGGCGAGGCGGCGGCGGATGCCGCGCCCGTAGAGCTGCATGTCGGGATCGGGCCCGAAGGCCGCGAAGACGGCCTGGCGTCGCTCCTCGCTCAGGCGACCGAGGTCGAGCTCGTCGTGATTGCGCAGGAACAGTCCCCACTGGCCGCTGGCGGGACGCGGCTTCGTGGCCTCCAGCGCCTCGATCAGCGGCCCGGTCTCCGCGGAGGCGAGCGCGTAGAACAGGTTCTGGTTGACCTGGAAGTTGAACATCATGTGCGAGCGGTCGCCGTCATCCCCGAAATACGCGAGGTCGTCCTCGGGCAGGATGTTCGCCTCCGCGAGCAGGATCGCGTCGCCGCGCCGCCATTGCAGGAACTCGCGGAAGGTGCGCAGCATGCCGAAATCCTCGACAGGCTTCGTCACCTCCGGGCCTTTGGACCCGATGACGAACGGCACCGCGTCCATGCGGAAGCCCGCGACGCCGAGCTGGATCCAGAACCCGACGATCTTCAGGATCTCGGCCTGGACCTCAGGGTTCGCGGTCGCGAGGTCCGGCTGGAAATCGTAGAAGCGATGGAAGTAGTAGGCGCGCGCGGCCTTGTCGTGGGTCCAGGTGGTTTTCTGGACGCCCGGGAACACCATGCCCTCGCCGGCGCCGGCGGGTTTCGTCTTCGACCAGACGTACCAGTCGCGGTAGGGCGAAGCCGGGTCGCGGCGCGCCGACTGGAACCAGGGATGCGCGTCCGAGGTGTGGTTCACCACGAGGTCGATGAGAACCCGGATGCCGCGGCTGCGGGCCCCGTGGGTGAACTCGACGAAGTCGCCGAGCGTGCCGTAGCGCGGATCGACGCCGTAATAGTCGGAGACGTCGTAGCCGTCGTCGCGGCCCGGCGAGGGCTGGAACGGCATCAGCCAGATCGCCGTGACGCCGAGCCCCTGGATGTAGTCGAGCCGGCGCGTCAGGCCGCGGAAATCGCCTATCCCGTCGCCGTCCGAATCCATGAACGTGCCGACGTTCAGGCAGTAGATGACGGCGTTCTTGTACCAGAGGTCGTCGATCATCGGGCGCGTCGTCGGTCGTGGGGGCAGGGGGACTGAACTCGGGGGTCAGCCGGCGAGCTTGATCCTGACGCGGCGGTTCTGTTTGCCCTTCTTCTCGATCGACGTGACCTCGACGGGGCCGATCTCGCCCGTGCGCCGCACATGCGTGCCGCCGCAGGGCTGGAGGTCGATCCCCGCGATCTCGACGAGCCTCACCCGGCCCGACCCGCGCGGCGGCTTCACCGACATCGTCTTCACGAGGCCCGGATTGGCGTCGAGCTCGGCGTCCGAGATCCACCGATGCGTCACGGGGGCGTCGCGGGCGACGAGCTCGTTCATCGCCGCCGCGATGGCGGCCTTGTCGAGGCTCGCCTCCGGCAGGTCGAAATCGAGCCGTCCCTCGCCGTCCCCGATCGAGCCCCCCGTGACCGGGTAGGGCAGCACGACGCTCAACAGATGGAGCGCGGTATGCGCCCGCATGCGGGCGAAGCGTCGCGCCCAGTCGAGCCGCGCGCTCACGCGCTTGCCGATCTGAGGCAAG
>CAXUHE010000108.1:0-3350 GCA_964250725.1 uncultured Enterovirga sp. | reverse complement strand
CGGCTCTGGAACGTGTACGATCTCGCCGCGGTCCGGCCCGTAGACCGCGTTCGCGATCGCGGCCGAGCCGCCCTCCCAGGCGATCTCGCCCGTGTCGCCCGGCTGCCCGCCGCCCTGCGCGTAGAAGATCGTGCGGTCGAGCACGATCCCGCCCGTCTCCGTCAGGCCGACGACCTGCGCGTCGACCTCGGCTAAGTAGGAATCGTCGCGGAAGAGGATCTCGGTCGGAGTCATCATGGGTCCGTTTCGACGGCGAAGCCGTTCAGCGCAAGCCCAACTGGTCGATCACGGCCGCGACCTCGGCGGCGGCCGGCGGCGCGAGCGGCAGGATGGGCCGGGGCGGGTCGGTCGTCACGAGGCCGAGATGCCGCGCGGCCGCGGACATGACGCGTATGCCCGTGTACCGGCGCAGAAGCGTCCAGAACGGTTCGAGCTCCGCGTTGCGACGGCGCGCCTCGGCGGCGTCCCCCGTCGCGACGGCCTGGACGATCGCGACGCACGGCGCGGGGAACAGCCCGCCCATGACCGAGTACCACGCCTCGCCGCCCGCGATCAGCCCTTCGGTCACGGTCCAGTCCGCCGCGTAGCCGATGGAGAACGGGAGGGGCGCGGCCTCGCGCCAGGCCGCGTGCCGGGCCGCGGCCTCGTCTGCCGCCGCTCCGGCGGTCTTCAGGCCCACCACGCCGGGCAGCCGGCTCAGCCGTCCGACCAACTCGGGCTTGAACGTGAAATGCGTCGTGCCGGGGTTGTCGTAGATGCAGATCGGCCAGCCGCCGGCCGCGACCGCCTCGAAATGGGCGAAGACCTCGTCGTCGAGGAGCGGCGTGTAGGAGACGGGCGCCAGGAGCCCGCCATCGGCGCCGGCGTCGCGCGCATCGGCCGCCAGCGCGACGGCCTCGTCGGTGCGGAGCGCCCCGATCCCGACGAGGAGCTTCGCCCGGCCCCCGACCTCGTCGGCCGCGATCTCGACCGCGCGCCGCCGCTCGGCGCGCGACAGGTACGCGTAGGTCCCGGTGCTGCCCAGCAGCCCGATGCCATCGACGTTCCCGTCGACGAGCCGCCGCAGCAGCCCGCGCAAGGCGGGTTCGTCGATCCGGCCGGCCGGGTCGGCCGGCGTGATCGGGAACGCCACGAGGCCGCGCAGCAGGTCGCTCACGTGTATGCGCTCAGGCCTGGTAGGCTCTGAGCACCTGGCGCTGCTCGCCCAGCCCCTCGATGCCGAGCGTCATCACGTCGCCGGCCTTGAGGAAGCGTGGCGGCTTCATGCCGAGCCCGACGCCGGGCGGGGTGCCGGTCGTGATCACGTCGCCCGGCTCCAGCGTCATGAAATGCGAGATGTAGGAGACGATCTGCGCGCAATCGAAGATCATCGTCTTCGTCGAGCCGCGCTGCGCCTTCTCGCCGTTCACGTCGAGCCACATGGAGAGGTTCTGCGGGTCCGTGATCTCGTCCGTCGTGACGAGCCAGGGGCCGAGCGGCCCGAAGGTGGGGCAGCCCTTGCCCTTCATCCATGTGCCGCCGCGCTCGCTCTGGAATTCGCGCTCGGAGACGTCGTTGCAGATGCAGTAGCCGGCCACGTGATCGAGCGAATTGTTCGCGTGCACGTAGGAGGTGCGCTTCGCGATGACGATCGCGATCTCGACCTCCCAATCGGTCTTCTGCGAGGCCTTGGGGATGATCACGTCGTCGTTCGGCCCGCCGATGCAGGACGGGGCCTTCGTGAACAGGATCGGCTCGGCCGGGATCGCCGCGCCCGTCTCGGCCGCGTGGTCGGCGTAGTTCAGCCCGACCGCGATGAAGTGGCGGACATGGGCGACCGGCGGCCCGATGCGGGTCCCGGCCGGCACGATCGGCAGCCCGTTGACGTCGACGCCTTTCAGCTTGTCGAGGCCCGTCTCCAGGAACGCGGCGTCGATGTCGTGCACGATCGCCGACAGGTCGCGGATGTTCGTGCCGTCGAAGATGCCCGGCTTCTCGGCGCCGTCCGGTCCGTATCGCAACAGCTTCATGGTGGTCCTCCCGTCCTTGTGGGCCTGTGTAGCGAAGCCCCGTCCGCCCGCAAGCCCGGGTGGGCTCGCATCCGTCGCCGCCATGTCACGCGCTCAAGGCGAACCGGGCCGGTCCAGAGTTGGCGGGAGATCGCGGATGATGCGGTCGGGCGTCGACCATCCTCACGCCTTGACGCGCACGTACTCGCCGGGCGCGTCGCCGAGAGCCGCGAGCGGCCCGGCCGCGGGGTCTCGCGCGGGCACGCGTTCCGGCGCCTGGGCCTCGACCCACCCGAACCAGTACGGCCACCAGGAGCCGGCATGTTCGGCGGCGGCGCCGAGCCAGTCCTCGTAGGTCTCCCGGCCGACCTCGCCCGTCCGAAACCCGTATTTCGGCTTCGTGGGCGGATTGACGACGCCCGCGATATGGCCGGAGCCCGCGACCACGAACTCGACCGGGCCGCCGAAGCTCTTCGAGCCGAGATGGACGGACTTCGCGGGCGCGATATGGTCCTCGCGGGTCGCGAGATTGAAGACGGGGATCGTCACGCGCGAGAGGTCGAGGCGCACGTTGTCGATCGTCATCTCGCCCTTGGCAAGCCTGTTCTCGAGATAGCAGTTGCGCAGGTAGAAGGAGTGGTTCGCGGCCGGCATGCGGGTCGCGTCCGAGTTCCAGTAGAGCAGGTCGAACGGGAACGGCGCCTGACCCTTGAGGTAGACGTTGACCACGTAGGGCCAGATGAGGTCGTTCGGGCGTAGCATGTTGAAGGCGTTCGCCATGCGCGAGCCTTCCAGGTAGCCGCGGGTCTTCATGGTCGCCTCGACCGCCTGGATCTGGGGTTCGTCGACGAAGACCTTGAGGTCGCCCGCATGGGTGAAGGCGACCGGCGTGGTGAAGAAGGTCGCGCTCTCGATGCGCCTGTCGGCCACCGCCGCCATGTAGGCGAGCGTGACGGCGAGCAGCGTGCCGCCGACGCAGTAGCCGATCGAGGTCACCCGCCGCTCGCCCGTCGCGGCCTCGATCGCGTCCAGCGCCGCGAAGACCCCCTCGCGCATGTACTCGCCGAAGCCCTTCTCGGCTTGGCGTGCGTCGGGATTGACCCAGGAGATGCAGAAGACCGTGAGCCCCTGCGCGACCGCCCAGCGGATGAAGCTCTTCTCGGGGTTGAGGTCGAGCACGTAGAACTTGTTGATCCAGGGCGGCACGATGAGAAGCGGGCGCTTGAGCACCGTCTCGGTCGCGGGCGCGTACTGGATCAGCTCCATCAGGTCGTCGCGGAAGACCACCTTGCCGGGCGTGATCGCGAGGTTGACCCCGACCTCGAACTTCGCCGGGTCCGACTGGCGCAGCTTCAGCTCGCC
>CAXUHE010000107.1:0-12602 GCA_964250725.1 uncultured Enterovirga sp. | reverse complement strand
AGCGGGACATTCAACTGGTCCGGCCCGCAGAGCGAGCCGATGTTCAGCTCGTTCCACCGCTCGTCCCTGACCGGCTGGATCTCGGTCGTCGGCATGCCGCAGCGGCAGATCGACAAGCTGTCGACGCGTTCCGTCTGGACGACGATCGCGGCCGGCCTCCTGAGCCTGATCCTCGCCGGCGTCCTCGTCGTCTTCATCGTCCATACGACGATGCAGCGCCGCGTGACCGCCGAACGGCTCACCGCTTCGCGCGCGCTCGGCGAGCTCGATGCGCGTCTCCTCGCCACCACGCAGGAGGCGCTGGGCGAGCAGCGCAAGGCCTCCTCGGAGCGCGAGGTGCTGCTGCGCGAGATCTATCACCGCGTGAAGAACAACCTGCAGATCGTGCAGAGCCTGCTGCGGCTGGGCTCCCGCGACCTGAAGCCCGAGCAGCGCGAGCCGTTCGAGAGTGCGGTGCGGCGCATCGGCGCGATGGCGCGCGTCCACACGCTCCTCTACGAATCGCCCGATCTCGCGTCGATCGACTTCAAGGACTACCTCGAGGAACTGCTGCGGGAATTGTCGGAGGGGTTCGCCGCCGAGGAGCGGCAGATCGCCTCCATCCTCGACGCCGTCTCCATGCGGGTGCCGCTCGACACGGCGGTTCCCCTCGCGTTCATCGCGGTCGAGATCCTGACGAACTCGTTCCGGCACGCCTTTCCGGGCGGGCGGGCCGGACGCATCTCGGTCGAGATCCGCCACGACGAGCCGTTCGGCACGCTGAAGATCACCGATGACGGCGTCGGCTTGTCCGACGAGACCGGCACGCGCCGCCGTCTCGGCCTCACGATCGTGCGCAAGCTCGTCCAGCAGATCGGCGGGCATATCGAGGAGCCGGACCCGGGTTCGTCGACCTACCTGATCCGGTTCCCGCTCCAGGTCGGCGGTGCCTCGGACGTGCCGCCGCTGGCGAAACCCGCCCTGGCGGGGGCTTGATGGCCCGCAGCGGGATCGCCACATCGAATTCAAGCCGGGCGGGACGCCGTCAGGGTCCCGGGCCGGCCGAAGTGCCACGATGGGCTTCTCAACGATGTCGCGTCCGTCCCCGTTCGGGCACCCGTTTCTGCTGGGGTTCGACGAGATCGAGCAGGCGCTCGACCGCGTGGCCAAGACCTCGGCCGACGGCTACCCGCCCTACAATATCGAGCGCGTCGCGAAGGCTGACGGCGAGCCGGAACGTCTGCGCATCATGCTCGCGGTCGCGGGGTTCGCGCCCGAGCAGCTCGACGTGACGGTCGAGGAGAACCAGCTCATCGTGCGCGGCCGCCAGGGCGACGAGCGCGAGCGGCTGTTCCTGCACCGCGGCATCGCGGCGCGACAGTTCCAGCGCACGTTCCTCCTCGCGGAGGGAATGAACGTGCTGGGAGCCGATCTCACCAACGGGCTTCTCGCGATCGATCTCGCCCGTCCGGAAGCGGCCCGCACAATTCGACGGATCGAGATCGCGTCGCGCGATTGAGATTCGATATCCGTTGCTCGCAAGGAGGACGATCATGACCGAACACCAGAACCAAGTCCCCGCGCTCGACGAACGCGAATTCGCGTCGATCGGGGAGGGCCAGATCGCCTACGTGAAGCCGATGAGCTCCGACGAGATCCGTCGCGTCTTCCCGCAGGCGCCCGAACTCGCGCCCGGTCTCGAGCTCTTCGCGCTCCTGTCCGCCAGCGGTACGCCCATCCTGCTGACGGATTCGAGAGACGCCGCGATCGCGAATGCGTGGGCGCACGACCTCAGGACCGTCAGCCTGAACTGATGCTCTCGACCGCCCTCACGAGGCGGTCGAGATCCTCCGCGCGCGAGAGACGGTGATCGCCGTCCTTGATGAGCGTGATCTGGACGCTGTCGCCCGGCAGGCGCTCGACGAGCCGCATCGCGTGCTCCCATGGCACGTCGGGATCGCGCATGCCCTGGAGAATGTGGATTGGGCACCCGACCGAGATCGGACGGTCGAGCAGGAGATGGCGGCGGCCGTCTTCGATCAGCGCACGGGTGATCGGGTAGGGCTCTTCCGAATAGGGTGTGGGGCGGCGATAGACTCCGTTCGTCATGAGGGTTTCTCGGGCGTCGGCCGGGAAGGCGTCCCACATCAGGCGCTCCGTGAAATCGATCGCGGGCGCGAGAAGGACCAGTCCGGCCGGACGGCGCGGCGAGGCCTGGAGTCTCGATGCCGCGAGGAGCGCGATCCAGGCGCCCATGGACGAGCCGACGAGGATGGGGCGATCCTCGACATGCGCGTCGATCACCGCCAGACCCTCGTCGAGCCAGCGCGAGATCGTCCCGTCCTCGAACGTGCCGCCTGACTCGCCGTGCCCCGAATAGTCGAAGCGCACGAGGGCGCGACCCGTGTCGCCCGCCCAGGCATCGAGCGCCTCCGCCTTGGTGGCGCGCATATCCGAGCGGAAGCCTCCGAACCACACGATGGCCGGCCCTTCGCCGGTTCGCGCCATGACGGCGATCCGGCGCGCCTGATCCCCCGTCCCGACCTCGACCTCGCGATCCATGGTTAACCCAACCTCAACCCGCGACCGCGACAGTGCCGCCGTGCCATCGCCAGACCTCCTCCTACACCCGTGAGCCGCGCGTCGCGATCCAATCCCGTCTTTCCGCGCGGCGAGGCACACCCGCTCGCCGGGCTGACCGTGCTCCAGGTCATCCCGGACCTCGATGCGGGCGGCGCGGAGCGCACGACGATCGACATCGCGGCCGGCCTGACGCAGGTCGGCGCGCGCGCGGTCGTGGCGAGCGAGGGCGGCCGGCTCGTCGGCGAGTTGCAGGCGCATGGCGGCGTCTGGGCGCCGTTCCCGGCCCGAACCAAGAACCCGCTCGCCATGCTGGTGAACGTGCGCCGCCTCGCGCGGCTCGCGCATGAGGAGGGCGCGAGCCTCATACATGCCCGTTCCCGCGCGCCAGCCTGGGTGGCGCTCGGTGCGGCGCGCGCGCTCGGCCTCCCGCTCGTCACGACCTATCACGGCAGCTATGCCGGGCGATCGGCCGCGAAGCGGCTCTACAATTCCGTCATGGCGCGGGGCGACGCCGTCATCGCGAACTCCGCCTATACGGCAGACCTCATCCGGCAGATGGTCCCGTCCGCCGAGGGACGGCTGAGGATCGTGCATCGCGGCACCGACCTCCAGGCCTACGCACCGGGCGCGGTCGCGCCGCACCGCGTGGACGGCCTCAGGCGGAACTGGGGCGTGGCGCCCCACGAGCGCATCGTGCTCCTGGCGGCCCGCCTGACGGGCTGGAAAGGCCAGAAGGTCCTGATCGAGGCGGCCGCGAAGCTCCGTGACCGCGGCCTGCCCGACATCGCCTACGTGTTGGCCGGCGATCCTCAGGGGCGCGAATCCTATACGCGCGAACTCGACCGTCTCATCGCGGAGCGCGGGCTCGCGGGCATCGTGCGCCGGGTCGGCCATTGCGAGGACATGCCGGCGGCCTTCCTGTCCGCCTCCGTGGTGACGGTGCCCTCGACCGAGCCCGAGGCGTTCGGACGCTCCGCCGTCGAGGCGCAAGCCATGGGCACCCCGGTGGTGGTCTCGGACCTCGGCGCCGTGCCGGAAACGGTCCTCGCGCCGCCCGACCGGCCCGCCTCGGCCCGCACGGGCTGGCGCGTCAAGGCGGGAGACGCGGACGCCCTCGCGGACGCGATCGAGGCGGCCCTGTCGCTCGGCGCGAGTTCCCGGGAGGCGCTCGCCACACGGGCGCGGGCCCATGTCGAGGCGCATTTCTCGCTGGAGAAGATGGTGGTCGACACGCTCGAGACCTATATCGCGCTCCTGTCGGGCCGCTCATGAGGCGGCGGAGACCATGATGGGTCAACGCATCGAACGGTTCCTCGGCGGCCCGCCGCTGGCAACGCTCGTCAAGCTCGCCTTCCTGTCGCTGGTCGTCGGCGCGATCATGGCGGGGTTCGGCCTGACGCCGCGCGGCATCGTCGAAACGCTCGTGGACGCGACCCGCGCCGTGTTCGGCCTCGGTTTCGATCGCGTCAGGGACTTCGGCGGATACGCCCTCGCGGGCGCGATGATCGTCGTCCCGATCTGGCTCGCGACCCGTCTGCTGAGCAATCGGCGCTAGACCTTGGGGCGGGCCGTCCCGCCGAGCTTCCAGATGCCGTTCGCGGTCACCACCACGGTGTCCCCGACCGTGAGTGTCGTGGTCATGAACATGACCGAGCGGGTCCGCCGCACGACCCGGCACCGCGCCACGACGAAATCACCCTCGCGAACCGCTGCGACGAACTGCGTGTCGAGCTGGATCGTGACGCGACGGCCCTCGGGCGCCGCCTCGATGCTCGCGAAACCGATCGCCTGATCCGCGAAGGTCATCAGCATGCCGCCATGCACGATGCCGCCGCGGTTGAGGTGTCGCGCCTCGGCGAGGAACCCGCAGGCCGTGCCCTCCGGCTCGTGTCGCAGCCAGAGCGGTCCCACGAGGTCGACGAACCCGCGATCGACCATCGGGGTCCAGCCCTCGGCTTGCGGATCGAACGCCGCCCTCGCGGGCGCCAGGTCGGGAAAGGCGTGGCGGCCATCCACGCCGAGCCGCAGGGGCGCGACCCGTGTGACGGCCGAGAGGGGCAACTGACCATAGAGATGGGGAAACAGGTCGCCGCCGCGCGACGGCTCGAACCGGAGAAGGGCGGGTGAGAGCGCATCGACGTCGACGCTGACGAGCACGAGATCGGACTGCGCGGCGAAGTGCCGGGCCGCCGTCTCTGCCAGCTGCGCGGCCGTCGAGAAGTGGATGAACCCGTCCGCGATGTCGACCGGTGCGCCCTCGAAGTGACCCGCGCGCTCGGCCTCGCGCCAGAGCGATGCCGGGCAGATCTTGTAGACGAGACTCAATGTCGTTCCACCATTGCGGCGATTCGCAAAACGTATTATTTCCTAGGCTAGGCCGATGTTCTTAGGCCGTCTCTGGTGAGCTCATGCTGTCGCATGCACGGATCTGGGCCGCGATCGACCGTCTCGCGGAGCGCTACGGGCTATCGGCTTCGGGTCTCGCCCGCAAGTCCGGGCTCGACGCGACGAGCTTCAATCGCTCGAAGCGCCAAGGACCGGACGGCCGCGATCGCTGGCCCTCGACCGAGTCGATCTCGAAGATCCTGGTGGCGACCGGGGCGGGGCTCGACGAGTTCATGCGCCTCGTCGACCCGACCGAGACCCCGGACCGCGCCACTGTCCCGCTGATCGGCATGGCGCAGGCGGGCGCAGGCCGGTTGTTCAACGACGACGGCATGCCGACGGGCGGTCCCGGCTGGGAGGAGGTCGAGTTCCCCGATTTCAGCCGGGAGCGAGCCTTCGCGCTCGAGGTACAGGGAGACTCGATGCGGCCCCTCTACCGGGACGGCGACGTCATCATCGTGTCGCGACAGGCCTCGATCCGGCGCGGTGACCGCGTGGTGGTGCGCACGGTCGCGGGCGAGGTGATGGCGAAGGAGCTGAAGCGACGCAACGCGAAGATCGTGGAGCTGGTCTCGCTGAACCCTGACCATCCGGACCGCGTCCTGCCCGTGGCGGAGATCGACTGGATCGCCCGCATCATGTGGGCCCGCCAATAGTTCAGGCGGACAGGGCGGCCCCGACCTCATCCTGCGCCAGCATGGTATCGACGCGCTCGCAGGCGAGTTCGGCCGGTCGTCTCGTGCGATAGACGTCGTGGCTCGCGGCCACGAACCGGGCGAGGCCGAGCGTCGAGGGCGGGGTGCGGCGGGTTGCCGGCGCCAGGAACGCGTAGGAGCCGGACAGCCCGAGGCGCTCGGCGACGGGCGGATAGACCGGCCAGGAGCCGAGTCGCCCGATCTCGTCGGCCGCGTAGGTGTCGAGGTCGCAATCCGCGAAGGCGAGACCTGCCTTGCGCAGCAGCCCCCGCGCGAGGTCGTTCGCCACGAACATGCGTGGATGATTGATCAGATGCATGAACGGGCCGCGGCGCATCCAACGCCCTAGATCCTGCGTGAGGTCGTAGCCCGCATCCTGCCCGAGTTGCAGCAGCGTCGCGGCCGACGCGTCCCACAGGTCGTAATAGCCGAGCAGCCCGTAGATGTCGGGCCGGAACAGCGCGAGCGTCCGCTCGACGTCGAAGCCCCGGCGGAATGCATAAAGCGCGAGGGCGGAGTGGTAGTTGCCGATAGGCGAACGCAGGAAGCCGCTCCCGACGGCATCGGCCTGCCCCACATAGACGATGTCGGGCTGGAAGGCCGAGAACACGATCGTGGGGATCTGGATCAGCGGCACCGCGGCGCGCAGGGTCTCGAAAGCGCCGCCGTCGCGGAAGGGTGCGAAGAAGCCTCCCGCGAAGACATGGTCGTGGCGGGCGAGGTCCCGCACGAGGTCCGCCATCCGGGGATAGCGCTGGGCGATCCGGTAGACCGACACGTAGGTGACCTCGGCCTCGGGCAGGAGCAGGCGCATGGCGGACGCGACCGCGGAGCCCTGGCAATTGCCCACGACCGCGATCCGTGGCGACCCGGCACGCAGCGGTTCCCGGAGCCCGCGCAGGCGCGCCGCGAGCGCGTGGACGGCGGGTCTCATGACGATGACCTCATGCCGCGGGCCTCATGCGCGGGCCTCATGCCGCGGGGCTCATGCCGACGGTCTCATCGACCCGCCAACGTCCGCAGGTCCGCCCGGATCGAGTCCGTCTCCCGCCAGGTCTCGATGCGGGGCGAGACGAGTCGCGCGCGCGGCCGGCGCGCGTAGGAGGCGAAGCTTGCCGCGAGGAACCCCCTCAGCGTCATCGTGCGGGTCGGTCCCGTCTTGCGCGAGGGCGCCTTGAGGAAAAGCGAGCTCCCGGCGATGCCGTAATAGGCCGCGACGTCGGGGTAGATCGGCCACGTGCCGGCCGCGATGAAAGGGTCCGCCACATAGCTGTCGAGGTCGCAGACCTCGTGCACGAGGCCGGCCTTGGCGAGGAGCCCGCGCGCGAGATCGTTCGCCACGAACATCTTGGGATGGTTGATGCCGTGCATGAAGGATCCGCGCCGCGACCAGCGCACGATGTCGCCGTCCAGCGGGTAGCCGGCGTCGCGCCCGAGCCGCAGCAGAGCCGCCTCGGCGTCGGGCCAGACGTCGAGATAGCCGAGCCGCGAGAAGGTTTCGCGGCCGAACAGCCGCTCGGTCTCCTCCACCGTGAAGCCCTCGAGGTAGCCGTGGAGCGCCAGTGCCGAGTGGTATCCCCCCATGGGCCCGTACACGATGTCCTGGCTCGCCCCGCCCCCGATACGATCGCCCACGTAGATGGCGTCCGGGTGGAAGGCCGAGAACACGACCGTCGGGATCGGCACGAGGTTCACGCCTGCGCGCAGCGTCTCGAACGTGCCCCCGTCCTGGAACGGCGCCTCGAAGGCGGTCGCGAAGACGACGTCGAAACCCGCGCCGACGCGCACGAGGTCCTCCATGCGCGGATGGCTGCGCGCGATGCCGAAGGCCGAGACGAACATGACATCCGCGTCCGGCCGGAGGAGGCGCACCGCGGACGCGATCGCCGAGGCCTGGCAGTTCCCGATGAGGAGGAGGCGTGGGCCGCCGGCCCGGACCCGCTGTCTCCAGCCGTGCCAGCGCGCCCGAGCGATCGATGGCCCGGCGAGGAGCCGGTCTGTGAACCTCATGGGTGATCTCGACACACGGCGCGGCGTGTACGGCAAGCGCGGCGGATCGTCGAGATGTCCGGCGTCGGTCAGCTTGCCCCGGTCAAGTTCCGCGACGGTGCCCGACTCAGTTCGACGCCATCGTGCATCCGCCCCCGTCGAGCGGACGGACGATGTCGGCCGCCTTCACGCGGCTCTTGATCCTGAACAGGTCCCACGGGCTCTTCACCTCGGCGGGCTTCTTCACCTCGGCGAGGAACAGGTCCTTCATCAGGCGCCCGTCGGACCTGACGGTCGCGCCCTCGGCGTAGAAGTCGTCGACCGGGATCGTCTTCATGGCGGCCACCACCGCCTTGCCGTCATCGGTGCCGGCCTTCGCGACGGCGCGCAGGTAGTGGCGGGTCGCGCTGTAGACGCCCGCATGGATGTGGGACGGCATGGCGCCGTCCATCTCGGCCGCGAAGCGCTTCGCGAAGGCGCGGCTCGCCTCGTCGCGGTCCCAGTAATAGCCTGTGAGGAACTGCAGGCCCTGCGCGAGCTGCGGCCCGATCGCCTTCGCGGTCTGGTCGTAGAAGATCAGCGCGGCGAGGCGCTGTCCGCCGCTCGCGATGCCGAACTCGCCGGCCTGCTTGATCGAGTTCGCGGTATCCGCCCCGACATTCGCGAAACCGATCACCTTGGCCTTGGAGGACTGCGCCTGGAGCAGGAAGGACGACTGGTCGGCCGTGCCGACGGGGTGGCGCACGCTGCCCACGACCTTGCCGCCGGCCGCGTTCACGACGTTCGTCACCTCGGCCTGCATCGAGTTGCCGAACGCATAGTCGGCGGTCACGAAGAACCAGGTGTCGCCGCCCTCGGCGACGATCGCCTTCGCGAGCCCCTGGGCCAGCGCGTAGGTATCGTAGAGCCAGAGGACGCCGGTCGGCGAGCAGGACTTGCCGTAGAGGTCCGCGTGGGCGGACCCGACATGGAGCACGGCCTTGCCGGCGTTGCGCGCGACCTCCTGCACCGCGAGGCTGACGGCGGAGTTCGAGATGTCGACCAGCACGTCGACGCCGTCGGCATCGTACATCCTGCGGGCGAGGGAGGAGCCGACATCGACCTTGGCGAGGTGGTCGGCCGTGACGAGCTCGACCGGGACGCTCCCGACCTTGCCGCCCATGTCCGAGATGGCGAGGCGCGCCGCCACCACCGAGCCCTTGCCCGCGATGTCCGAGTAGATCGACGTGAGGTCGGTCAGCACGCCGACCTTGACGGACGACCCGGAGAACTGCGCCAGCGCCGCTCCGGGCGAAGCCGCCGCCATGGCGAGCAGCGCGGCCCGCAAGATCCGCCCGGTTCTGGTCATGCTCGTTTCCCCCTGTCCTGTCCGCTTGGCGCGGCTTATCGGGCGAACCGTAGCGACCAAAGTCGAGGGTGGCTTTGGGTACAAAGTCGTAGAAACCGCCTCTCAGGGCATGGCTGCTCGCAAAGCCTGGCCGCGCTCGAGGCAAGGCGGAGAGGATCATGAGGGATCACGAGCAGGCCTCGGCCGAGTTCGACGCAGGCATCGCCTGGGCGGTGCTCTCGGGCACGCCGGACGCGGTGAACGCCTGCGTCGAATGCTGCGACCGCCACGCCGGGGGCGGGGCCGTGGCGCTGCGGTGGGAGAGCCGGGACGGATCGGGCCGGACGATGACCTTCGCCGAGCTGCGGGACGCCTCCGCGCGCTTCGCGGGCCTTCTGGCGGAGGCGGGCATCGGGCCGGGGGACCGGGTCGCGGGGCTCCTGCCGCGCATCCCCGAGCTCCTCGTCACGATCCTCGGCACGTGGCGGGCGGGCGCCGTCTACCAGCCTCTCTTCACGGCCTTCGGCCCCAAGGCGATCGAGCACCGCATCGAGACGGCCCGGACGCGGCTCGTCGTGACCGACGTCGCGAACCGGCCGAAGCTCGACGAGGTGCCGGGCGCGCCGCCCGCGATCGTCGTCGGGGCGAAGTCGGCAGGCCTCGCGGACCGCGACTTCGCGGGCGAAATCGCCCGTATGCCAAGCGAATTCGCGCCCGTGATGCGCCGGGCGGACGATTCCTTCCTGATGATGTTCACCTCCGGCACGACCGGGCCGTCGAAGCCCGTCGCGGTGCCGCTCAAGGCCATCGCGGCGTTCGTCGCGTATATGCGCGACGCCGTCGGCCTGGAGCCGGCCGACCGGTTCTGGAACATCGCCGATCCGGGCTGGGCCTACGGGCTCTACTACGCGGTCACCGGGCCGCTCGCGACGGGGATCGCCACGACCTTCTACGACGGCCCGTTCACGGTGGAGAGCACCTACGCGACGATCGGGAAGCTCGGCATCACCAACCTCGCGGGCGCGCCGACGGCCTACCGGCTGATGATCGCCGCCGGCCCGGAGGCGGCGCGCGCCGTGAAGGGTCGGCTGCGCGTCGTCAGCAGCGCGGGCGAGCCACTGAACCAGGAGGTCATCCGCTGGTTCCGGGAGCACCTCGACGTCACGATCCACGACCATTACGGGCAGACCGAGATGGGGATGGTGCTCTGCAATCATCACGCGCTCTCCCATCACGTGCGACAGGGAAGCGCCGGCTACGCGGTGCCCGGCCACCGGGTCGTGGTCCTGGGCGAGGACGGGCGCGAGCTGGGCGTGGGCACGCCCGGCATCCTGTCGGTGGACCGGACGCGCTCGCCGCTCTTCTGGTTCCAGGGCTACGACGAGCGCGAGACCGCGTCCTTCCAGGGCGACTACTACCTCAGCGGCGACACGGTCGAGCTGAACGAGGACGGTTCGATCAGCTTCGTCGGCCGCCAGGACGACATCATCACCTCGGCCGGCTACCGCATCGGCCCCTTCGACGTGGAGAGCGCGCTGATCGAGCATCCCTCGGTCGTCGAGAGCGCGGTCATCGGCAAGCCGGACCCCGAGCGCACCGAGATCGTGAAGGCGTTCGTGGTGCTGAAGCCCGGCTTCGCGCCCGGCCCGGCTCTGGCCGAGGAACTCCAGGATCACGTGCGCCGGCGCCTCTCCGCCCACGCCTATCCGCGCGAGGTCGAGTTCGTGCCCGACCTGCCGAAGACGCCGAGCGGCAAGCTCCAGCGCTTCATCCTGCGCAACGCGGAGATCGCGAAGACGCGTCCGGTCAGCGCATGACACTGGCCGGCCCCGCGCCGGGACGGTAGGTTACGCCGGACGAGCCGGCCGCGATGGTCGCCCGGAGACGTTTCGCCCATGTCGACCCACCCCTACAAGTCGCTGCCGCCGGAGCGCTTCTGGCGCAAGTCGGTCGCGGCGGTCCCGCCCTTCGCGCTGGACCCGCTCCTGCCCGGCTCGTTCGAGATCCGGCGGAGCGACCGCGTGGCGACCGCCGGGAGCTGCTTCGCGCAGCACGTCTCGCGCGCGCTCCAGAGGGGCGGGTTCGAGTTCCTCTGCGTCGAGCCGAACGAGGAGGGCCTCTCGGCGCGCTACGGCAACGTCTACACGACGCGCCAATTCCTCCAGCTCGTCGAGCGCGCGCTCGGCCTGTTCCACCCGACGATCGAGGCGTGGGACCGCGAGGACGGGCGCTTCGCCGACCCGCTGCGGCCGGGCGCGACCCCGGACGGGTTCGCGACCCCCGACGAGGTCGAGAGCGAGCGCGCGATCCATCTCGGCCACGTGCGCGAGATGATCGCGACCCTCGACGTCCTGGTCTTCACGCTGGGTCTGACGGAGGGATGGCGCAACCTGGAGGACGGCTCGGCGCTGCCGCTGCCGCCGGGCGCCGCGGGCGGGAGCTTCGACCCCGCGCGTCACGCCTTCGTGAACGCGACCGTCGGCGACATGCGCGAGGACATGGTGCGGGCGATCGGGCTCATCCGCGAGGTCAATCCGGCCGCCCGGATCGTGCTCACCGTCTCGCCGGTCGCGATCATCGCGACCTACGAGCCGCGCCACGTGCTCGTCTCGAACACCTTCAGCAAGGCGGCGCTCCGGGTCGTGGCGGACGAGCTCTCGCGCGCGCTGCCGGACGTGTTCTACTTCCCGTCCTACGAGATCGTCACCGCGCCCTCGAACGCCGCCCGCTATCTCGCGGAGGACATGCGCACCATCAACGAGGCAGGCGTCGCGCACGTGATGCGCACCTTCATGCGCCATGCAGAGGGCGGCGCGGCCCCGGCGCGGGTCGGCGCGCTCGACGTGCAGCGCGAGGGGGCGCGCGTCTCCCACGTCATCTGCGACGAGGAGCAGCTCGACGCGTGATCTCGGAACTCCTCAGGGGCTGTCCGGATCGTGCGTCCTCCACCTGATCCGGGGATGAGGTGGAAGCTTCAACGGTTCCGAGAGACCGTCTGGACATCGCAAGACCCACCTTCGTCATGCTGAGGAGCGGCCGCAGGACGCGTCTCGAAGCACGCACGACCGTCGTGCCTGCTTCGAGACGCCCGCTCACCGGCTTTGCCGGCGCGCGGGCTCCTCAGCACGACGAAGGTTCAAGGGAGCGACAAACGGCTGCCTGGATAGCGCTCTACGCGCCCGCATCCTCGTCGCCGGGGCGGATGCCGTAGCGCTGCTCCAGCGCGGGTGCGGGCATCGGCCGGAAGCGCTCCGGCCGGTCGGGGCGCTCCCCGCGATCGGGCCGCTCGGAGGCGTCGCGCCCGATCCGGCCCGCGAGGGCCGCGAGGTCGATGAACTCGTCGCATTGCCGGCGCAGCTCGTCCGCGATCATGGGCGGGCGGCTCTGGACGGTCGACACCACGGTGACGCGCACGCCCTTGCGCTGCACCGCCTCGACGAGGGAGCGGAAGTCGCCGTCGCCCGAGAACAGGACCATCTGGTCGAGATGCGGCGCGAGTTCGAGCGCGTCGATCGCGAGCTCGATATCCATGTTGCCCTTGATGCGCCGCCGCCCGGCCGCGTCCGTGAACTCCTTGGCGGGCTTCGTCACGACGCGGTAGCCGTTGTAGTCGAGCCAGTCGATCAGCGGCCGGATCGAGGAGT
>CAXUHE010000106.1:0-12608 GCA_964250725.1 uncultured Enterovirga sp. | reverse complement strand
TACTGCGTGCCGGGCTTCCGGGCCGGGGCGATCGTGGCCGGCCCGGCGATGATCGCGGAGATCACCAAGATCCTCGACTGCCTGCAGATCTGCGCCCCGCGCGTCGGCCAGGCGGCGCTGGCCTGGGGCGTCGAGGGCCTGCGCGACTGGCGGGCCGGGAACCGCGTCACCATGAATGGCCGCGGGGCGGCCTGCCGGGACGCCTTCGCGGGGGTGCCGGACTGGCGGATCGACAGCCAGGGCGCCTATTTCGCCTACCTGCGCCATCCTTGTCCCGGCCGCTCCTCCTGGGAGATCGCGGAGGCACTCGCGACCCGCCGCGGCATCGTCACGCTGCCCGGCGACGCCTTCGGGCCGGGCCAGTCCGACTACCTGCGGCTCGCCTTCGCGAATGTCGACGCGGGCGAGATTGCCGGGGTAGCCCGGCGGCTCGCAGAATTTGAACTCTGATCGACGTTACGGGTATCGTCTGATCCAAGAGGTGATGAGAGGAGGCCCGATGGCCGTCATCAACGTGTCCCTGCCGGATCCTGTGCGAGACTGGGTCGAGGCCAAAGTCGAGAGCGGCGATGACGCGAGCGTAGGCGGTTACCCGAGCGATCTCGTCCGTCGTGATCAAACGGATACGGGTTAGCGCGAAGCGATCGTCGAAGTCCTCGTCAGGGGCGAGCAGGGCGGCGTCAGCTCCCGCAAAGTGCCCGACATCATCGCTGCATTGAGATCGGAGCGTGGCGGAACGGCGCGATGAACGCTACGTTCTCTCGAAGGAGGCGGACGACGACATCCTGCAGTCTATACCATCTGCGGAAGCCGGATTTTAGCGAGAGGTCCTCGGAGACCGCTCGGGAATCGCAAACTCCACCTTCGTCATGCTCAGGAGCGGCCGCAGGTCGCGTCTCGAAGCACGCAGAGCCGTTGTGCGTCCTTCGAGACGCCCGCTTCGCGGGCTCCTCAGGATGACGCAGGTTCAGGCAAGCGCGACGTCTTAGACAGTTTCTCAGCCGATCTTCTCGACGCCCCACTCGTCCTTCGCCTCCTCGGTCGTGCGGTTCAGGCGGACCTTGTCGTCCACGGAAGCGACGGAATCGAGGTGGATGAAATGGTGCTCGCCGCCCGCCGCCACGTCCGTGCGGGTGAGCTTCATGCGCGCGCCGTCGACGTGATCGACCGTGCCCACGTGACCGCCATCCGAGCCCACGACCTCCATATGTTCGCGAATCTGGGAAGCGTCGGCCATGGTCGAACTCCGTCACGTCTGGGCCGCCAGGATGGCGGTGCTGGACAACACGGGGTCCGGGGCGGGGTTCCTGGCGTCGATGCGCCTTTTAGAGGCTGCCGGCATCCAGCCGATCGAGCGTCTCGTGAAGCAGGCCCAAGGGCAGCGAGAACCCCCGTGCGCCGTCGGTGGACGGCCCGAACGCGAAGCCGGTCGGCTGAGCCCGCACGGCCCCGATGCCGGCCTGGATGAAGTAGGGATACGCGGCCGATTGCAGCACGGCGACCCGCTGGCCGGCCGGCCCGAAGACGGTGTCGTGCATGGCGGAGCCGAACTCGCCGACCACGATCGCGGCCTCGGCGAACAGGCGGATCTGACGCGCGAGGCCGAGGCGCTCGGGCCGCACCACCGTGTAGCCGCGCGCGCCCGCAGCGCCCTCCACCTCGGCGGCGTTCGCCATGGCGGAGCCGCCCTTCAGCCCGGTCCGGCTGACGAAGAGCTTCCCGGTCGCGGGCCTGTACGAGGGCAGGCCCAGCCGGTTCCAGGCGAGATTCGCCAGCGGCGACATCGCGTGGCCGAGCCGCAGGAAGGTCGGCACGTAGAGGTCGCGCACGAGGAGCGTCTCGCGCACCTTGTCGTGCCACACGACGCGGCGCGGATCGACGCCCATGCGGCGCAGCAGCGGCTTGGCCCAGGGCGGGGCGTCCGAATCGAGGATGATGCGCGCCGCGACGGGCAGCGCGAGCCCGAGTGCCAGCCGCGGCAGGATGTCGACGAGCCAGTGGCCCCAGACCTGCTCGCCGCCCTGCGCGAGGAGGAGACACGGACCCTCGACCTCGCGCACCACGCGCGGGACCGTGGCCGTGCCCCGGTCGCCGTCGTGCCGGAAGGAGAGCGCGTTCGCCGGGTAGTCGAGCCGGCCGAGCTCCTGGAAGGCGAGCGGGTCGAGGGTCACGAGCGTGTCGCCCGAGAGCAGCAGGCCCTTCCCGAAGATCCGCGTGCCGCCCGTCAGGCGGTAGACGCGGGACGGCGGCACGACCTGGGGTTCGCGCGGGAACGCGCCGCCCTCGCCCAGCGTGAAGGCCGGCCTCAGCGTCAGCGCGGAGCGGGCAGCCAGCTCGAGGAACGCGATCTCGCGGCCGGGGCGGCAGAGCGCGTCCCAGCTTTCGACCGGGATCGCGAGATCGTCGAGCCCGGCGATCCCGCAGGGCAGCTTGTCCCAGGCCGGACGGCGCAGCCGGAGGAGCCAGCCGAGACCCGGCCTCACGCCGTGATGCGATCCGTGCCGCTCACGGCGTGACCTTGCAGCCGCTCTCGGCCAGCGTCGCGTAGGCCTTCTCGCCCGGGATCACGGCGAGCTGCTTGTAGTAGTCCCAGGGCGCCTTCGACTCGCCCGGCGCCTTCACCTGGAACAGGTACATGTCGTGGACCATCATGCCGTTCGCCAGCACCTTGCCGCCCTTGGTGAAGGCGTCGTCGACCGGCAGCTCGTGCAGCTTCTTCGCGACCGCATCGGTGGCGTCGGTCCCGACCGCCTGAACGGCCTTCAGGTACTGCGTGACGGCCGAGTAGGTGCCGACCTGGATCGTGTTCGGCATCCGCCCGACGCGCGCCATGTAGCGCTTCGCGAAGGCGCGGTTCGCGTCGTTCTGGTCCCAGTACCAGCCCTCGGTCAGCGCCAGCCCCTGCGCGGCCTGGAGCCCCAGCCCGTGCACCTCTGCCAGCGTGAAGAGGAGCGCCGCGAGGCGCTGCCCGCCCTGCACGATGCCGAACTCGGACGCGGCCTTGATGGAGTTCGAGGTGTCGAGCCCGGCATTCGCGAGCCCGATGATCTTCGCCTTCGACCCCTGCGCCTGGAGCAGGAAGGACGAGAAGTCGCTCGTCGCCAGCGGGTGGCGGACCGAGCCCACGATCTTGCCGCTCTTGGAGGTCACGACCTTCGTGACCTCGTCCTCGAGCGAGTAGCCGAAGGCGTAGTCGGCCGTGAGGAAGAACCACGTGTCGCCCCCCTGATCCACGAGCGAGCCGCCCGTGCCGACCGCGAGCGCGTGCGTGTCGTAGGCCCAGTGGAAGCCGTAGGGCGTGCAGGCCTTGCCGGTGAGGTCGGAGGTCGCTGCGCCCGTGTTGATCGTGATCTTCTTCTTGTCGCCGGAGAGCTGCTGGATCGCCAGGCCCACGGACGAGGTCGTGAGCTCCATGATGGTGTCGACATGGTCGACGTCGTACCATTGCCGCGCGATCGAGGAGGCGATGTCCGGCTTGTTCTGGTGGTCGGCGTTGACGATCTCGATCGGTGCGCCCAGCACCTTGCCGCCGAAATCCTCGACCGCCATGCGGGCCGCCTCGACGGAGCCCTTGCCGCCGAAATCCGCGTAGACGCCCGACTGGTCGTTCAGGATGCCGATCTTGACGACCCCGTCGGAGACCTGCGCCTGGGCGAGAGCCGGCGCGAGCGCGAGGGCGGCGCCCGCCGCGGCGGCGAGTAGGCGTGATGTCATGGACGTTCCTCCGGTTCTGTTATGGATCTGGAGGGACAATCGCGCCGGGTCCGTGTCAAGGTGGAGACAGGCGAAGCCGGGCCCGTTTCGACCAAGGTCTTACGCGGGCGGCAGCGAGGAGAGCGATGCGCTACAGGATGACCAGGGTCGATTGGGTGCTCCTGCCGATCATCGTGTCCGCCGTCGCGGGCGTGGTCTACGCGGCGTTCCACTTTCTCGGCTTCCTGGGGATCGGGGTCCTCGGCCTCCTGACGGGCGTCGTGGCGGTCAATGTCGACCTCGAACAGGGTTGGCCGATCGGCCCGACCCGGATGAACTCGTACAGCAACCGGCTCGGCGTGCAGGACCGCATGTCGCGCGCGGAACGCGCCGGTCATCGTGCGGACCTCGCGCGCGACCAGGTGCCGATCTTCGTCGCGAAGGTCGCGAGCGCCGGCATGATCATCCTGGGGTTCGGGCTGTTCGTGCTGGTGCAGCTTTAACCCGGAGTCCGTTCCGAATACTCGGCTCCTCTACCTTCGTCATCCTGAGGAGCCCGCGCGCCGGCAAAGCCGGGAGCGGGCGTCTCGAAGGACGCACGACGGCTCTGCGTGCTTCGAGACGCGGCCTGCGGCCGCTTCTCAGCATGACGAAGGTGGAGTTCGCGATGCCGCGACACATCACGGCGTCACCTCGAACGAACCCTCCAGCCCGCCCTCGGACGACGTCGCGACGAAGACCTGGAACGGTCCGGGCTCGACCGCGTGGTACCCGTCCGGGTGGGTGAAGCCGAGTTCCGCGACGGGTACACGCAGGGCGACGATCCGCGACTCGCCGGCCTCCAGCGCGACCGCCTCGAACGCCTCCAGCTGCCGAACGGGCCGGCTGACGGACGCGACGGGCTGGCGGATGTAGAGCTGGACCACCTCGCGCCCGGCCCGCGCGCCCGTATTGGCGAGCCGCGCCCCGACCTCGACCGTGCCGTCCGGCGCGACGCGCGGGGTCGCGACCGCGAGGCCCGAGAGCGCGAAGGTCGTGTAGGAGAGCCCGAACCCGAACGGGTAGAGCGGTGTCAGCGGCTCGTCGACGTAGCGCAGGGTGAACGGGTTCTTCGCGTCCGGCGGACGTCCGGAGGGCAGGTGGTCGTAGGTCAAGGGCACCTGTCCGACCGCGCGCGGCCAAGTGATCGGCAGCTTGGCGCAGGGCGAGGCGTCGCCGACGAGGAGGTCCGCCACCGCGTTGCCGCCCTCCGTGCCCGGGAACCACGCCATCATCAGGCCGGCCAGCCGGTCGACCACCACTCCGAGCTCGATCGGCCGGCTCGCGAGCAGCACCAGCACGACGGGCTTGCCCGTCCCGACGAGGCGGTCGAGGAGCTCGGCTTGGCGGCCGGGCAGCGTCAGGTGGGCGCGCGAGCCCGCCTCCCCGGTCATCTCGACCGGCTCGCCCATCACCGCCACCACGGCCTCCGCCTCGCGCGCCGCCGCGACCGCCGCGTCGAACCCGTCGGCCGTCCCGCAAGCGGCGTCGCAGCCGGGCGCGTAGGCGAGCGTGCCGCCGGCCGCCTCCACCCGTGGCCGCAACCCGTCGAGGATCGACACCCCGTCCTCCCAGCGCACCAGCGCGCCGTGCGGGCCGATCTGGTCCCGCGGGTTGCCGGCCATCCCGCCGACGAGCGCGACGCGCCGCCCCGGCGCGAGGGGCAGCACGCCCGCGTTGCGCAGGAGCACGATCGACCGGATGGCCGCACGACGAGCCAGCGCACGCGACGCCTCCGTGGGAGCGGGCGTGTCGCCCGGCGGGTCGACCGGGGCGGGACGGTCGAACAGGCCGAGGCGCAGCTTGGTGCGCAGCACGCGCCGCGCGGCCTGCGTCACCGCGGCCTCGGGTACACGGCCGGCCGCGATCTCGCCCGGCAGATGTTTCGCGTAGAGCCCGCTCGCCATGTCCATGTCGACGCCCGCGAGGAGGGCCTTGCGGGCGGCCTCCGCGGGGCTGCCCGCGACGCCGTGCTCCTGGAGCTGCGCGATCGCGAGCCAATCCGACACGACGAGCCCGTCAAAGCCCCAGCGGTGGCGCAAAGTCTCCGTGAGGAGCCCGGCATTCGCGGTCGCGGGCACGCCGTTCAGCGTGTGGAAGGCGCTCATCACGCTCTCGGCCCCTGCCGCGATCCCGGCCCGGAACGGCGGCAGGTAGCTGTCCGCGAGGTCGGCCGCCCCGATGGCGGCCGCGTCGTAGTCCCGCCCGCCGGTCGCCGCCCCGTAGCCTGCGAAATGCTTCAGCGTGACGCCGATCCCGCCCGCCCGGAACCCCTCCACCCGCGCCCGCGTGAACACCCGCCCGAGCCACGGGTCCTCGCCGAACCCCTCGACCATCCGGCCCCAGCGCGGGTCGCGCGCGAGATCCGCCATGGGGGCGAAGGTCCAGTTGACGCCGACCGCGGCGGCCTCGCGGGCGGCGCTCTCCGCGACCTCGCGCGCCAGCGCCGGATCGAAGCTCGCGGCCTCGGCCAGCGGCACGGGGAACATGGTGCGCAGCCCGTGCAGGACATCGAGACCGACGAGGAGCGGCACGCCCAGGCGGGAGCCTCGCGCCACCTCCTGCACGGCCGCGATGTCGCGCGCGCCCGTGAAGGCGAGCACGCCGCCGACCCTGCCCTCGCGGACGGCCTCGCGCCGGAAATCGGGACCGTTCGGCACGAGATCGAGCTGCCCTATACGCTCCTCCAGCGTCATGCGCCCGAGGATGTCCTCGACGCGACGCTCGATCCCGGCCGGGTCGGCGGCGCTGGCGGGAATGGCAGTGAAGACGAGAAGGCAGGCGACCAATATTCCGGCAAACGCGGCGTGCCCCACCGTTGTCGACTTCGCAGACTGCCTGGAAATCTCGTGCCTCCCTGAACCTACGTCATCCTGAGGAGCCCGCGCGCCGGCAAAGCCGGTGAGCGGGCGTCTCGAAGGACGCACGACGGTCGCGCGTGCGTCGAGACGCGGCCTGGGGCCGCTCCTCAGCATGACGAGGGTGGGTTTCGCGAACTCCCACGATCTCTCAGAGCGTGCCCGCCCGGTCGGCCGCAAGCTGCTCGGCGCGCGTGCGGTCCTGGCCGGAGAGGTCGCGGAGCGCGCCGTCGAGCCAGGCATCCGGGAGGCCCTGGCCGGCCGCCACGAGGTGCCAGGCCGCGGCCTCGGTCAGGTTGCGCGGTACCCCGCGCCCGGTCGCGTAGAGGCGAGCGAGCCGGTTCTGCGCGATGGCGTTGCCGCGGATCGCGGCACGGCGGAAATAGCGTGCCGCGATCGGCTCGCTCTTCGCCACGCCGTCGCCGTTGAAGAGCGCGATCGCGTATTCCACCTCGCCGGCGATGGAGCCGTTGCGCGCCGCGCGGGCGTACCACCGCACCGCCTCCTCGGGATCCTTCGCGACACCCTGCCCGCGCGCGTAGAGGACGCCGAGATCGTGCTGTGCGTCGCCGATCTCGGCCGAGGCCGCGAGCCGAAGGAGCGACGCCGCGCGGTCGATCGCAGGCTCTCCGCCGCCGCTGAGGAGAATCAGCGCGAGATTGTAGGCGGCGCTCGCCTCGCCCTTGGCGGCCGCCTTCTCCAGCCAGTCGCGGCCGGCCGCCGGGTCCTTCGGAACGCCGCGCCCGTCGACCGCCATCAGGCCGAGGGACGCCATCGCGTGCGCGTCGCCCTGTTTCGCGGCGAGCCGGTACCACTCGGCGGCCTCGCGCGCATCCTGCTTGACGCCGAGCCCCTGGTTGAACAGCTCGCCGATCAGCGTCATGGCGGCCGCGTCGGACTTGTCGCGGTCGAGCCGCGCGGTCGCCTCGCGGAATGCCGTCACGTAGAGCCCGCGCTGGTAGGCCCCGTAGGCGAGGTCCGCGTTCGCCGGCACGGGCACGGTCGGGGGAGGCACGACGCGCGTCGTCGCGCGGCCGGTCGGCATGACCTCGGCCTGCGCCGCGATCGGCGTGAGCGCGAGAGTCGCGAGAAGGGCAAGACGGCGCAGGTTCACGCGACCGGCTCCGTCATCCGGGTGGCCGCGAGCGCGACGCGGATCGCGGCCGCCGGGCCGTCCGGATGCGCCCAGACCGCGTCGCCGAGCGCCACGAAATCGACGCCGGTGCGGGCGGTCTCGGCGACCTCGGTCAGTGCCGACGCGTAGGCCGCGCAGGGCGGCTCGAAGATGTCCGCCCACCAGGCCGCGCGCTCCAGCGTCGCCTCGCGGTCGGGCACGTAGCCGTCCGGACGGGGCTCGCCGAACATGAGATAGTCGACACCCGCCTCCCCGGCGGTCATCGCGTCGTGGCGCGCACGCACGTTGCCGACCCCGAGGATGCGCTCCTGCGTCAGCGTCTCGCGCAGGCGTTCCAGCATGGCGAGGTCCTCGGTGTGGATTCCGTCGGCCCCGCCCCGGATCGCCACGGTCGCGAGATCGAGGATGCCGGAAGACGCCATGCCCGGCACGGCCAGCACGAGCGCCGCGCTCCCGCGCTCCGCCAGCGGGACCAGACCCTTCACGCGCTTGACGAGCGTGCGCTCGTCCGCCGCCTCCAGCCGCACGAGCACGGCCGCGACGTCGCCGCCGGCCAGCGCCTCGCCGAGCCGGGCCGCGAAGGGCTCGACCTCGCCGAGGAGCGGGGTCAGCAGGAGAAGGCGCGTGTCGCTCATGGTGTCGGGTATGGTCCGGATCGGGGCTCGCGTCATCCGGCCCGATTGCGGCGAAAGCCCGGCCAGTCGCGGTTCAGGCCCGGCCGATGCCGTCCAGTCGGCTGATGCCGGCCAGGATGAGGCGGATCTCCTCGCGGCCCGCCTCGCCGAGCGGCGCCTGCGGGGCGAGCGGCGGCCCGACCGGGAAGCCCTGCAGCTCCAGCGCGCCCTTGATGCAGGCCGCGAGCGAGTATTTCGCGAAGGCCTGGTTCATGGCCCAGAGCTCGCGCTGCAAGGCCATCGCGCCGGCCCAGTCGCCCGCCCGCGCGAGGTCGTAGAGGCGCACGCTCTCCCGCGGGATCACGCAGGCCGGCCCCGCCATCCAGCCGACCCCGCCGATCAGCATGACGCAGGCCGGGATGTGGGCGGATGCCGCAAAGACCTTCATGCGGCCCTCCGTCTCGTTCATGATCGAGAGGAGCCGCCCGGTATTCGTCGACGCGTCCTTGATGTAGCGGATGTTCTCGACCTCGCACAGCCGGCGCAGGACCGGGATCGACAGGTCGGAGCGCTGGAACTGCGGGTTCGTGTAGAGGACGACCGGCCCCTCGACCGCCTCCGCGATCGCCCGGAAATAGGCCTCGACGCCCGCGTCGGGGATCGGGAAGTACGCCTCCAGGACGGCGAGCACGCCGTCCGCGCCCAGCGCCATGACGTCGCGCGCGAGGGCGACCGCATCTCGCGTCGCGGTGGCGGCGACCCCCGCCAGGACCGGCACCCGGCCGCGCGCAGCCGCCACCACCGTCTCGACGATCTCGAGGCGGTGCGCGTGCCCGAGATAGGCGAACTCGCCCGTGCTGCCGAGCGGCGTCAGCCCGTGCACGCCGCAATCGACGAGGTGGTCGACGAGGCGCGTCAGAACGGTCCGGTCGACCCGGCCGGCCGCGTCCAGCGGCGAGACGAGATAGGGGAAGACGCCGTGCAACTCGCCGGTCCAGGCCATGTCAGCTCTTCGATGTGTCAGCGACGGAAAGGAACTGACGAGGCGTTCGGATGTGAGCGTCTCCCCGCTCGCGAGAGTGTTCCGCTTCGGCCCTCGGCTCAAGATCGCACCTGGTCCGACCCTGTCGCGGACCTGCCCGCCTCGCGTATCCTCGTCTGATTCGGGCGGCAAGCGAGCGGGGCGGGTTTGCGGGCGATCGCGATCGATTTCGAGACGGCGAACGAGCAGCGCGCGAGTCCCTGCGCGGTCGGGCTCGCGTGGATCGAGGACGGCGCTGTCACGCGCCGCGCCTACCGGCTGATCCGCCCGCCCGAGATGCGCTTCGCGCCCGGCAACATCCGCGTCCACGGCATCCACCCGGTCGACGTCGAAGGCGAGCCGGACTTCCCGGCGGTCATGGACGAGTTCTGGCCGGACCTCACCGGCACGCTCATCCTCGCGCACAACGCGCCCTTCGACATCGGGGTCATCTGCGCCACGCTCGCGCGCTACGGGCGGCCGGTCCCCGATCTCGCCTATCTCTGCACGCGCGACATCGCCCGGCGCGCTTGGCCGGCCGAGCCCTCCTTCGGGCTCGCCGCGATGGCGGCGCGGATCGGCCTCGCGTTCCGGCACCACCACGCCGAGCACGACGCCTACGCGTGCGCTAGGGTCGCGCTCGCGGCGGCTCTCGACCACGGCACGAACCGCATCTCGGTCCTGGCGGACCGGCTCGCGCTGCTGCGCCGCTCCAGCGCGGGCTGGACGCGGCCGGTCGAGACCTCGCGGCTGGCGGCACCCCTGCCCCGTCCGGGACGGGACCCGCTCGTCTTCGCGGTCGCGGGCTCGTCGGGCGCGCGCTACGAGGTGCGCGGCAGCTTCTCGGGCGCGGCCTTCCGGCTGCGCTGCGACTGCATGGCGGGCCGGTTCGGCAGCCGCTGCAAGCACGTGACGGCGCTGCTCGACGGCGACGTCACGAACCTCGCGTCCGAGAACCACTACGACGTCGAGAAGCTGCGCGTGGTCGTCGAGGCGCTCGGGCTCGACGCGGTGCTGCCCGCCGAGAAGGCGCGCCGCGCGGCCTGATCGTGCGCGAACGAACGGGGTGCGTGCTTCGAGACGAGGGCTGACGCCCTCTCCTCAGCATGACGCATGTGAGAGCCTCCGACGTCGTCATGCTGAGGAGCAGCCCGAAGGGATGCGTCTCGAAGCACGATCACACGAGCGGGCGCGTCGCGTTCTCCAGCCAGCCCCGGACATCCTCCTGCACGAGCGGCGCGATCTCCCGGGCAACCCGGGCGTGGTAGGCGTCGAGCCAGGCGATCTCGCCCGGCGCGAGGAGGCGCGGCTCGATCAGCGCCCGGTCGAAGGGCGCGAGCGTCAGGGTCTCGAAGCCGAGCATCGCGCGCTCGCCGCCGGGCACATCGTGCGGCGCGACCAGGATCAGGTTCTCGATGCGGATGCCGTATTCCCCGGTCTTGTAGTAGCCGGGCTCGTTCGAGAGGATCATGCCCGCCTCGAGCGCCGTGTGGCCGAGCTTGGAGATGCGCTGCGGCCCTTCGTGGACGGAGAGGTACACGCCGACGCCGTGGCCGGTGCCGTGGTCGAAATCGAGCCCCGCCTCCCAGAGCGGGCGACGCGCGAAGCCGTCGATCTGCGCGCCGGACGTGCCCTTCGGGAAGATCGCCGTCGCGACCGCGATATGGCCGCGCAGCACGCGGGTGTAGCGGTCTCGCATCTCGTCGGTGGGCGGGCCCACCGCGACCGTGCGGGTGACGTCGGTCGTGCCGTCCTCGTATTGCGCGCCGGAATCGACCAGGAACAGCTCGCCCGGTCGAAGCGCCCGGTCCGTCCCCCGCGTCACCCGGTAATGCACGATCGCGCCGTTCGGCCCCGAGCCGGAGATCGTCGGGAAGGACACGTCCTTCAGCGCGCCGGTCTCGCGGCGGAAGCGCTCCAGCGCCTCGACGGCCGCGATCTCGGTGACGTCGCCGCGCTCCGCATGGGCGTGCAGCCAGGCGAGATGGCGCGTCACCGCCGCGCCGTCGCGCAAATGCGCCGCGCGGGTCCCGGCGATCTCGGCCGCGTTCTTCACCGCCTTCAGGGGCGTGATCGGGTCCGCACCGGGATCGACGTTCTTGCAGCGGGCCGCGAGCGCCGAGGCGGCGGTCGCGGAATCGAGCCGGACCTTGCGGTCCTCGCGGCCGAGACGGTCGAGCGCGGGGCCGAGCGCGTCGGGGCTCGCGAGGTCGGCGATAGCGCCCAGCACGTCGCCCGCCTCGTTCGTGACCTTGGCGGGATCGAGGAACAGCGTCGGCCGCCCCTCGGCCGGGATCAGCGCGTAGCCCAGCGCCAGCGGGGTGTGCGCGACGTCCCCGCCGCGCAGGTTGAACGCCCAGGCGAGGTTTTGGGGGTCCGAGACGAGGAGCGCATCGACACGGCTCTCCGCGAGCTTGGCGACGATCCGCGCGAGCTTGGCGGCCACGCTCTCGCCCGAGACCTCGTCGGAGCGTAGCGTGACGGGCGCATTCGGCGAGGCCGGGCGGTCCGGCCACACGGCGTCGACAGGGTTGGCGTCGAGCGCGACCAGCGTGCCGCCCGCGCGCTCGACGGCGCGTGCGAGCTTCTCGACGGCGCCGGCCGTGTGAAGCCACGGATCGTAGCCGAGCTTCGCCCCGGCGGGCAGGCTCGCCTCGATCCAGGCCTCGACCGAGGTCTCGGCGAGCGGCACGATCGTGAGGAGCGCCGTGTCGACCTGGGCGGCGGCCTGCAGCGTGTAGCGCCCATCCACGACCAGCGCGGCCCTGTCCGCGAGCACGACCGCGGTCCCGGCCGACCCCGTGAAGCCCGTGAGCCAGCGCAGCCGCTCCGCGTTCGCGGGCACGTATTCGGACTGATGCTCGTCGGCGCGGGGCACCACGAAGCCGTCGAGGCCTCGCCGCGCGAGCTCCGCCCTCAGCAGCGGAACGCGCTCGGTGCCCTGCGCCGGGCGCGTCTCGTCGTCGAAGGTCTGAAAAGTCGCGTTCACGCGGCCCTGGCCCCGGATAGAGCGGGAGCGGGATGGCGTGAGGGGGCTGGCACGGCATGCCCCAGTTCGTCCGCCGCCTCGATCCAGGCCGCGATCGCGTCGGCAACGTTCGCGAGAGCTTCCTCCGGCGTGTCCCCGTCCGACATGCATCCGGGCAGGTCCGGCACGATCGCCGCGTAGCCTCCCCCATCGGCCCCGGAGAGCGGCTGAACGATCACGGGATAGGTGAGAATCATGTCTTGGCGCTCCTCTTGGCGCT
>CAXUHE010000105.1:1136-12626 GCA_964250725.1 uncultured Enterovirga sp. | reverse complement strand
GATAACGGGCTTCTCGTCGCCTCGACTCTGGGGCCGGACGACGCGTCGTTCGACGCCATGGTGGCGCGCCAGGCGGAGCTCGCGCGCGTCGTGCGCCAGGATCCCGACGTCACGTCCCTGATGTCGACGGTCGGCGGCGGCGGCCCAGCCTCCACCACGAATTCGGGCCGCCTGTTCGTGACGCTGCGCGACAAGCCGGAACGGACGACCGACGCGCTCGGCGTCATCGCGCGGCTCCGGCGCGCGACCGCCGCGGTGCCCGGCATCAACGCCTATTTCCAGCCGGTCACGTCGATCAATATCGGGGCCGTCCAGTCGCGCAGCCAGTACCAGTACACGCTGCAATCGACGGATCTCGAGGGCTTGCGCAAGTTCGCGCCCCTGCTCCAGGACCGCATGGGCAGCATCCCGGGCGTGGTCGACGTCAACTCCGACCTGCAGATGCGGGCGCGAACGGCCTATATCGACATCAACCGCGATCTCGCGGCCCGGCTCGGCGTCACGGTCGATCAGGTGCGGGACCTCTTCTACTCGGCCTTCGGGACGCGGCAGGTCTCGACGATCTACGCGCCCGAGGACACCTACCAGGTGATCCTGGAGGCGGACCAATCCTACGCGTCCGCGAGCGAGATCCTGCGCAAGATCTCGTTGAAGACGCCGGGTGGCGGGTCGATCCCGCTCGATTCCGTCGCGACGCTGCGCGAGCTGCCGACCGCGCTGACGGTCAACCACCTGGCGCAGCTCCCGGCCGTCACGATCTCGTTCAACCTGGTCCCCGGACTGGCCCTCTCTCAGGCGGTCGCCGGAATCGAGGCCGCGAGCCGCGAGATCGGTATGCCGACGCAGATACAGACAAGCTTCCAGGGGACGGCGCAGCTCTTCCAGGAGGCGCTCGCCAACCAGGGCCTGCTGCTCTTCGCGGCCGTGCTCGTGATCTACATCATCCTCGGCGTCCTCTACGAGAGCTTCATCCATCCGCTCACCATCCTGTCGGGCCTGCCGGCGGCCGGCATCGGGGCGCTGCTCACCCTCAAGCTGTTCGGCATGGATCTCAGCGTCATCGCGATGATCGGGATCGTCATGCTGATCGGGATCGTGAAGAAGAACGCGATCATGATGGTGGATTTCGCGGTCGAGCGTCGCCGTCACGGCGTCGGCGCGCGCGACGCGATCGTCGAGGCGGCGCTGCTGCGCTTCCGACCCATCATGATGACGACCTGCGCGGCGGTGCTGGGCGCCATGCCGATCGCGATCGGCATTGGAGCAGGCGCGGAACTGCGCCAGCCGCTCGGGCTCGCGGTCGTCGGAGGCCTGCTGATGTCGCAGCTTCTCACGCTGTTCATCACCCCCGTGGTGTACATCCTGTTCGAGGGCCTGACGGCGCGCCGCGCCCCGGAGCCGGTGCAGATGCCGGCCGCCGTTCCGGCCGAGTAGGACCTCAGGCGGAACATCGACGTCCATGGGCCGTTCACACGCTCATGTTTACGCGTCACGAAGGCCAGCCTCGCGCGGCCGGACTGACGGCTGACAGGGAGAGACTTGATGAGGAACATCGCCAGACTTATCGGCACGGGCATGATCGGGGCGTCTCTCGTCGGGCTCGTGGTCCCGGCCGCCTCCGCCAATGAGAAGACAGGACATGCTCTGGATCGGGCCCAGGTCGGGTCCTTTCCGGGCGAGAGCTTCTCGCAGTACTACGGCGGGCGACGCGGCTATTACGGCGGCGGCCGCGGCTATCGCTACGGACGACGCGGATACGGCGGCGGCGCTGTCGCGGCGGGCGTCATCGGCGGACTCGCGGTGGGCGCGCTCGCCGGTGCGGCTATCGCGGGCTCGCAGCCGGCGCCGGCCTATGGCGGACCAGGATATGGCGGTCCTGGCCAGCCGGTCGGCAACGTGTACGGGCACGATCCGCGCTGGGTGAATTACTGCGCCAGCCGCTATCGGTCCTTCGACCCGGCCTCGGGCACCTATCTCGCGGGCGACGGCAATCGCTACGTCTGCCAATAGCAGTCAGTGGGCCGGCGATCCTCCGGTCGTCGGCCGCCCGGGTGTGACACAGGGGCCTGAAGCTTCGGGCCGTGAACCTAAAGCCAAGCTCTGCGTAATAGCCCTTGGACCAGGGCCGAACCTCGATGTCAGAGCCGAATACAGCCGCACCGTCGGCTCCGAAGCGACGGTGGTCGATCTGGGCCATCGTGATTGTCGTTCTCCTGCTGGTCGGGGGTGGTGCCTACTGGCAGCACGATCGGGCGGGTTCGCACGGCAAGGCGGCAGCCGCGCAGGCATCGGTCCCGCCCCGTGTGCCCGTCGACGTCGTGGAGGTCGCGAAGAGCGACGTTCCGATCTACCTCAACAGTCTCGGGGCCGTGCAGGCCTTCAACAACGTCGTGGTCCGCTCCCGCGTCGATGGTGAGATCGTCACCATCGCGTTCGAGGAGGGCCAGACGGTGCGCGCGGGCGACATGCTCGCGCAGATCGACCCGCGTCCGTACCAGGCCGCACTCGACCAGGCGCTCGCCAAGAAGCAGCAGGACGAGGCGACCCTGTCGTCGAACAAGCGCGACCTCGAACGCACGAGCCAGCTGGCCTCCCGGGAATTCGCGAGCAAGCAGCAGCTCGATCAGCAGACTGCCGGCGTCGGCTCCCAGACGGCCCAGCTATCGATCGATCAGGCGGCGATCGACACGGCCCGAACCCAGTTCGACTACACGACGATCCGCGCCCCGATCGGCGGTCGCCTCGGGTTCCGGCTGGTCGACAAGGGCAACATCGTGCACGCGTCGGACACGACCGGGATCGTGCAGATCGCTCAGATCGAGCCCATCGCCGTCGTGTTCACCGCCCCCGAGAACCAGCTGCCCGCGATCACCGAGGCGAAACGCCAGGGCGACGTGAAGGTGATCGCGCAGACATCCGACAACAAGGCCGTGCTCGGCGAAGGGGTGCTCTCGCTCATCAACAACGAGGTCGACCCGGCGACGGGCACCATCAAGCTGAAGGCGGTGTTCCCGAACGCCGACGGCAAGCTCTGGCCGGGACTGTCGGTCAACACGCGTCTCCTCGCCCAGACGCTCCAGGGTGTCCTGACCGTGCCCGACGCCGCCGTGCAGCGAGGCCAGAACGAGATGTTCGTCTACGTGGTGGGCGAAGACCAGAAGGCCGAGAAGCGCGTTCTGACCATCGGGCCCTACAGCGACGGGGTGGCGGTCGTCGAGGCCGGGCTGAGGCCGGGCGAGCGCGTCGTCGTATCCGGTCAGTCGCGCATCCAGCCAGGCATCCCCCTGCAAGTCGCGGAGGGTGGAGGCCGCAAGGTCGCGGATGCCGAGCCCGCGAACCGGGATCGCCAGTGATGCGCGCCAACGTCTCCGCCGTCTTCATCAAGTACCCGATCGCCACCAGCCTGCTCATGGTGGCGTTCCTGTTCGTCGGCGTCGCGGCTTTCCCGAAGCTTCCCATCGCGCCGCTGCCGCAAGTCAATTTTCCGACCATCCAGGTCACCGCGAACCTGCCGGGCGCGAGCCCGGAGACGATGGCGAGTTCCGTCGCCCAGCCGCTCGAAACCCAGTTCGCGCAGATCCCCGGCGTATCTCTGATGACGTCGCAGAGCTTTCTCGGGTCGACGCAGATCACGGTCCAGTTCGAGCTCGGCCGCGACGTCGACGCGGCCGCCTCCGACATCCAGGCCGCCATCAACGCGGCCGGCGGCGAGCTTCCCCAGGACCTGCCGAACCCGCCTTTCTACCGCAAGATCAACCCGTCCGATCCGCCGATCCTCATCATCGGGGCGACGTCGGACACCCTTCCGCTCACCGAACTCGACACGGCAGTCGACACGAAGCTCGGCAAGCAGTTGAGCCAGCTCAAGGGCGTCGGGCAGGTCCTCATCGGGGGCGAGCAGAAGAACGCGATCCGCATCCAGCTGGATCCGGCGAAGCTCGTCGCCAAGAACATCTCGCTCGAGGAAGCCCGCACCGTCATCTCCGGACAGACGGTCAACCAGCCCAAAGGCACGATCGACGGGCGGACACGCGCCTTCTCGATCTACGCGAACGACCAGCTCATGACGGTGGAGGGCTGGAACAACGTCGTCCTCTCCTACCGCGAGGGTGCGCCCGTGCGGGTGCGCGACGTCGGACAGGCGATCAGCGGTCCCGAAGACGTCAAGAAGGCCGCCTGGGTTTCGGGGAAGCGGGGCATCTATCTCGTGGTGTTCAAGCAGCCCGACGCCAACGTCATCGACACGGTCGACCGGATCCAGGCCGAGATGCCGAAGCTGCGCGCCGCGATCGACCCCTCGATCAAGATCGAGATCGTGTCGGACCGCACGCAGACCATCCGCGCCTCGGTCCACGAGGTGGAGCTGACGCTCGGGCTCACGATCGCGCTCGTGGTCATGGTGATCTTCCTCTTCCTGCGTGAGTTCTGGGCGACGGTGATCCCCTCGGTGACCGTTCCGGTCGCGATCGCCGGCACCTTCGCGGCGATGTATGTCGCGAATTTCAGCATCAACAATCTGTCGCTGATGGCGCTGATCATCGCGGTCACCTTCGTGGTCGACGACGCGATCGTCATGCTGGAGAACATCGTCCGTCACGTGGAGGCCGGCGAGGAGCCGATGGAGGCCGCCTACAAGGGGTCGGCCGAGATCGGTTTCACCATCGTGTCGATCTCCATCTCGCTCGTCGCCGTGTTCATCCCGCTCCTCCTGATGGGCGGGCTGATCGGTGCACTCTTCCGCGAATTCGCGCTCACGGTCGCGATCATGATCGCGATCTCGGCCGTGGTCGCCCTGACGCTGACGCCCATGATGGCGGGACGGCTCCTCTCGCGTCACGAGGAGAACCAGGATCGCGGCCGGATCTACGGGGCGCTCGAGCGCGCCTTCAAGGCCATCGAGGGCGCCTACGAGCGCAGTCTCGATCTCGCGCTCCGGTTCCGGTTTGTGACCTTGATGATCTTCCTCGGCACGATCGCCGCGACGGCCGCGCTCTTCGTGGCGATCCCGAAGGGCTTCTTCCCGCAGCAGGATACAGGTCTCATCATCGGCCAGACCGAGGGCGCGCAGGACATCTCGTTCGCGGAGATGACGCGGCGACAGGAGGCGGTCCTCGACGTGCTGAACCGCGACACCGCGATCTTCGCCTACTCGGCCCAGATCGGCGGCACGAACGCGCTGAACTCGGGCCGCGTCTACATCACGCTGAAGCCCGACGGCGAGCGCGACGCGACGGCGTTCCAGGTCATCTCGCGGCTGCGACCGCAGATCGAGAAGATCCAGGGCGTCAAGTTCTTCATGCAGGCCGCGCAGGACATCAATGTCGGCGGCCGGCAGTCCCGCACGCAGTTCCAGTACACCCTGCAGGATGCCGACATCGACGTCCTGAACGATTGGGCCCCCAAGATCTTCGCGAAGTTGCGCGAGTTGCCGCAGCTGCGCGATGTCGCGTCCGACCAGCAGCTTCAGGGCGGGGTCCTGACGCTGACGATCGACCGCGACCAGGCCGCTCGATACGGCATCACGCCCTCGCTCCTCGACGAGACGCTCTACGACGCGTTCGGGCAGCGCCAGATCGCCCGTTTCTTCACACAGCTCGCGACCTATCGCATCGTCATGGAGATCCTGCCGGACCTCCAGGGCGAGACCGAGACCCTCCAGCGGCTCTACGTGAAGTCGCCCACCACGGGCCAGCAGGTCCCCCTCTCGACGATCGCCAAATGGACCACGCGCGGTGTGGTGCCGCTCTCGATCAGCCACCAGGGACAGTTCCCGGCGATCACGATCAGCTTCAACCTGGGCGAAGGCGTATCTCTGGGCGAGGCCACGCAGGTGATCGAGGCCGCGCGCCGTGAGATCGACACGCCCAGCACGCTGATCGGCACGTTCGAAGGCAACGCGCGAGCCTTCCAGGAATCGCTCGCGACCGTGCCGCTCCTGATCGTCGCGGCGCTCATCGCGGTCTATCTGATCCTGGGCATCCTCTACGAGAGCCTGATCCACCCGCTGACGATCCTGTCGACGCTCCCCTCCGCGGGACTGGGTGCCATCGCCATCCTGATGGTCTCGGGGTTCGATTTCAGCTTCATCGCGCTGATCGGCGTCATCCTGCTGATCGGCATCGTGAAGAAGAACGGCATCATGCTGGTCGATTTCGCGATCGTGGCGGAGCGCGACGAGGGGCTCTCGCCGGAAGACGCGATCCGGAAGGCGTCGCTCTTGCGCTTCCGGCCGATCCTCATGACCACGATGGCGGCGATCCTCGGCGGCGTGCCGCTCATGCTGGCCCTCGGGTCGGGCGCGGAGATCCGCCAGCCGCTCGGCTTCGCGATGGTGGGCGGGCTCGTCGTGAGCCAAGCACTCACGTTGTACACTACACCGGTCGTCTACCTTTATCTCGATCGGCTCTCCACTCTGGCGTCGGAGACTCTCGCCAAACTGCGCGGCAGCCCCAGAGACGCGCAGGCGAAACCGCAGCCTGAGGTGCCCTATGCGCCGTCGCCGGCCGAGTGACGGCGTCAACTGCTCGAACTTATTACGGCCGAGCTGAAACCCACGTTCAAGACGTCCGTTGGCCAATATGGCTCGCGGTGATGACATGTACGTGATGACTCAAACATCCCACGAGACGCGGGATGACACCCTCACGCTCAGGCGCCTCGGAGCCGAACTGGCCGCGATCTATCGCGATACGCTAAGTTCCCGACTTCCGTCGCACCTGCAGTCCTTGGTGGAACGTCTGGATGATGCGTCCGGATCGATGCAAGCAGTTCCCGAGGCGTGACGCGAAAGTCGCTGATCAGGTGAGGCGATCCACCTCTTCGAGCCGCGACGTGGTGACGCCGAGATCGTTTACCAAGCCGTTATGCAGCGAGTAGACCCAGCCATGGACGCTGAGGTCCTGCCCACGTGCCCAGGCATCCTGCACGAATACGTCCGACGCGACGTTTCGGACCTGCCGCACGACGTTCAGCTCGCAAAGGCGGTCGAGCCGAGCGCGTTCGTCGGGAATAGCATCCAACTCCGCGCGATGCTCGTGTTGGATCTCACGGATCGGATGCAGCCAATGGTCCACCAACCCCCGCCGTTGGCCGTCGACTGCGGCGCGCACCCCCCCACAGCCGTAATGACCCACCACCATGACGTGCTTCACCTTGAGCACGTCGACGGCGAATTGCAGCACCGATAGATAGTTCGCGTCCTGAGGCGGGGCCAAGTTGGCGACGTTGCGGTGGACGAACAGCTCGCCCGGATCGAGATCCACGATCTCGTTCGCCGGTACGCGACTGTCCGAGCAGCCGATCCACAGGTACTCGGGAGCCTGTTGACCTTCAAGCCGCTTGAAGAAACCCGGATCGGCCGCGACCTTGCGCGCTGCCCAGGCGCGGTTGTTCGATTTCAGATGGTCCAGCATCACGACTGCGTAGCTTGGGCAGGAGCGGCTCACAAGGCCGCTCGGGTCGGATCAGGCTGTGCTAGGACAAGGCGATCGACTTCGATGTGATGAGGACGGATTGCGTCGCCCCGAATACGACATCGTCATCCTCGGCGGTGGCCTCGCTGGACTGAGCCTCGCGGTCCGGCTTGCTCGGTTTCCGCATCTGCGCACGCTGATCCTGGAGCCGCGCACGGAGTATGTCCGCGACCGCACATGGTGCTACTGGCGCCTTCACGATCACCCGTTCGGTGATGCAGTGGTGGCGCGCTGGACTGCGTGGGAGACCTTCCACACGTGCGGAGGCGGTGTCCGACAGACACTCCAGGAGAGCGCTGTCTTTCCCTACGAGATGATTCCGGCCGATCGTCTTTACGCGAGCGCCGGAGCGGTCATCGCATCGACGCCTCATATCGAGTTGCACATGGGTGCCAAGGCCTACGCAGCGCGCGATGCTGGCGACCACGTCGACGTGGAGACCGACACAGGGCGGGTCGAAGCGGGCCTGGTCTTCGACAGCCGTCCTCCAACGCCACGGGCTGGCGCGCTGGAACAGATCTTCCTCGGGCAGGAGATCGTCGCCGCCATGCCGGTCTTCGATCCCGGTCGCGTCACGCTGATGGATTTTGCCGTATCGCAACAAGCTGACGCGGTCCATTTCCTCTACGTCCTGCCGACCTCGACGACGACCGCGCTCGTCGAAGACACGTGGCTCGCACCGTCCGCGGCCTCGTTGCCGGACTATCGGGCGACGATCCGCACCTATCTGGGGCAGCGCTTCGGCCTCACCGATTATGCCGTGGCGTTCGAGGAAGCCGGCGCAATTCCGATGGATTCGGCGTTGCAGGCCGAACGGGGGTCAAGCCGCATCGTCAAGGTAGGTGCCGCGGGCGGCGCCGTGAAGCCATCCTCGGGTTACGCGTTCCTGGCAACGCAGCGCATGGCGGACCGGCTCGTGGCCGATCTCACGGCCGGTGGGCCGGTCCGCCCGGTCCAGCCCCGCCATGCGGTCGCGCGCTGGATGGACGAGGTCTTCCTGACGGCGCTGAGGCGCCAGCCTGAATCCGCACCGCAACTCTTCGCGAGCCTGTTCGCAGGTTGCCGGCCGGAACCGCTCGTTCGCTTCCTCAACGACGTCGGCACCGTGACAGATGCGGCCCGCGTGATCGCCGCCATGCCCAAGCTGCCTATGCTCGCGGCTCTCGCGGCGCATAGGCGCGGTCAGTAGTTAGGCCAAAGGCCCGGCGTCGCGAGTTCGAGGAGATGGTCGTCGGGATCGCGAAGGTAGAGGCTCTCGCCGCCGTCCGGCCAGCGCGTCAAACCTTCAAGCCGGACCCCGCCGCCAGCCAAAGCCGCCTGCCACGAGTCGATCGAACCGGCCGGGACCGCGAACGCGACGTGGATCGATCCGCTCCCGCCATGCGCCGGGATCACGCCCTCGGGCGTCGTGATCGCGGTGAGCGTCGCGCCGCGCCGAAACAGCAGAAGAACGCTCCTCGGTCCGGCGTCCAACGCCACGAGTCGGTCATCGTCGGAAATACGCGTCAGGCCGAGCGTGCCTTCGTAGAAGGCGACCGACCTCGCCAGATCCGCGACATAGAGCGATGTCTCGACGATTCCGCCGATCGCGGATGGCCGAGCCGTCACCACATGTCGAGCGCGATGCGGGCCTCGTCCGACATGCGGCTCTGATCCCACGGGGGATCGAACACCATGCTGACCTTGACATCGCGGACGCCCGGGACGGCCGAGACCGCATTCTCGACCCAGATCGGCATCTCGCCCGCGACCGGACAGCCCGGCGCCGTCAATGTCATGTCGATCGCGACGCCACGGTCGTCAGCCACGTCCACCTTGTAGATCAGGCCGAGCTCGTAGATGTCGGCCGGGATCTCCGGATCGTAGACGGTCTTCAGCGCCGCCACGATATCGTCCGTCATCCGGTCGAGCTCCTCCGGCGGGAGCGCGGAGGCAACGATCGCAGCCGCAGGTATCGTGGCATTCGTGTCCATCTTACTCTCCTACCAGATCAGGGCCCCGGAAATAACTTCCAGACCAAACCGATCAGGCCGCCCAACGTCATGATCTGTAGAGTAACGACCGTGCCAACCATCCACGTCAGCAACGTGACCCGACCATCTATTCCGGACAGCCTGTTGTCGAAGTCAGCGACTTCCGTTGTAGCTCTCTTGGCCTTGTCATCCTCGGCGCCTGCAGACCGCAAGGCATCGTAAAGCTCACCCACTATTACGGCCATGGTGATCCCTACTCAGCGTCAACCAACAGCAATATAGTGTAAGCGCGCGATCGTCGCCACTCAGGCGAACATCCGCTGCGCCTTCTCCAGCGACTCCGCCAGCTTATCGACCTCCGCCATGGTATTGTAGAGACCAAAGGAGGCGCGGCAGGTCGAGCTCGCGCCGAACCGGTCAAGGAGCGGCATCGCGCAATGCGTGCCCGCCCGGACCGCGACGCCCTGACGATCGATGACCGTCGCGACGTCGTGCGCGTGCGCGCCCTTCATCTCGAAGGACAGGATCGGCCCTTTGCCGGGCGCGGTCCCGATGATGCGCAGCGAATTCATCGCCGATAGGCGCTGATGCGCGTAGACGGACAGGCTCTCCTCGTGGGCGCGGATGCGCGAACGCCCAACGCGGTCCATGAAGCGTACAGCCGCCCCGAGGCCGACCGCCTCGACGATGGCGGGCGTGCCCGCCTCGAACCGGTGCGGCGGGTCGCCGTAGGTGACCTCTCCGCACGCGACCGTCCTGATCATCTCGCCGCCGCCCTGGTACGGCGGCAGCCGCTCCAGCCAGTCCTGCTTGCCGTACAGCACCCCGATCCCGGTCGGGCCGTACACCTTATGGCCTGTGAAGATGTAGAAATCCGCGTCGAGGTCGCGCACGTCGACATCGAGATGGACCGCGCCCTGCGCGCCGTCGACCAGGACCGGCACGCCGTGCGCGTGCGCGATGCGGATGATCTCCGCGATCGGCGTCACGGTGCCGAGCACGTTCGACATATGCGTGATCGCGACGAGCTTGGTGCGCGGCGAGATCAGCTTCTCGAAGGCGTCCAGCATGAACGCGCCTTCGTCGTCCACCGGTACCCACTGGATCACGGCCCCGCGCCGCTCGCGCAGGATGTGCCAGGGCACGATGTTGGAGTGGTGCTCCATGATCGACAGGATGACCTCGTCACCCGCCACGATCCCGCGCGGATCGCCCTGCTCGCCGAGCACGCCCATGCATGACGCGACGAGGTTGTAGGCCTCGGTCGCCGACTTCGTGAACACGATCTCGTCCACCGAGCCCGCGTTCAGGAAGGCCCGCACGCTCTCGCGCGCCGCCTCGAAGGCGTCCGTCGCGGCGTTCGCCATGTAGTGCAGCCCGCGATGGACGTTGGCATAGCCCGTCTCCATCGTGGCGACCATCGCGTCGATGACCTCGCGAGGCTTCTGCGCCGAGGCGGCATTGTCGAGATAGACGAGCGGTTTCCCGTAGACCTGCTGGGACAGGATCGGGAACTCGGCGCGCAGCGCCTCGACGTCGTAGGGCAGAGCGAAGGGAGCGTTCATCTCGGTTCCTGTCGTCCCGGGCGCCGGCTCCGAACGGGGCGGGCACCCGAAACCTGCATATGGGGTCGGCATGCGTCCCCGTCGTCGCTTCCGGCTGCGGCGCAATCGCCGCCCCCGAGGCCGTCGCTAGCCGCGGGCGGCGAGCCAACCTTCGATGACGCCGATCAGGGACTCGCGCGCGCCCTCGTGCTCGACGCTCTCCACAGCCTCGCCCAGGAAGGCCTGGATGAGGAGGCTCTGGGCGAGCGCCTGCGGCAGGCCGCGGCTCTTCAGGTAGAACAGCAGGTCGGCATCGAGCGCCCCGCAGGTCGCGCCGTGGCCGCAGACCACGTCGTCGGCGAAAATCTCGAGCTCGGGCTTGTTGTTCATCGTCGCGCCTTCCCCGAGAAGGAGCGCGTTCGACTTCATGGCCCCGTCGGTCTTCTGGGCATGCGGGCGAACGATAATCTTGCCCTGGAACACCCCCACGGACGAATCGTC
>CAXUHE010000105.1:0-1126 GCA_964250725.1 uncultured Enterovirga sp. | reverse complement strand
GGGCCCATGGCCCAGTCCTCCCATTCGACGAGCGTCGCGTCCGAGTGCTGGCGACCTTTCAGCATGTTCGCGCCGTCGATGCGCGCGTGGGTGCCCTCGCCCGCGAAGGTCGCGAAGACCTGATGACGGGAGGCGGCCCCACCGACCACGACGTTGAGCGCATTGAACGCGACCTCGGCCCCGAGCTTAGCTGTGACGGTCGAGAGCGCGAGCGACTCGGATCCCTCCGCGTTGCGGCGCAGATGCGCGACCTTGGCGCGGTCGCCCACCACGAACTCGATGACGTCGTTCGGCTGGTAGGCGACACCATCCCGCCCCTCGTGGCTCTCCAACAGCGTCAGCGAGGCGTCCTCTTCGACGATCACGAGGACGCGGGTCGCGGTGGAGAACGGCGCCGAGGCGGCTGCCAGGAAGCGCAGGTGGATGGGCCGCTCGACCGCGAGCCCGGCCGGCACCCGGATGACCACGCCATCGGCCAGGAACGCCGTATTGAGGTCGTAGATCGGGTTGCCGCGCGCGATCGCGACGGCGTTGAGGAACCTCAAGAGCGGATGGCCGGACGCCATGGCATCCGGCATCGCCACGATCTCGATACCGGCCGGCAATTCGGACGAGTCGAGAGCGCGATGGCCGTTCACGAAGGTCAGCCGCGCGGCGTCCAGTTCGGCGAAGGCCTTCGCCTCGGCGAACGCCTTCGCGGCCTCGTCCGGGCTCGGCGCCTCGGCGGGGTGCGCCGCGTCGCGCATCAGGGCGCGCAGGTCGGTGTACTTGAACTCCTCGACGCGGCGGTGCGGCAACCCCATCGTAGCGAAGCCCGAGAGGGCCGCCTCGCGCACAGCAACATCGCCCGGGAGCCCGCCCTTGAGCCGGTCAAAGAGCGCCGCGAGGCCGGTCTCGGCCGAGGTGCGGATCTGCGTGATCTCAGCCATCGGGCTACTCCGCGGCGAGCTGGCGATAATCGGCGTAGCCGTTCGCCTCAAGTTCGAGTGCGAGTTCCTTGCCGCCCGACTTCACGATCCGGCCCGCTGACATCACATGCACCGTGTCGGGCACGATGTGGTTCAGGAGCCGCTGGTAGTGGGTGATGACGAGGAACGAACGGCCGGGATCGCGCAGCTTGTTCACG
>CAXUHE010000104.1:0-12665 GCA_964250725.1 uncultured Enterovirga sp. | reverse complement strand
TCCGCTAACAAACGACGCCTCAACGAAAAAGGGGCTCCGAAACCGGAACCCCTCGCTCTCACACAGCCTGCCGAGGCCGCCGTTCGCGTCGTGTCGCGACGAAGGCCCGCTCAGGCGGCCTTCTTGTTCACGTTCGACTCACCGAGCGAGGAGAGCTTCTCGTCAGTCGCCTTCTCCTCGGCAAGCGTCTGGCCCAGCACCTTGGCGATGTCGGCCTTGCCGGCCTGCTTCGACCAGGCGATCAGCGTACCGTAGCGCGTGATCTCGTAATGCTCGACCGCCTGGGCGGCCGCCAGCATCGCGGCGTCGCGCACCTGGGCGTCGTCGCAATCCGACATCAGCTCCTCGGCCTCCTTGAGGATGCCGTCGATCGCCGCGCAGGTCACGCCCTTGACGTCCTTGCCCAGCATGCGGAACACGTCCTCGAGCCGCTTCACCTGATGCTCGGTCTCGCCGAGATGCTTCTGGAACGCCTGCTTCAGGGCCGGATTCTCGGCCTTGGCGATCATCTTCGGCAGCGCCTTCGTGATCTGGTTCTCGGCGTAGTAGATGTCCTGCAGCTGATGCAGGTAGAGATCGTCCATCGTCTTGATGGGGGACGAGAAAAAGCCCATGAGAGGCCTCCTGTATCGGTTGGGGTCGATCGGGCCACGCTGCGTCGCGCGGCGAACACCCCATCCAAACTCGGAGCACCCGCGCCAGTTCCGGTCACGCGGGAGCGTCCTCCGGCCAGTCGACGATGCGGTCCATCAGCTCCTCGACCGTGAAATCCTCCTCCGGGCCCGCGACCCGGCCCCGCACCGAGATGCGGGCACGATGCACGCTGTCCGGATCGCCCGAGACGAGCGGGTGCCAGGGACGGAGGTCCCGGCCCTCCGCGACGAGCCGGTACGCGCAGGTCCGTGGCAGCCACGGGGTCGTCCGCACGGCCTCGGGCGTCAGCCGCAGGCAGTCGGGCACGATCGCCTGACGCGTCGGGTAGGATCGGCAGCGGCAGGTCGCGCCGTCGAGCAGCGTGCAGCCGACATCGGTGTAGCCGATCTCGCCCGTCTCCTCGTCCTCCAGCTTGACGAGGCAGCAGCGGCCGCAGCCGTCGCACAGGCTCTCCCACTCCGCGGGCGACATCGCGTCGAGCGTCTTGGTGCGCCAGAACGGCGCGTCCGGGCTCGTGATCGGCGAATCGGACATGATGGGGTCGGCACGGCACCGCGTGGCCGCGAAGCTACTTATAGTGCCGCTCGGGCGCGTTCGCCAGACGGTCGGCTTGGGTGTCGGCCGCGGGAGCGTGCGGCCGGCGGACCGCCTCCTCGATCGCGTGTTGTCCGAAGGACGACGACGCGACGGCCGCGAAGGTCTCGACGCCCGCCATCGCTGCACCGACCTGCGCGGCAGCGTCGGTGCGCTCCCGCGTTGGCGACAGATACGCGATCGAGCACACAATACAGACGATCAGGAGCAGTCGTATCATGGCCATCCCATGCCTCGAATTGAGACATTAACGAGGCAATGTAAAAGGTGAGCTATTCCAGATGTCATCGGATAAATCGTCATTAATGCAGAGTTAAGTGCGGCTACTGACGACTTGTCTTTGTTCGGCGTCTTAGCGTTCACTTAAGTCGGGTCTGGCAGGATCGCTGCATTGGAGACGAGGGAGCGCGGAGCGCCGCGCGAGTTTGGTCTGCGTATGTCTCTCTCTCGTCCTCCGATCGATCCCGCCTCGATCTCTCTTGCGTCGATCTTCCCTGCCCGGATCGGGCGCGGGTCGACCCTCGCCACGGCGACGGCCTGCCGGCGCTTCATGACGACGCGTCTGGCGCTCGGCGCGGCCGGGCTCGCGTGCCTGCCGCCGCTCCTTGCCCTGCGGGGTAGCCCGAGCCCGCTCGACACGCTCCTCGCGCTCTGCCTTGCGGCGCCGTTGGTGGCGGCGGCGCTCGTCTCCCGCACGGGCCGGCTGGAGCCCGGCTACGGCGTCGCAGCGGCCGGCACCGCGGGGCTCGTCGCCTGTGCGCTCTCCGGTCTCGGCCCGGCCGCGTGGCCGGTCCTCATGCTCCTGGCGCTCGACCCGATCGGGGCGCTCGGCGCCGGCACCCGACGCGGCGCGGTGGCGTGCCTCCTCGGCAGCACCCTCGCGCTGGCGGGGACGGCCCTCGTGGCTACCCTCGACGGATCGCTGCAGGGCGGGATGGTCCAGGCGCAGGTCGCCCTCGCCTTCCTTGTCATCGGCGCATTGGCCAACGTCACGCCGGCCGGATTGGCGCCTCACCTGCTCGGGCTCCGCGACGCCGGCTCCGCCGATCGCGACGCGCTCGAGCACGACATCGTCGACGCGATCGGCGACCTTCTCACCTGGCATGCCCTCACGGGCGAGGTCCTACGGGTTGAAGGGGCGGCGCTGCGCCTCACGGGGCTAGAGCCCGATGCTCTTGTCGGGTCGGGGCTGTTCGAGCGCGTCCATGTGTCCGACCGGCCGGCCTACCTCAAGGCGCTCGACGATGCGGGCGCGGGGCCGGACCCGGTCTCGGCCGAGTTCCGCCTGCACGTGACCACATCGTCGCCCGAGGCCGGGCACGCCGTCTCGGTCATGTGGGTCGAGATGCGAGCCCACCGGGTCGCCGCGACCTCCGCGTCTGCGGCCTGCGTGGTGGCCTTCACGCGCGACGCTTCGGCCTCGCGCCGCCACGCGGCCGAGCTCGATCTGGCACGGCGCGAGGCCGAGCAGGCGAACGAGCTGAAAGGGCGGTTCCTCGCCAACGTGAGCCACGAGCTGCGCACGCCCTTGAACGCCATCATCGGGTTCTCCGAGCTGATGACGGTGGACCACCCCTTCGTGCTGACCGAGGAGCGTCGGCGCGAGTATGCGAGCATCATCAACACGTCCGGGCATCACCTTCTCGACATCGTGAACACGCTGCTCGACATGTCGAAGATCGAGACGGGCAATTTCGACTTCGCGCCCGAGTCCCTGGCGCTGCGCGAGCTCGCACACGGGTGCTGCGACCTCATCCACATCAAGGCCGAGCAGGGCGGCGTGCGGCTCGTGCGTGAGGTCGCGCACGACATGCCCGAGATCGTGGGGGACCGGCGCGCCTGCCGCCAGATCCTCATCAACCTGCTGTCGAACGCCGTGAAGTTCACGCCCGATGGCGGCCGCGTGACGCTGAGCGTGCGGATCGACGGGGAGGACGTCGTGCTCGCGGTGGCGGATACCGGCATCGGCATCCGTGCAGCGGACCTGCCGCGTCTGGGCGACCCCTTCTTCCAGGCGGGCGAGGTGCACAAGCGCGTCCACGAGGGCACCGGCCTCGGGCTCTCCGTCGTGCGCGGCCTCGTGGGACTGCACGGGGGCACGATGTCGATCGAGAGCGGGATCGGCGCGGGCACGACCGTCACGGTGCGGATCCCGGCCTTCGCGTCCGCGGATCGGGAGCGCGGCAAGCCCGCGGTGGTGGCGACGGCGTCGCGGGATCGCGATCCGGCGCGGATCGTGTCCGCCCCGGCGAGCGGCGACGGTGCCCGACATGAGGAGCCTGTCGGCGAGACCAGGAGGATGAGCGCGTGACGAAGATGCGGACCGGGGCGACGACCCGCACGGCCGGGCGGGTGCCCGCGCGGCGCAGGCCTGATCTTCTGGAGCGCTGCGGGCGGCTCGCGCTCTGGTGCGTCACGGTCGCGACCGGGCGCCCGGTCGCGGTGTTCGGCGGGATCGCGGTTCTCGCCGGCGTGACCGCCATCGTGTGGAACACCACGCACCAGAGCGGCCGCCACCCGGCACCGCTCTTCGCGACGGCGACGCCCACGACCCAGCCTGTCCCTCTGCCGGTCCCGCGTCCGGACCCGGTCCAGCTTGCGGTCGCGCAGCCCTCCCCGGCCGAATCGCAGCGGTCCGCCGCCGACCCGATCGGCGCCCTCATCCGGGCCGATGCCGGCGCGCGACCCGCCACCGACGTGAAACCCGCCGATCCGGCGAAGCTCGTCTCGGCCCAGAGGGCGCTGGTCAAGCTCGGCTACGGGCCGCTGAAGACGGACGGCCTCTTCGGCGCGACGACCCGGGGGGCGATCGAGCGCTTCGAGCGCGACCGCAACCTGCCCGTCACCGGCGCGGTCGCGGGCCGCACGGCCCGGCAGCTCGCCACGCTCTCGGGCTACCCCGTCGAGTGAGCGCGCGGCTGCGCTCCGACTTCTGGGTCTCGGCTCATCTGCGGCTCTGCGCCGTCGAGGGCGTCGAGGCGGTGCAGCGTCGGCGCGGCGCGGCCGAGGCCGGGGCGATCTTCGTGTCGGTCGATCACCTCGACGGCCGGGTCGACCTCTACGGGCCGGCCCCGCAGCTCTTCCTCGGGGAGGATGCGCCGAACCGGCTGTTCTACCCCGTCCTCACGGCCGCCGAGCCGTCAGTGGTCGAGGCCCGGATGAGGCGCGAGATCGGGTTCGATCCCGACCTGTGGTGGATCGCGGTCGACGATCGCGCGGGCCGCTCGCTCCTCGAACTCGCGTGATCAACCGAGCGTTAACCATACATCGATCCACTGTGTCGGCGAACGGGAGATGCTGGTCCCGGAGGTGACGGCCGATGACACAGGTTCAGACGATCGAGGGAAACGTGGTGCTGGCGTTCCGCCCTTCCCCCTCGCGACCCAGACAGGTCGGCGAGACGAAGCCGGAGACCGGAACGGTGATCCTGTTCACGGGCACCCGCTACGAGCGCCGGCCCGACGCGGAGCCCACCGCCTCGAAGGGGCCTGTCCAGTCCGATTCGATGGCCGCGGATCTGGATCTCGCCCATTCCTGAGCGCTGGCCCGGCCGTCTCCTGACATATCTCGGCTGCGCCCTGGCGTCGCTGAGCCTCGGGGCCTGCGTCGAGCACGGCGATTTCGGCCGCGTCAAGCGCTCGACCTGGAACGACATCGTGGCCGGCACCGGGGCGTTCGTCGCGCGGGAGCGGGGCGAGGCCGTCTCCGCCTTCCCGCTCACCGACGACGAGGAATTGCTGCGCGACCGCGCCTGGCGCTTCCTCACGCCCGCCCACGAGCGCGCCTTCTTCCAGCGGGCCCTGTCCGAGCTCGTGGCGACCCGGGTCCTGCCCGCCCGCCGGGGCGGGGAGGCACGCGAGGGCTACCACGACGCGCTCGTCTCGGACGGCGCCGTGTCGCCGGCCTCCCGCTATCGTCGCCTCGCCGAGGACGCGGCCGCCGATGCGCGCCTGCTCGATCCCTTCGCGCGGGTCGCGTCGCGCGTGGTCGCGGCCGACCGGGTGCGCCTCGCCTCGCTCGCCCACGCCCGCCACGTCGATCCGTCCGACATCGAGAACGCGGAGGCGCGCGTCGTCGAGAACCGCTGCCTCGTCGCCTGGGTGCGCGAGGGCGTGGCGCGACGCGCGGACTCCTACGCCGAGGCGCTGGAGCATCTCGTGATCGAGACCCCGCAGGTCCAGGCCGTGCCGGCCGAACGCACGCTCGCGGGCTTCGCGGCGGCGCGCGGCATCCTCGACGCCCTCGCGGTCGGGCCCGTCGCACAGGCCTGCGCCGGGGAGCGGCGGGGCGCGACCGCGCCCGAGACGCCGCCGGCCGGGCGCCAGCAGGCCCCGCTGGTGCGCAAGGGCTGAGCGCCTCTGTCGCCTCGCCATCGGAGCGCCCGGGCGGTATAGGCGGCCCATGCTTCCGACCTTCGACGCGATCGTCCAGAATTTCGAGCTGCTCGACGAGGCCGAGGAGCAGTTCGAGTACCTGATCGAGCTCGGCCGCATGCTGCCCCCGATGCCGGAGGCGGACCACACGGACGCGAGGCTGGTGCCCGGCTGCCAGAGCAAGGTGTGGCTCGACATGGACGTGCACGGCGCCGGCCCGGCCGCCACGATCGACCTCCAGGCCGACAGCGACGCCCACATCACCAAGGGGCTCGTGGCGTTCCTCGTCGCGCTCTATTCGGGCCGGGACGCCGCCACGATCGCCGGCACCGACGCGCTCGCGATCTTCCGCGACATGGGCCTCGGCCAGCACGTGACGAGCAAACGCTCGAACGGGCTGCGCTCGATGGTGGACCGGATCCAGGCCGAGGCGCGGCGGGTGGCGGCGGCGGGGTGAGGCGGGTGGACGACGGGTCGGGCCGCATCGGACGCCGGGCGTCCGGACCGAGTACCGATTGAGGTCGTCCGGTGCGATCATCATCTCGGCCGCGTGACCTGTCGGAGTTGGCCGCACCCGCAAAGGTCCTCACCGAGTCCATCGTGGAATCGCTTCGGCTACAGGAGCCACGCATCAGAGCTTAGCGAGGCGACCCCATCCAAGCTACACAGCGGTAAGAGCCTACTGACAGTTCGGTTTACGCATACAATCAGCAAGCGTCGTACGAAACGCGGCGCTACTGACCTCCGGAACGAATGAGTAAGGCCAAAGGCCTGCTCGGTGCATCCCGCGAACGACTCGGTTCAGCTTGTCAGGCTCGATCTGTATCGCGCGATAGACATCCTGCTGCGCCTCATCGAACCGGCTAAACATTCTGAGGATCTTGGACCTGGCCATATATGCGTCCGAATCGCTTGGATCGAGGTCGATCGATTTCGAAAAGGCCGCAAGCGAGTCGCTGATCTTACCTTGTTTTAGAAAAATCAGTCCCAGCGAATACTGAATGGCGGGGTCTTGCGGGTCCAAACTAGAAGCTTCGATGAGATCTGCCGCGGCTTCGACGTCCTTGTTCATGATCAATAGATGACTTCCGCGAGCCGATAATGACGAGGCGGTCCTCTTGTAATCTACAGCGGCATTGAGATCGTTCGATGCCATCTCGTTGTGGCCGAAAGTACGATGCACGAGGGCACGATGGTTGAGTGCCTTCGCGTGGAAGTCCTCCACCTGCGCGGTCGGACCCACATAGCCTATCTTGTTGATGATCTCTGGCGCGATCGCAACCAGAGTATCGGCATCTCTAAGCGCATCAGGATATTTTCCCAGTTGCGCGAAGATCTCACTTCTTGCAAGCAGCGCATATGGCTCATCTGACTTAATTTTCAGAGCGGCCGAATAGAGCTCCAGGGCCTTGGCTTGCCTTCCCATGCCTTCGTGTAATTGTGCAAACATTCGCAAGCTGCGCGCATTCCGGGGCTCAATTTTCAGCGCTCGACTTAAGTCATCGTAGGCCTCCTGGAATAACCCGGCTCTCATCTTAACATTTGAGAGACTCACGATCAGATCGACGTCGTTGGGTACGATCGCCAAACCGGCTTGATAGTCCAAGGCGGCTTGCCTCACCCGCCCTGTGCGCGCCAGCGCGCTTCCCCGAATGAAGTACCATCGAGCACGGTGCGGATCTCGGGTCGAACCGGTTCTCAGTACGTCTGTGCAAGGATCGATCACCGACAGCGGATCAGCTCTCAAGGCCTCAAGGCTGCAATCTGCAGCCTCGACGCCCCAAGAGAGACACGCAAATGCTGCGAACCAAGCGGCCTTATACCACATCTGATGTCCGATCGATGACTCCGAGTCAGCTAACAGATATGTGGCCGTTCTCTCACCTCGGCTCATCTTTTCGGTTAATATTCACTATAGTTTTAATGATGAATCAAAACTAACTAAAGAACATATTTGAAAGATTGAGGCTATATGTTCCGCTGTGTACACATTCTTGGGAAGCACTCATTGTGATCTCCCGATCTCGAAAACGACATTCGAATCGTTTCCTGGCCTTCGTCGTAATCTCAGAACTGCCTGGACAGGGCGGTTTGCGTTGTTCGAGGTGAGCTATGGTTAAGTTTTGCCCTTCTCGGATAGTCTATTGGATATTGAGTTGCGCGGCAGTTTCGATATCATGCACTTTTGGGATAGGCGATTTCGCTTCCGCCTCTCCGGAGGTGCCGCTGATATCTTATCGGATGCTGTTCGACAGAGGGACAGGCCAGTCGCAACGTGGTCTTGTCTGCGAGCGGCAGAAACCAATCTGCGCACGTCTCAACGCGTCACTGTATACCCCTCCTGATTGCGGAACAGTTGTAACGAAAAACCCGTTTGATTCCGCTACTTGCCAGCAAGCCGTTGAAAGTCGAGATGACTGAAGGCGGGATCGCATCCGCCGCTCACCCCTCCGCCTCCACACCCGGCGCACTCGCCCCCGCGTCGCTCCAGCGCCGGATGCCGGCGGAGCGGGCCGGGCCGCGCGCCTCGACCTCCAGCCCGTAATGCTCGGCGAGGCGGCGGAGCGCCAGGCGGACCACGACCTTGCCGGAGCGCGCCGGCCAGCCGCGCTCGCGCTCGACCGTCTCGAGCCCTTTCAGGAAGCCGCAGAGGTCAATGAGGAGGTCTGCGAGGTCGCGGCCGACCGCGTCGAGGGCGCGGCGGGCGCGCTGGCGCGCCGCGATCATCGCGTCGGTCGCGCCCGCCGGGTCGCGGGCCGCGCCACCCGCCCCGCCGATCGCCCCGTCCCACCGCGCGGTGACGGCGGGCAGCATGCCGCCGAGCGTCAGGTCGCGGCGCAGGCGCTCGCCCGCCTCGAAGGCCGCGGGATCGAGGAAGGGCTCGCCGTCGCGGTCCCGGCGGCGGCGCAGCCAGCCGAGCGGGCTCTCGGCCGCGTTCATCGCGACCTTCTCCCGCCCGTTCTCGCCCTCCACCTCGGCCGTCACGATGACGGCGTGCTGCGCCATGAAGGCCGCCTCCGGCTCGGCCGCGTGCCGGCGCAGATGCGCGCGGCCCGGCTCCGAGATCGTCACGGCGGGGCGACCGGTCGTCGCGGGGGCGCGCTCCGCGAGCCCGGCCCCGAGTCGTTCCGCGAGCCCTGCCCGGACGAGCTCTTCGGCGGCGCTCTCGGGGTGATGCCCGCGCCCGAGCGACACGCCCGCGCCGGACGCCCGCAGGATCAGCGTGCCCTCCCGCGTCGGGTCGGGGATCGCCGCGCTCCCGGGCGCCGACAGGGCGGCGAGCAGGCGCGAGGCCGCCCGCGACAGGCTCGAGCGTCGCCGCGACGACGTGATGCGCGAATCCCGCCCGCTGTTCAACGCTATGACGTTCATGCTATGTTCTCCACTTGAGCGGGACGGACTCGGTCGATGACAGGTCAGGATTGTAGGTATAAATTCATATTCCTGTCAAGCCCGGTCCTGTGAGGAGGCTTCTCGGACGGGTCTGAATCTCCGGTCGGATCGCCGCATGGCCGTTCCCGGAGAGATGACGCTCGGCCCCATCCTCCGACACCGGACCCGGGGGCCACGACGCGGGGGCCGTTGCCCCGCGGGGCCGGGCGGCTTAACCGCTGGGGGTGGCCCGATGCGGCGGGCGGGAGACGGACCGGGATGGACGGGAACGCGGATCTGGCGGCGCCGGTCGCGGAGGCGCGGCCGCACGAATTCGCCGTGCACGGGCACACGATCCACGATGAATTCGCCTGGTTGAAAGCGGAGAACTGGCGCGACGTGCTGAAGGACGGCTCGAGCCTCCCGGCCGACATCCGCGCGCATCTCGATCGCGAGAACGCCTACTCCAAGGCGCGCCTCGCGCCGGGCGAGCCGCTGCGCCGCGAGCTCGCGGCCGAGATGCGCGCCCGCATCAAGGAGGACGACCGCACCCTCCCCCAGCCCGACGGGCCGCACGCCTACTTCACCCGCCACCGCGAGGGTGGGCAGCACCCGCTGATCTGCCGCGAGCCGCGCGCGGGCGGCCCCGAGGAGATCCTGCTCGACGGGGATCTCGAGGCCGCGAGCCGGCCCTATTTCGACCTGCACGGCATGGCGCACGCGCCGGACCACGCGCGGCTCGCCTGGTCGGCGGACGTCACGGGCGCCGAACTCTACACGATCCGCGTGCGCGACCTCGCGACCGGACGCGACCTCGCGGACGAGGTCCGGGCGACCTCGGGCGAGGTCGTGTGGTGCGGGGACGGCCGGACGTTCTACTACGTCGAGCTCGACGACAATCACCGGCCGGCCCGGGTGCGCCGGCACCGACTCGGTGAGGCCCAATCCGACGACGAGCTGATCTACGCCGAGGCGGAGACCGGCTGGTTCGTCGATATCGACCAGACGAGCTCGCGCGCCTACGTGGTGATCCGGATCAGCGACCACGAGACCTCCGAATCCTGGGTGATCGACCGGGACGATCCGGCGGGGCGGCCCCAGCTCGTGGCGAAGCGCGCGCCCCTCGTCCTCTACGAGGTCGATCATCGCGGCGACGATTTCGTGATCCGCACCAATGATCACGCCCAGGACTTCAAGATCGTGACGGCGCCGGTCGCCGATCCCGAGCGGGCGAACTGGACGGACCTCGTGCCGAGCCGCCCGGGGATCATGGTGCTGTTCTGCCTGCCGCTCGCCCGGCACCTGGTCCGGCTGGAGCGGGAGAACGCCAATCCCCGGATCGTCGTGCGCGACATGACAACCGGCGCGGAGCACGCCCTCGATTTTCCTGAGGAGGCGTTCTCGCTCGGGATCGAGGCCGGCTACGAATTCGACACGGCGACGATCCGCTTCGTCTACTCGTCGATGACGACGCCGAACGAGACCTGGGATCACGATCTCACGACGGGCGAGCGCGTTCTGCTGAAGCGCCAGGAGGTGCCCAGCGGCTTCGATCGCGCGCTCTACGTCACGCGCCGCGTCTACGGTACCGCACCGGACGGCGAGCTGGTGCCGATCTCGCTCGTGCATCGACGGGATCTGGCGCTCGGCTCCGGCGCGCCCTGCCTGCTCTACGGCTACGGCTCCTACGGGAGCTCGATGCCGGCCTCCTTCCGGACCAACCTGCTCTCGCTCGTCGACCGCGGCTTCGTCTACGCGATCGCGCATGTCCGCGGCGGCACGGAGCGCGGCTGGCGCTGGTACCTCGACGGCAAACGGGAGAAGAAGCCGAACACCTTCAGCGATTTCGTCGCCTGTGCCCACGCCTTGATCGGCCAGGGTTACACGGCGCCCGGACGACTCGTGGCATTCGGCGGCAGCGCGGGCGGCATGCTGATGGGCGCCGTCGCGAACATGGCGGGCGAGCTCTTCGCGGGCATCGTGGCGGACGTGCCCTTCGTCGACGTGCTGAACACGATGCTCGACGGCGATCTGCCCCTCACGCCGCCCGAATGGCCCGAATGGGGCGATCCCGGCCGCGAGGTGGCGGCCTTCAGGACGATCCTCTCCTACTCGCCCTATGACAACGTGAGGGCTCAGCCCTATCCGGCCATCCTGGCGCTCGGGGGCCTGACGGATCCGCGCGTGACGTATTGGGAGCCGGCGAAGTGGGTGGCGCGCCTTCGCGCCAGGATGTCAGGCGGCGGCCCGGTCCTGCTTCGGATCAACATGGATGCCGGGCACGGGGGCGCGGCCGGGCGCTTCGACCGGCTCGACGAGGTGGCGCTGATCTACGCCTTCGCGATCTCGGCCGTCTCGGGCACGATCTGAGGTTGCGGGTCGATCGAAGACGCCGCTTCGGTCGGCCGCGCTGCCTCGTTCGAGCTGGACGCCTGGGCTTTGCGCTCGCCCTCCGCCACGTAGGTCTTCAGCTCGTCGAGCGAGCCGAACCTGTAACGTCCCTCGGGCGTATCCGCCTGAATGGAGCCGTCTGAGTACATCAGATAGGCGTTCTCGCCCGCCGAGTAGCTGCCGACGACGGTCGGCTCGCCCGCGACGGGATCCGGCGCGAGCACCGGTTCGCGAGGGAGCGCAGGTTCGCCAGGTTCGGCGACCGACGTCGCGCTCGACAGCGTCTCGGCGACCGTCGCGTTCGGAGGCACGATGTCGGGCTCTGGCTCCGACGCGACGTGAGACACGTCGAGGTCAGGTCGACAGGCGGCCTGTGCGACCGGCTCTGGCTCGATCGGGGGAGGACGTAGCTGTTCGATCTCTTCGGACGGCAAGGGAGGCGGTGGGCCCCATGTCGTCATCTCGATCCGCGACATCGTCTCGTCCAGTGCCTCGGTCTGGCGGGAGATCCGTCGCAGCCGCCCCGCCAGCACCGCCAGCCCCAGAACGATCGCGCCCGCGGAGGCGCAGACGCTGCCCGCGATCATCATCGACCATCCACGCTCGATCGAGATGATGAGAGAGCCCGAATAGACGGCCGCGCTTCCGCCCACGATCATCGCGATTGCGAGACAGAACAGCAGCAAACCCATGACCCACCCGAAATCCATGCTCCCGGAACAGCTTAGGAATGGTTGAGGGCGGTTTGCAACAGGTCGGGCGTAGTCAAAGCCGTTGCCGTCGCCTCCATCCCGCCCTAACTACGGCGTCGAGGCGACGGCGCCATCTGCCCGGCCGAGGAGATCTATACCATGACGTTCAGCCTGCCCGAACTGCCCTACGCCTACGACGCGCTCCAGCCTTACATGTCCAAGGAGACGCTGGAATTTCACCACGACAAGCACCACAAGGCGTACGTCGATACCGGCAACAACCTGCTCAAGGGCTCGGAACTTGAAGGCAAGAGCGTCGAGGAGGTGGTGAAGGGGAGCTACGGCAAGAACCAGCCGCTCTTCAACAATGCCGGCCAGCACTTCAATCACATTCACTTCTGGCAGTGGATGAAGCCGAACGGCGGCGGCGCCATCCCCGGATCGCTCGAGAAGCGCATCACGGACGAGCTCGGCGGTGTCGAGAAGTTCAAGACCGACTTCATCCAGGCGGGCGTCACGCAATTCGGCTCGGGCTGGGCCTGGCTCGCCGTCAAGAACGGCAAGCTCGAGATCATGAAGACGCCGAACG
>CAXUHE010000103.1:0-12699 GCA_964250725.1 uncultured Enterovirga sp. | reverse complement strand
GCGACGGGTCGCTGCGCGAGGAGCTGCCGCCGATCCAGCGCTTCCTCAACCGGCTCCTCGCCTTGCCGATCGCGCTGCAGAACCGCCTGTTCGGCGTATTCGAGACGCACCTGACGGCGCTCGTCGAGAGCGCCAAGGCGGGCGGCACCTTCGACCTCGGCGTCGAGACCATCATGGCCGACTCGCTGAGGGTCACCGACAGCCGCGTCGTCTACACGCACGCCAAGACCGGCGCGGAGACGCGGCTGCTGCGCGTCGTGCAGCGGGAGCGCCGGCGTCCCATGAGCTTGTTCGAGGCGCTCGGGCTCGCGAGGGCCGAGCCCGGGACGCGTCTGCTCGTGAACACGCGCTCCTGCCGGGCGGCCGTGCAGGTGCCGGCCTGGAGCCTGACGCGGGAGGACGGCTCGGTCGAGACACGGGTGCGTCTCGTGAAGCCGATCGGGCGCGAGCTGCTCCCATTGGAGGAGCTCGCCAGCTCGCAGTGGCGCGAGGCCGACCGCGGGCTGTTCGCCGCCACCTGGGAGGCCGACGTCGCGCGGCTGCCGGAGTTCCACGAGAGCACCTTCCACGTTCTCTCGGGACTTCTCCTGCCGATCTGGACCAAGCTGCCGTCCTTGACCGCCCGGGTCTACCGGCTGCGCACGGATGACGGCGAGCGGGTCATCGGCCGCGTGGTCGAGGCCGACGCGCTGGACGGCGTGCTCCAGCGTCTCGGGGTCAAGGGCGAGCGCCCTTGTAACTTTGATCGCACCGCTGCAGGCATGCCTGCAGCGGTGGCAGGCGAGAGACCCTTCTACCTCCCTTAAGAGAGGCCGAGTGATATGCAGCCGCGTGAGCGTGACGTCCGCGCTGTTCACCGCTCGGGTCGGCTCGACATTGACGGCTGATGTCGGCCGGCATGGTCTAGCTTTCGCGTCGGCGTTCGGATCCGGACGTCGAGCCTGATCTTCGTCGCCATGGTCAGGCTGGAGTGATCGAGTGGTGGAGATGGGTCTCGTCAGGTCTGGAGGGCTGCCCGCTTCCACGCGGCAGGCGGCCGTCAGGCTCGAGCGAAGCGCTGCGTTTAGGCCAAGCGGAATGCTTGTTCGATCGTTCCAGGAGCGAGGTGACGAGCTGGTGGGGCGGTCCGGGCCGTTCGGAGCCTGCTCCGGGCGGTGTGTCCGGTGAGGTCGCCTCGTGTTCTCTCCCGTGCGTCTATATTCGGGAGGTCCGTCCTTGCGTTCTGTGATGGGCGGATCTGGCCGGGGGTCGAGGTCTGCGACCTCTCGATCGTCTCGGGCAACGGCGTCCGTCGGCTATTTTCCCCTGACTGCGGCTGCGCCTCTCGTCATTCCTCGCGAGGCAAAATAGCCGCCAGCCTGCCGTTCTCCGCTGCGCTGCGACCCTGGCGGGTGCCGGGCCTCTCGCCCCCGGCCCCTTTGATCGCCATCGAGGCCGCGCTGGACGGGTTCGAGAGACAGACAGGAGATCACCATGGCGACCATCGGCACCTTCACGACCGACCGGGACGGCTTCCTCAAGGGCCAGATCCGCACCCTCAACCTCGACGCCTCCGTCTCGATGGAGCCTGTGACGTCCGACAAGGAAGGCGCTCCCGCCTACCGGCTCTACGCGGGCGACGTCGAGCTCGGGGCGGCCTGGGCCAAGACCGCCCGGGAGAGCGGGCGCCTGTACCATCAGGTCCGGCTGGACGACCCCTCCTTCCCGGCCCCGATCTTCGCCAACCTCGTGTCCGACGACGAGACGGGCAACTACGCCCTGATCTGGAACCGGCCGAAGCGCCCCGCCAAGCGCCCGGCCGCCAACGCCCGCCGCGAGCAGAGCCGCCACTGAGCGGCTTGACACCGGCCCCGCCCAGATGGGCGGGGCCACGGCCTGCAACCTGGTATATGAGGCGGTCGCGACCGGTTCTGGCGTATCCTGGCCGTAAGCAGACCGTCTGCTTCGGAATAGGCATCCGGGCAAAGCGGACGCGAGCCAGAGGCCGCTTTCGCCCGATGCGATCCTGTGTCCTCTTCGGACCAAGCACTGGCCCGGATGATCGGTGATGTTGGGCGCCAAACAATCACGGCGGGACTTGGCCACGCGAAATGCCCAGGTACACGAGAGCGCTGTGCACGCGGTGTTAGCCTGCGACAGACTACCTATTCCCGAAGTGCCAGGTGTCGTCCTGCCAGCCATCCGAATGTCAAGGCCGGGCCAAGCGTAATCCCCGGACCTGGGTAAGTGCCGCCCATAACGGAATTCGCGTCGTTGCCGACGGCATAGAGGCTAGGAATGGGACGGCCCTGTGCGTCGAGCACGCGGGCGTTCTCGTCCGTCACGATCCCTCCCGCCGTGCCGATGTCGCCGGGATAGACCTTCACGGCGTAGAACGGCGCGGCCGTGAGAGTGCCCAGGTTCGGATTCCCATCCGTCCGGGTCGGATCCCCCAGGTAGCGGTTGTAGGCCGTCGCGCCTTTGCCGAACGGATCGTGGCCGGCCTCGGCGCCAGCGTTGAACTCGGCGACGCTTTGCGCCAGCGCGGTCGCGTCCATGGCGAGCTTGTCCGCCAGCGCCTCGAGCGTGGGGGCTTCCACCAGATAGCCGCTCCGCACCAAGTGCCGGAAGGAGCGCCCGCCGGGCAAGGCGAGGCCCAGGCCCCAGCGCGCGATGAAGCGGGCGTCGCAGACCAGGAAGGCCGGGATCGTCGGCACGGTCTTGTGGCTCTCGTACATGGCGAGGCCGAACTCGTGGTACGATGTCGCCTCGTTGACGAAGCGGCGGCCGGCGCCGTTCACGGCCATAAGGCCGGGCTTGGCGCGATCCCAAACCAAGTGCGGGTACCGCACGATCGAGCCGTCGGGCTGCGTCGCGATCGAGATCGGCGCGTGGAAGACGTTGGAGGCGTTCTCCGACCGGATGGTCGCGCCGGCCATCTCTCCGAGCCGCAATCCATCGCCCGTGTTGCCGGCCGGCGCCATCGACCAAAGGTCAGTCGGGCTCGGCAGGAACTCGCGGCGGCGTTGCGGATCGTTGGGGAAGCCGCCTGTCGCGAGCACGATGCCACGGCGAGCCCGCAAAGAGACCTCGCGTCCTTCTCGCGTGACGACGAGGCCCGTCACACGGCCGTTCTCGACGCTTAGCCGTTTCGCAGACGTGGACAGCCAGACGGGTATGCGGCGGTCCAGCACGCTCTTGTAGAGTCGGGCGGCGAGTGCATTCCCGAGCACCAAGCGGGTGCCGCGATGGTGCCGCAGCCGGTCGGCCGCGTAGCGCATCACCATCTTGGCGCTATGCCTGAAGGAGGCCAGCGACTTCGTGACGCCGAGGAGATGGTAGACGTCCGGCATCGTCACCATCATGCCGCCGAGCACCGAGAACTCGGGCAACGGATCGCGCAGCGTCGCGAACGCGCCGCCGAGCGCCCGGCCGTCGAAGGCCACCGGGTCCATCGAGCGGCCACCGAGGGCCGCACCGTCCGCGTCAGGGTAGTAGTCGGGCGAGTAGGAGCGTGCCGTCAGCCTCAACTCGGTCTGGCGCTCTAGATAGTCCAGCATCTTGGGACCGGCATCCAAGAACGCCGTCTTCATGGCGTCGCTCGCCCAGTTGCCGACGATGCGATCGAGGTAGAGCTTGGCCGCCTCCGGGGTGTCGGGATGGCCGACGCCGGCCGATTGGGCGTTATTCGGGATCCATACCGCGCCGCCGGAGATGGCAGTCGAGCCGCCGACCTTGTCGGTCTTCTCGACGATGATGACGTCCAGCCCTTCGATCGAGGCCGTGAGCGCGGCGGCCATGCCGCCGGCGCCAGCCCCGATGCAGACGACGTCGGTCTCGTAGTCCCAGGCGATCGTCACAGCGCGTCGCCCCGTCGCGAATAGTTCGTCACGCTCCAGCCGCCGTCGACGGCCAGCACGTGGCCTGAGATGTAGGACGCCTCCTCCGAGCAGAGGAAGTGGATGGCATTCGCGACGTCCTCAGGCCGGCCGAGGCGAGGGAACGGGATCGGGTCGATGTTGAGTGCCTGGAAGCGCGCATCGGTGTCGATGCGCTGGCGTGTGAGCGCCGTCTCGATCACGCCCGGCGCGACCGCGTTCACGCGGATGCCCTTCGGGCCGAGATCGGCCGCCAACTGGTGCGTCAGCCCGACCACGGCGGCCTTGGTGGCGGCGTAGGGGGCCGTGCGGGGGTGGCCGAAGAGGCCGAAGACGGAGGCGATGTTGACGATCGCGCCTCTTCCCGGCTCGAGATGCGGCAGCGCCTCCCGAGAGAAGCGGAACAGGGAGCGCAGGTTGATGTCGACATAGCGGTCCCACTCCGCGTCGGTCGTGTCGGCCGCGGATTTCGCGTTGCCGATGCCGGCATTGTTGACCAGCCAGTCGAGGCGGCCGAACCGGCCCATTGCCTCTCCGATGGAGACCGCGGGAGCGTCGTCGGCCGTCACGTCCGTCACGACGATCTCGACCTTCGTCGCATCCCCAGCCAGCCGGCGCGTCTCCGCCAGTGCTTCGCCGTTCATGTCGACCGCCAGCACGGAGGCGTCGGCACGGACGAGGCGCAGCGTGGTCGCCCGGCCTATGCCGGATCCGGCGCCCGTGACAAGCGCGACAAAGGGCTTGGGCATGCGTGCGCTCCTCAGGCGGCCGTTCCGCCGAGCGACTTGCCGCCGTCGACGAAGATGACCTGGCCCGTGATGAAGTCCGTTCCCGGCGAGACCAGGAAGGACACGGCGTTCGCGACGTCCTCCGGCCGGCCGGCCTTGCCCGTGGGTTGCAGGGCGAGCTGAGCTTCCATGCGATCCGGGCTGAGATTGCGCAGAAGCGGGGTGTCGATCAGGCCCGGCGCGACGGCGTTCACCAGGATACCGCGCTTCACCGTTTCCATGGCGAGCGCCCGGGTCAGGCTCACCGTGCCGCCCTTCGAGGCGACGTAGTCGACCTGGTTGCGGGCGCCGAGATAGGCGCGCGACGCGATGTTCACGATGCGGCCGCCCTCCCGCATACGGGCGATTACGGCGTTCGCGAGCAGGAAAGGCGCGATGGTGTTGACCTCGTAGGACCGGCGGAAATCCTCGGCCTTCGTCTCTTCAAAGGGCCGATCGCGGAAGAAGCCGGCATTATTGACGAGCGCGGCGAGCGGCGGCAGCGACGTTACGAGGACCTCCACGGCCTGCTCGTCCGTGATGTCGATGCTGCGCACCTCGGCCGAATGGCCGCGGGCCACGAGCGTCGCCGCGACGTCGTCGGCGAGAGCCGCGTTCAGGTCGACGATGACGACGTGGAACCCGTCGGCCGCCAGCCGTTCGACGATGGCGCGGCCGATGCCGCTCGCGCCGCCCGTGACGAGGGCAATCGGCTTGTCGCTCATGGCTTGGTCCATCTTGGAATCAGGCACCCAGGTAGGCGGCCCGCACGCTGTCGTTCGCCGCGAGCTCGGCCGAGGCGCCCTGCGCGACGATCTCGCCGTTCTCGAGGATGTAGGCGTATTGCGAGACGGCGAGCGCGACCGCGGCGTTTTGCTCGACGATCAGCAGCGTCAGCTGCTCGTCCCGGTGAAGTCGCACGATGATGTCGAAGATCTGTTCGACGAGGATTGGCGACAGGCCGAGCGACGGCTCGTCGAGGAGAAGGAGCTTCGGCCGAGCCATCAGGGCGCGCGCGATGAGGAGCATCTGCTGCTCGCCGCCCGACATGGTGCCGGCGAGCTGCTTGAAGCGTTTGGCGAGGATCGGGAAATAGCCCGTCATCACGTCGATGTCGTGCGCGATCCCGCTGCGGTCGCGGCGGAGCTGCGCGCCGATCACAAGGTTCTCGTGCACGGTCATATCGCGGAAGATCTCGCGACCTTCCGGCACCTGACTGATGCCGGCCGCGACGACCTTGTCGGAGCCGAGCCCCTTCATGGGGCGCCCGTCGAACCGGACCTCGCCGCGGGTCGGCGCGACGATGCCGGAGATCACGTTCAGCGTGGTCGTCTTTCCGGCGCCGTTCGCGCCGAGGAGCGCCACGACGCCGCCCTCGGGCACGCGGAGACTCACGCCCGACAGGGCCTCGATGCGCCCGTAGGAAGCGCCGACGTCGACGAGTTCGAGAAGGTTGGACATTCCGGGTCTCAGGCCTGGGCGCCTGATGCGGCGGCGGCCTTCGTGCCGAGATAGGCCTCGATCACGCGCGGGTCCCTCCGGATGTCGGCGGGCGCGTCCTCCGCGATCTTCTGGCCGAAGCTGAGTACAGTGATGCGGTCCGAGATCGACATGACAAGCTGCATCACGTGCTCGACGAGGAGGATGGTGATACCGTGCGTCTCGTTCAGCCCCGTCAGGATCTCGTCCAGCCGCTCGATCTCGCGCGAGCGCAGGCCGGCCGCCGGCTCGTCGAGGAGGAGCAGCTTCGGCGAGACGGCGAGAGCGCGCGCCACCTCAAGAAGTTTCTGCCGCCCGAAATCGAGCCCGCTCGCCTTCACGTCGCGGACATCCTTGAGCCCGGTCTCCTCGATGATCCGCTCCGCGCGGGCGCGCGTCGCGGGAGAGCCGGGCCGCAGCCGCTGCAGGACGCGCGTCTCCTCGCGCGAATAGGCGCCGAGCATCACGTTCTCGAGCACCGTGAGCTCGTTGAACAATTCGAGGTTCTGGAAGGTGCGAGCGATGCCGAGACCCGCCATCGCGTGCGGCGGCAGGTCCGTGATGTCCTGGCCCGCGAAGACGACCTGGCCGGCGGTGGGCCGATAAATCCTCGAGATGCAGTTGAACACGGTCGACTTGCCGGCACCGTTCGGTCCGATGAGGGCGTGAATCGCGCCGGGCTCGACGGCGAGCGAGAAATCGTCGACGGCCGTGAGCCCGCCGAAGCGCATCGTGATGCCCTGCAGGGTGAGGAGCGGCGCCATCGTCAGCCCCGCTGAAAGAGGCTGAAGACGCCCTTTGGGGCGTACATCATGAAGAGCATGAGGATGAGCCCGTAGATTACCTCCTGGTACGACGGCACTTGGCGCAGGAACTCGGACACGAGACCGAAGACGACCGCTCCGCCGATCGCGCCCCCGACGGAGCCGATGCCGCCAACAACGACCATCGTCAGGACGAGGATCGTTGTCTGGAAGCCGAGGCTATCCGGGTGGATGAAGGTCGAGAAGACCGTGAACAGGCCGCCCGCGGATCCGGCGAGAAAGGCCGAGATCGTGAAGGCGAGGAGCTTCGTGCGGCGCACGTCGATCCCGACGGCGGCCGCCGCAATCTCGGATTCCCGAACCGCCCTGAACGAGCGGCCGAGCGTGGAGCCGTGCAGCCCGACGACCAGCACGATGAAGAGGAGCGACACGAGGGCGACCACGGGAAAGGCGGCCTTGTCGGACAGGATCGCCGTTCCGAGGATCGTCGTCGGCTTGATGGCAAGCCCGTTCGGACCCCCCGTCAAGCTCGTCCAGTTCAAGAAGACCCATTGCATCGCTTCGCCGAAGGCGAAGGTCGAGAGCGCGAGGTAGATGTCCCGCATTCGCAGCGACAGGAAGCCGATGGCGAAGCCGACCGCCGCGGCGAGAAGGCCTCCCGCGACCAGGGAGACGAAGAAGGGCGGCGCATAGACGTTGGTGACGAGGCCAGCTGTGTAGATGCCGATGCCGTAGAAGGCCGCATGCGCGAGCGAGAACTGGCCCGCCTCGCCGATCACCACGTGCAGGCCGAGCGACAGGATGAGGAAGACCAGCAGCAGGTTGCCGATATAGACGATGTATCCGGTCGCGAAGGCGGGCAGAGCGAAGGCGAGCACGACGAGCACGGCCGCGACGCAGGCGAGCAGGCGCGCGCTCATACCTTGCGGATCCGAACGCGGCCGCCGAACAGCCCCTGCGGCTTGAAGACCAGCACGAGCATGATGATGACGAAGGGCGCGACGTTGATCGCCCGGGAGGAGATGAACAGCCCGACGAGGTTCTCGGCAATGCCGATGATGAAGCCGCCGACGACGGCCCCGGGCAGGCTCGCGAAGCCGCCGACGATGGCCGCCGCGAAGGCGAGCGTCACGACCGTGCCCATCTCGGCTGTCATCAGGAGCTTCGGCGCGATCAGGATCGCGGCGACCGCCGAGATGCCGCCGGCGAGGCTCCAGACGAGCATCTCGACCTGGCGAAGATTGATGCCGACGAGCTGCGCAGCGCGGCGGTTCATGCCGACCGCCCGCATGGCGCGGCCGGTTCGGGTCATCGTGAACATCCAGAAGAACACAGCCATCACGACGAGGGCGGCCGCGAAGATCGCGAGGTCGAGGTAGCTCAGCGATGCGTGGCCGAGCGTGACGGCCCCGTCAGGAATGGCCGACGGGAAACTGCGCGGCGTGTCGCCGAAGCCGGTCGCGCGTACGATGCCCTTCAGGACGTAGGACAGGCCGAGCGTCGCGATCACCAGGTTGACGGCGACGCCGCGCTTCGCCGCAACCTGCCGCAGGACGACCCGCTGAAACAGCCCGAGCGCCAGGAAGGCCGCGACGATCGTGAGCGGCAATGCGATCCAGTAGGGCACCGACACGATGGCGATGAGGTAGAACGCGAAATAAGCGGCCGCCATGTAGACCTCGCCCTCCGCGAAGTTCGCGACGTCCGTCGTGCGGAACACGATCGCGATCGCGACGGCGAGCAGCGCGTAGACCGAGCCCGTCACGAGGCCGGACGCGATCCCCTGCTGCAGGAAGAGAAGAACGATCTCGGTGTCCATGGTCATACGGCAACGCCATGAGGGTGGATCCCCGTCGGGACCTCCCGACGGGTTCAGCGATCCGATCGAGCGGCTACTTGCCGAAGGACCAGCGGCTGGCGAAGGAGCCGGGCACGGGCGTCATCGTCTCGCCGTCGAACTTGAAGTAGATCGACGCCTTCTGGGCCGCGTGTTCGGTCGGCGTGAAGACGATCGGCCCCGCCATGATGCCGGAATCGAAGTTCTGCTTGTCCAGCGCCTCGATGATTTTGGCCCGCGTCGGGTTCGGGCCCGCGTCCTGTAGGGCCTTCACGACCGACATGGCGGGCGGCACGCCATAGGGCATGTAGACCTGCGGATGGTCGGGCTTCGCGGCGAGGTCGGGATAGGCCGCCTTGTACATGTCGTGGACCCAATTCAGCTTCTCGCTGCCGGGTGGGGAGCCGAGGACCTCCTCGATGTAGACGTTCCTGAACGCGTCCTTGGAGCCGACGTTCTCAGAGAGCTGCTTCAGGTTCGCGATCGCGTTCACGGCGAGTACGATCGGCCTGTTGAAGCCGAGTTCCTGCGCCTTCTTCACGATGAGCTGGGCGGGTCGCGCGTAGGTCGTGACGAGGAGGACGTCCACGTTCGCGGCCCGCATCTTCAGAACGGGCGCCGTGACGTCAGTGATGCTGGGGCTGACGGACTCGACCTGCAGGGTCGCGCCGTTGTCCTTGGCCTGGAACTGCGCGCCTTCGAGGTTCCACGCGCCATAGGCGTCGTCGTGGTTCAGGTAGCCGATCCGCTTGCCCTTCAGCTCCTTGGTGGCGAACTCGATCATCGAGCCGCCGACGGCCCGCTGCGAGATCGAGAACGCGCCGTAGATGTTCGGCTGGGGCGGGTAGAGAGCGCCGTCGCCGGAGGCGTTCAGCATCACCCACGGCACGCCCGAGCGCACCACGTAATCCTTGGCCGCGACGACCGGCGCCGAGCAGGAGCCCCCGTTCAGCAGGAACACGTTGTCCTGCTCGACGAGCTTCTTCACGGCCGCCACGACGTCGTTGGCGTTGCAGCGGTCGTCCTCGACCACGAGCTCGATCTTGCGCCCGTGGATGCCGCCTTCCTTGTTGATCTTGTCGTAATACATGGTGGCGGCGTTCATGACGTCGAAGCCGTAGGCCATCGAGGCGCCGGAGCGCGGCCCGAACAGGCCGATCTTGATGGTCGTCGGCGTCAGTCCCGGCTCCTGGGCCAGGGCGGCCGAGCCGAACGCGGCGACGCCGCCCGCGAGGATCGCGAGGCCGGCGAGGATTGTGGTCTTCATAGGCTCCCTCCTGTTTGTTCTTGTCTGGTCATTGCATCCGGTAGCCGCCGTTCACGTCGAGCGTGGCGCCCGTGATGTAGGCGGAGGCAGGCGAGGCGAGGAACGCGACCGCCTGGGCCACGTCCCCGGGCTGGCCGAGCCGACCGAGCGGCACGTTCGCGGTCGAGGCGGGCGTGTCGCCGGCGCCTCCGGCGGCGAGCCGCATCATGTCGGTGTCGATCAAGCCGGGCGAGATCACGTTGGCCGTGATACCGAGCGGCGCGGCCTCGCGGGCGATGGCCTTGGTCAGCCCTATCACGGCCGCTTTGGCGGCGATGTAGGCGGCGCTGGCATTGTAGCCGCCGAGCTGCGCGGAGACGGACGAGAACGTGATGATGCGACCGTGCTCGACGGGGCGCTCCGCGCGCCGCCGCAGATAGGCGCGGGAGCACAGGAATGTGCCGGTCGCGTTGACGCCCATCGCGTCCTGCCAGTCGGCGAGCGCCGTCTCGGCCACGAGCGGACGTCGGCCCTCGTGCAGCAGGAGCTTGCCGGCGTTGCAGACGAGGACGGCGATCGGACCGAGACGATCCTCGACGGTCGAGATGCAGTCCTCGACCGACGCTTCGTCCGCGACGTCGATGCGGAACCCCGCATGCCCCCGTCCGGGCAACTCGGACGCGATGCGGGTCGCGTTCTCGACGTCAATGTCGGCCGACGCGATCGTCAGACCCTGCGATGCCAGGACGCGACATACCTCGCGCCCGATCCCCCGTCCTCCCCCTGTGACCAGCGCAATGCGATCCACGGCGTTGTTCTCTTCTCAATTCATTGCCTCATGGATACATGAAGACGTTGTGTCAAGCGCCAATGCAGGCTAGATTCCTATTATTCGGTAGTCATGTATCCATATGCGAACGCGGTCTCAGGATGTGACGGACGTGCTGCGCGAGTGGATCCTCGCCGGCACGGTCGCAGCGGGCGAAAGGCTGGAGGAGGTGCCGATCGCCGAGCGGCTCGGCGTGTCCCGCACGCCCGTGCGGGCGGCCCTGACGCTGCTCGCGACCGAGCGGCTCGTCGATTATCAGCCTAAGCGCGGCTACGTCGTCCGCCGCTTCGAGGCGGAGGACGTGTTCGCGGCGTACGAGGTGCGCGCCTGCATGGAGGGGCTCGCCTGCCGCCAGGCAGCCGAGCGCGGCGTCCCGCCCGACAGTCTAAATCTTCTGAGGACGTGCCTCGCCGAAGGGAACGACATCCTGTCCGCCGGTCGTCTCGCTCCCGCCGACCTGCAGCCGTACCAAGCCATGAACGAGCGCTTTCACGACATCATCATCTCGCGCTCCGGCAATCCGTGGGTCGAGCGGTTCGTCGCCCAGACGCACACCATCCCGTTCGTCTCGGATCGCGTGATCCTCTGGCACGATTACGGCGTCATCCGACGCTCGCACGACGACCATCACCGCATTGTCGAGGCCTTAGCCGGACGACAGAGTGCGCGAGCCGAGGACCTCATGCGAGAGCACGTCTATTTTGCGGGACTGTTCCTCAAGACTAATTTTGACCGGATCCGCACGCAGTCGATCGGATCCGGTCATGATGACCCGACCGCCTCCTCGCCCACCGTCACCGGAGCCAATCGATGAAGATCTACTTCTCCGCCGCATCCCCTTACGTGCGCAAGGTCATGGTCGTCGCCCACGAGCTCGGGTTAGTCGGCCGGATCGAGAGGCTGCCGAGCGCCGCTGGGCCGGTCGCCCGCGACGCGACAATCCGCAAGGACAATCCCCTCGGACAGGTGCCCACCTTCTTTACCCAAGAGGGAATGGTGCTCTACGACAGCCGCGTCATCTGCGAGTACCTGGACGATCTCGGTGCCGGAGCGATGTTCGGAGTCGGCCGGACGCGATGGCGCAACCTGACGGATGCTGCGTTAGGGGACGGCCTTCTCGGGGCGGCCTTGCTCGCGCGTTACGAGGCGATCCTGCGCCCGGCGGAGTTGCGCTGGACAGAATGGACGGCCGGCCAAATGGGCAAGGTCGCCGACGCGATCGACCATTTCGAGAACAGGGCGAACGACCTTGCCGACCGTGTCGACATTGGAACTGTCACGCTTGGTTCCGGGCTCGGCTACCTGGACTTCCGCTTTCCGGATTACGACTGGCGGTCTGGGCACCCTCGCATGGCTTCTTGGTTCGATCGGTTCTCCGATCGTCCCTCCATGGCGGCATCGGTCCCGGCTTGAGGACAGAACGCCTTCAGGGGTCAGCATCCGGCTGGTGTTGGGATTTGCCGCCGTGAAGGCGGCGTAGGTCGTGGCCAGCGCTTCGACCCGCATCACTTGGCACGGCCAAGATGCGCGAACTGCACGTTGAACCGCCGCGCGGCGTAGAGCTTCGGGAAAGAGCTAAGCCGCTCGCGCCGGAGCGACGGCTGGCTACCCGCACATCCGTTCGGCGAAGCGCGCCACCGTTGCCTCGCGTTAGCGCGCGGGCTGACGCGGCCGCACACAATGCCAGAATCTCTTCGCGCTGTTCCGCTGGGGAACGAGTGTCTGCTTCGGAGCGACACGTAGGACTGAATGAACGACCAGCATGGGCGCAATCCAGACCCAACATGGTGCCGAGACGCTACCCCGGCAGCTTCCGCGAGCGGGTCTGACGCGCAACACGCCGGTCGGCCTCGTTGCGCTTCACGAGCGCGGTCGCGAGGTCGTCGTAGCTGACGCCGCTCTTCTTGAGGGCGCGCCGGG
>CAXUHE010000102.1:6695-12709 GCA_964250725.1 uncultured Enterovirga sp. | reverse complement strand
AGTAGGACCTGATCGCGATCGCGGGATCGACCGGCCAGGCGCCGCCGGACGCCCCGAGCCCGATCCGGCTCATCGATTCCACCCCGCCCGCGACGGTCATGTCGTGCTGCCCGGACATGACCTGCGCGGCCGCGAAGTTCACGGCGTCGAGGCCCGAGGCGCAGAAGCGGTTGAGCTGCACGCCCGGCACGACGTCGCCGTAATCGGCGACCAGCGCGGCCGCGCGCGCGATGTCGCCGCCTGCCTCGCCCACGGGGTCGACGCAGCCGAGCACGACGTCGTCGACGAGCGAGGTGTCGAGGCCGTTGCGGTCCCGGATCGCGCGGAGCGCCGTCTCGGCGAGACGGAGCGCCGTCACCTCGTGCAGCGCGCCGTCCGGCTTGCCCCGCCCGCGGGGCGTGCGGACGTGGTCGTAGATGTAGGCGTCCGCCATGTCAGCGCGTCGGCCGGTCGACGTGATCGTTCCGGCGCTCCCAACGCTCGATGAGCCTCGTCAGGCCGACCATCCCGAGCCCGAACGCCAGCAAGATGAGCGGCGCAATGTAGGAAATGTAGGTCTCCAGATCGATCATTTCCTCGATCCCTCGCAAGATGCGCCTTGCCGTCAGATGTAGTACGGAGGCAGTCACCAACCAAGCCGACACGACGATGCCGATCTGAAACGTGCTGCGCACCGGAACGCTCAGACCGTAGAGGAGACCGGCCGCCGGAGCGAGCACGCCCACGGTGACGGTCGCGCCCGCGACGGTGTTCATCAACGTGGCCAGCAGCTTGCGCTGCTCGTTGCGGGCGGCCTTGTTCGAGCTCACGACGCGGACTCAAACGTCTCCCGGGACACGTGCGATCTACCTTGCCGAATCCGGGCCGTCCTTCCCGAAGCGGCGGTCCAGCGCCGCGCTCTCGTGCCGAAGCCAGAGAAGCATGCCCAGCCCGAAAAGCACGAGGCCGGCTGGAAGAATGAACAGAGCGTCCATGTCCGATCCTCGCTCCGACAAGCTCAGGGTGACTTGGCCGATCATATGCGCGATGGCCGCGAAACCGACAATGACGAGGGCTTGTCGCTCGCCATCAGAACATCTCCCGCGGCAGCCCCATGATCGCGTCCGACCCCGCCTGGATGCGCAGCGCCAGAGCGCCCGCCTCCGGCATCATGCGCTCCATGTAGAAGCGGCCGGTGACGAGCTTCGCGTCCATGCGGGCCGCGACGCCGTCGCCCTCGGCCTTGCGGGCGAGCGCGGCCTTCCGGGTAAGGGCGGCCTTGGCCATCCGGGCCCACATGTAGCCCATCGCGACGAGCCCCATCAGGTGCATGAACTCGCTCGCGCCGGCACCCGCGTTGTCGGGCTTCGCCATCGCGTTCTGCATGAACCACATCGTCGAGCCCTGGAGATGTCCGAGGCCCTTCGCGAGCGGCTCGACGTAGGGCTTCATCGCCTCGTCACCGTTCTCGCGGCAGAAGCCCTCGATCTCGCCGAAGAACGCCATCACGGCCCGGCCGCCGTCGCGCGGCAGCTTGCGGCCGACGAGGTCCATCGCCTGGACACCGTTCGCGCCCTCGTAGATCATCGCGATGCGGGCATCGCGCACGAATTGCGACATGCCCCATTCCTCGATGTAGCCGTGGCCGCCGAGCACCTGCTGGGCGCGCACCGCGTTCTCGAAGCCGAGATCGGTCAGGACGCCCTTGATGACGGGCGTCAGGAGGCCGAGCCGGTCGTCGGCCGCCCGCCGCTCCGCCGCGTCCTCGCTGCGATGCGAGACGTCGGCCGCCAGCGCCGTCCAGAGCACGAGCGCGCGCGCGGCCTCGTTGAAGGCCCGGATCGTCATCAGGGTCCGGCGCACGTCCGGATGCACGATGATCGGGTCGGCGGGGCGCGAGGGCTCGACCGCGCCGGTCAGCGCGCGCCCCTGCAGCCGCTCCTTCGCGTAGGCGGCGGCGTTCTGGTAGGCGATCTCGGATTGCGCGAGCCCCTGCACGCCGACCGCGAGACGCGCCTCGTTCATCATGACGAACATGGCGTTGAGACCGCGATGCGCCTCGCCCACGAGCCACCCGGTCGCGCCGTCGTAGTTCATGACGCAGGTCGCGTTGCCGTGAATGCCCATCTTGCGCTCGATCGCCCCGCAGGAGACGCCGTTGCGCGCGCCGGCCGAGCCGTCCTCGCCGAGCAGCATCTTCGGCACGACGAAGAGCGAGATGCCCTTCGTGCCCGCGGGCGCGCCCTCGATGCGCGCCAGCACGAGATGGATGATGTTCTCCGCAAGGTCGTGCTCGCCCGCCGAGATGAAGATCTTCGTGCCGGTGATCGCGTAGGAGCCGTCCGGCTGCGGGACGGCCTTCGTGGTGAGCAGTCCGAGATCCGTGCCGCACTGCGGCTCGGTCAGGTTCATCGTGCCCGTCCACTCGCCGGAAACCATTCTCGGGAGAAAGCGCCGCTTCTGTTCGTCCGAACCGTGCACCATCAGCGCCGCGATCGCGCCCTGGGTCAGCGCCGGATACATGCCGAGCGCGAGATTGGCGGACGAGACGAACTCCTGCATCACGGTGTTGAGATAGCCGGGCAGCCCCTGTCCGCCATATGGCACGGGGGCCGGCAGCCCCATCCAGCCGCCCTCGACGAAGGCCGCGTAAGCCTCACGGAAGCCGCTCGGCGTCGTGACGCGTCCGTCCGGGTGGCGCGTGCAACCTTCGCGGTCGCCGGCCTGATTCGTCGGTGCGAAGACCTCCTCACACAGACGCGCGCCCTCGGTCAGAATCGCATCCACGACGTCGGGCGAGGCGTCGGCAAAACCCGCGAGGTTGTCGTAACGCCGTATGTTCAGCACGTCGGTGAGCAGGAACCGGACGTCGTCGACGGGCGCCTTGTAGGTCGGCATGAGGGGATCTCGCACGAAAGAGGTGATTTGGAGCGGGCGGTACGGATTCGGCGCAGTCGAACGAACCACTGACGAGCGTCCCAGCGTCGTCCGATCTCGCCGCGCCCGCGCTCTTAACCCTGTCTTTACCTTACGCCGCAAAGGTGAGCCTGCGACACGGACCGTCAACGTTTACTTCACGATTGACGTCACCACCATCGTGTCGCGGCGATCGGTCCCGAGGGGACGAGGCCGATCGTCGCTTGGCCCCCTCGTGACAGGCGCAGCGATGAGACAGACGGCCCAGGTGACCCAGCAGGACGGCCGCGACGCTTCGAAGGAGGCGGCCACCCGTGCCGGACAGACCATCGACGCCTGGATCGAGGCGGCTCTGGCCGAACAGGCCAAGCGGGTCGCGCCGAGGCCCACTCAAGAGCTGGATCGACCCGCGGCCGAGAGCGTCGAGCGACCGACGCGGATGCTGCCGCGAGACCAGATTGCCGCGGAGACGAGCGGCATCGAGACGCTGATGGGCCCGACCGCGACCAGCGCGCGCCGCGTCATCGAGACGGCCGCAACGACCACGTCCGCGCCAGGCCCCTTCGCGTCATGGATCGAGCGTGCTCAGGAGCGGCTCACCGAGACGACGGCCGCCGCCTCGCAGGCACAGGAACGCGCCTCGCACGCCGTCGAGGATCCCAGGAATGCGCCGGACCACAAGGTCGACACCATCGCGCGCAAGGTCGAGACGGGCGATCGGCCGGCCGTGGGCCAGGCTCTGACGGCGATCGAGCTGATCGAGAGCCGGCTCGGCGCATCCCCGGTCGGCGACGGAACCCCGACCGTCATCGGGGATTCGCTGCGCGGCTTCGAGGCGCGCATGAAGGATTTGTCGGACCGTCTTGCCGGTCCGCGCCCGATCGGACGCCGCGACATCGCACCGGCGGACGAGCTCAGCCACGCGGTGGCCGAGATCCGCTCCCATCAGGCCGCCATCGAGGCCGGGGCTGCCGGACGGCGGCTCGCGCCTTCAACGGCCGAAATGCCCGGCTTGGCGCCAACCTCAAGTGCGCCCTCCTGGGCCGTGCCTTCCTTGGCCGTGCCTCCCGTGATGGCGCTTCCTTCGGCCGCGCCGGTTCGCGGCTACGGCGACCTGCTGTCGGCGATGCGTACGGATATCGCCCGCATAGCCGGCAAGGTCGAGAACCCGCGTCCGCCCGCGCTCGACGGGCTGAAGAACGAGATCGACGCGCTGCGGGGCTCGCTCGCGGACCTCCCGAAGCGGGAGGATCTGGGGGCGATCGAGCAATCCGTCGCGGCGCTCGCGGAAGAGGTCACGACCATTCGCCGCGAAGGGCGTGCGATCGGCATCAGCCAGATCGATGCGCTGCAGGCGGAGATCCGCCGGATCGGGGCAGCCGGCAACTCGGTCGACCATGCCAAGCTGTCGCGCGAACTCGATGTCATGTCGCACAAGCTCGACATCGTGTCCGCGAGCGGGATCGACCCGAACGTCATGGCCGCGATGGTGGGGCAGCTGCACGAGATCCGCGCCTCGCTCGAAGGTCTCGCGAGCGCCCGGGAGGTCGCCCTGTTGGGCCAGCAGGTCGCGGACATCAAGCGCAACGTCTCGGCGATCGGCAAGGGCCAGATCGATCCCGCCGACTTCGCGTCCCTGAAGGGAACCGTCGAGGAGATGCGCACGACGCTGTCCCGGCCGGTCTCTGGCGGGCCGAAGAGCGCAGGTCCGGTGCAGCTCGCACGGGGTCAGCTCGAGCCGATCGAGTCCATGCTGATGACGCTGGCCGACAAGATCGACCGTGTGGAGCGTCAGGTCGCGGACCCTGAGGCGCTCGATCAGCTCGAGCGCCAGCTCGCGGCCCTGACGACCGTGCTCGGGTCATCGGGCGGACGCGACCCGTCACTCGCGTCCCTCGAACACGCCATGAGCGCCCTCCTGCGGGAGGTGGTGTCCTGGCGGGACGGAGCGGCCGAGATCGCCGACCGTGCCGCGCGGAGCGCCGTCGCCGAGACGGTGCAGTCGTGGTCTCCCGCCTCCGACCCGGTCCAGCATCAAGACTATGTCCGTCACCTCGCGGAATTGCGCGAGGATTACGCGGCGGTCGAGAAGCGCGTCGGGCGCAGTCTTGACGGTGTCCAGGCGACGCTGCAGGGCGTTGTCCAGCAGCTGAGCGGGCTCGATCGCCAGGACGGATCGGGGACGTCCCGGCGCGATCCTGCTGTGGAGACCCACGCCCCGACGCCGCCCGCCGCCCGCCGCGGCGAGGCCGGTGAAGCTGTGCGACGGACGGCGAGTGTCCCTCAACGTGCGGCGGCGGCAAGCGAGACCGACGCGCTCCCTCCCGGGCCTCCTGACGAGGAGATCCTGCTTGAGCCCGGCGAACGGCCGAGTGGCCGCGCGCAGACCGGTACGCCCACGATCGATCCCGGCGACATCAAGTCCAGCTTCATCGCGGCGGCTCGACGTGCCGCCCAGGCGGCGGCGGCGGATGCCGCCGCGAGCAAGGGCGCCCGCGCCGAGACCGAAGTCGGGGCCGCGAACCAGACCGAGCTCCTCGGACGCATGCGCTCGCTCGTCGACAAGCAGCGGCGTCCGCTCCTCATCGGGGCGGCGGCGATCGCGCTTGCCCTTGGGGGCTTCCAGCTGACACGTGAGAAGACGGTCGAGCGGCCCGCTTTCGCCGGGGCTCCGGTCGCGAGCGCGAGTCAGGTCGCCACGACGCAGACGCGTCCGGCTCCAGGCCAGACGTTGCGGCCCGCGACGCCCGATCCGCAGACGACGCAGTCCCTGGCGGAGAGCAGCCTCGACGAGGCTCAGCGTGGTCCGTCGGACGCTACGCCGCCAGTCCAGACCATCCCCGCCCAGCCCGCCGCGACGGCGCTGGCCGTACCCGTGCAGCCCGTATCCGTCCAACCATTGGCAGGGCAGTCCGTGTCGCCGCCCGCCGCACCGGCGCAAGCCGCCGGCGTCAAGGCGGACGCTCTCGACACCGCGAAACTCGCGGCCCTGTCGAGCCCGGGCCCGAGATCGACCGTTATTGCCGGCGCGCCTGCGAGCGCGGCTGCACCGAGCGTCCCGACTCCCGAGCGTCCCGATCCGGCGGTCGCGATGACCGCCTTGAGACAGGCTGCTTTCG
>CAXUHE010000102.1:0-6685 GCA_964250725.1 uncultured Enterovirga sp. | reverse complement strand
TTCGGCGGAAACGCGCTCGCGCTGTACGACCTCGGGACCAGGACCTCCGAAGGCCGCGGCGTGCCCCGCGACCTGCAACTCGGCACGACCTATTTCGAGAAGGCCGCCGAGAAAGGGCTGGCTCCGGCCCAGTACCGGACCGGCAACGCGTACGAGAAGGGCGTCGGCGTGCCGCGCGACCTTGAGGCCGCCAAGAATTGGTACAAGCGGGCGGCAGATGGCGGCAACACGCGCGCCATGCACAATCTCGCGGTCCTCATCGCGGAAGGTGCCGGCGGCAAGCCGGATTACGCGGCCGCGAGCGGCTGGTTCCAGCGCGCGGCCGAGCAGGGCGTCCGCGACAGCCAGTACAACCTCGCTGTCCTCTACGCCCGGGGGCTGGGCCTGACGCAGGACTTTTCCAAGTCGTATGTCTGGTTCGCCATCGCGGCCGGCCAGGGCGACGAGGATGCCGGCCGTAAGCGCGACGAGGTCGGCGCGAGATTGTCCGCGGCCGACCTCACCCGTGCCAAGTCGGCTGTCGAGCACTGGCGGCCGACTCCCGCCAACGCCGCGGCGAACGAAGTCGCGCCGCCGACGCTGCCCGCGAACGGGACCGCGGACCTCCCCCTGAAGCGCCAGCAACGCGAGGGCCGCGGATGATCGGCGAGCGGACGGGGGCGCTCACGTCCGGTTCATCGTCGGTCTGCTGAACGGGTGTCGCAGCGGATGCCGTGCCTCTGGGACATAACAACCGCCTAAACGAGACAGGGTCGGCCGGGCGGGCCGAACGGTCCGGTCTCCGGGACAGCCGCGTTGCAGATCTATCTGCCGATCGCCGAGATGCCGGTCAGCGTCATGCTGATGCTGGGTCTCGGCGCGGCCGTGGGCTTCGTGTCGGGCCTGTTCGGCATCGGCGGCGGCTTCCTGATGACGCCGCTCCTCATCTTCCTCGGCATCCCGCCCGCGACTGCGGTCGCGACGCAATCCGCCCAGATCGCCGCCTCCGCGATGACGGGCTCGCTCGCGGCGCTACGCCGGCGCGGGATCGACATGAAGCTCGGAGCCGTCCTGACGGCGGGCGGGCTCGTGGGCACGCTGCTCGGCGTCTGGCTGTTCGCGGCGGCGCGACGCGCGGGCCAGCTCGACCTGACGGTCGTGGTCAGCTACGTGACGCTCTTCACGGTCGTGGGCTCGCTGATGCTCGCCGAGAGCCTGCGCGACTTCTGGTCCGCACGGCGCGGCATCGTGCGGCTGAGACGCCGCGCCGGAGAACATCCGGCCTTCCTCGGCTGGCCGCTGCGGATGCGGTTTCCCCGCTCACGGCTCTATGCCAGCGTCATCCCGATCTTCGGGCTCGCCCTCTTCGTCGGCCTCGTGGGGGCGCTGCTCGGCATCGGGGGCGGCTTCATCATGGTGCCGGCGCTGCTCTATGTGTTCCGTGTGCCGACGGCCGTCGTCATCGGCACGTCCCAGATCCAGATCCTCGCGGCGGCGCTCCTCGCGGTGATCCTGCAATCCGTCCTCAACGGCGCGGTGGATATCGTGCTGGCCCTCATCCTGATCGTCGGCGGCGTGTTCGGGGCGCAGTTCGGTGCGCGGGCTGGCCGGGCCCTGCGCGCGGACGTGTTCCGCTTCCTCCTCGCGGTGCTGGTGCTGGGCGTCGGCCTGCGCTTCGCGATCGAGCTCGTGCTGCGACCCTCAGAGCCTTTCTCGCTCTCGCTCCCGGAGTCGCGCCGGTGACGAGATACGTTGTCCTGGCAGTCCTGGCAGTCCTGGCCGCTGCGCCAGCTCGGGCCGAGCGCCTCGTGCTCTCGCTCTCGAACCATCAGGTCCAGATCAGCTCGACCTATACCGGGACCGAGCTCACCGCCTTCGGGGTGATCGAGCGCGACGCGCAGACGGCCTCCCGGGCGGGCGGCTTCGACGTCGTGATCACGGTGCGCGGTCCGCGCGAGGCCGCGACGGTGCGCCGCAAGGAGGAGTTCGGTCCGATCTGGCTCAACCGCGGCCAGCAGAAATTCGTCGCGGCGCCCGCCTTCATCGGCGTCCTGTCCTCGCGCGCCCTGACGGAGATCGTCGACGAGACGGCGCGACGCCGGTTGCGGCTCGGCCTTGTGGCGATCGTCAGCGCGCCCGAGTTCACGCTCGACCGGGGCGCCGAGGACGAGCCCTACCGGGCGGCCCTCATCCGGCTGAAATCGCGCGACGGACTCTATGTCGAGGACGAGCGCGGCGTCGGCTTCGTGACCGACGGTTTCTTCCGCGCGACGATCCCGCTCCCCGCGACCGCGCCCACGGGCAATTACGACGTGGAGGCGGCACTGTTCGCGGGCGGCGCGCTGCTCGCGCGCAGCCAGTCGAGCTTCGAGCTCGTCAAGACCGGGTTCGAGGACCGCGTGACCTCGATCGCCCGCGAGCGGCCGCTTCTCTACGGGATCGGGACGGCGCTGATCTCGCTCGCCTTCGGGTGGGTCGCGAGCGTCATCTTCCGGCGGGACTGAAGGGGACCGGGGCGGGCGACCGGCGTTGGTGCAGGCTCTCCCGCCAGGATCAGCCCGATGAAGTCCGAACGCGCCATTCCGATCGTGCCCCTCCTGTTGGGACTCGGCGGCCTGATCCCCTTCGCCGGCTTGACGTTCCTCGCGGTCACGGGTTGGTCCTCGCGGTTCGGCGTCTCCGCCGGCATGGTGCGGGCCGCCCTCCTCGCCTACGGGACGATCATCGCGTCCTTCCTCGGCGGCATCCGCTGGGGTCTGGCGCTGCGCGAGAGCGGCCGGGCCGCGGCGCTCGACCTCGTCCTCTCCGTCGTGCCGAGCCTGATCGCCTGGGGCACCCTCGCGCTCCCCCGGCCGTTCGACGCGGGCGCGCTCGGCCTCCTGCTGCTCGCCTGGGGGGCGGTCGACCAGGACCTGCCGCGCCGCGGCCTCGCGCCCGCCTGGTTCGGGCGCCTGCGGATCGTCCTGTCCGGCGTCGCCGGGCTCGCGATGCTCGCGGCGGCGTGGGGATGACCGCTGCCCGCCTGTCGCAGAAGATGCGGATCGCGTGCTGAGCGGATAGACTGCCGCCGGTCTGACATGGAGCCGACATGATCCTCGATCTCTCCGACGGCACCCGCTTGGGACTGGACGAGTTGGCCAAGCGCACCGATCGCAGCGTGTCCGCGCTCGCGAGCGAGGCCATCGACGATTTCGTCGCGCGCGAACTCGCGATCATCGAGGCCATCCAGCGCGGCCTCGAGGACGCCCGCGAAGGGCGCGTCACGCCTCACGCCGAGGCCATGCGACTGATCCGCGAGGCCGTGAGGGCGACCGAACAGGCACGATGAGGATCGTCGTCTGGTCTCAGGACGCGCTGCGCGATCTGATCGTCGGCATCCGCCACATCGCGCAGAGCAATCCGGTCGCGGCCGGGCTGGTGGCGGACCGGATCGACGAGGCGGCGATCGGCCTTGCTGACTGGTCGACGGGTCGACCGGGACGGGTCGCCGGCACGCTGGAGAAGGTCGTGCCGAAGACGTCCTACATCCTGTCCTACAAGCTGTCGGACGACACGGTCACCATCCTGCGCGTCATTCATGGCCGTCGCAATTGGCCCGACGAGGGCTGGCCGGACGAGGGCTGAGGTCAGTCCCCGCAGAGCGTCCGGTGGTCGATCGCGAACAGGCGGTTGCGGCCGAGCACGTGGGCCGTGAAGCCGCCCGGGAAGAGCGGCCCGAAGGCCGGGTCGCAGGCGTTGAGCCCGCCCGCATAAACCCCGAAGGCCGGGAGCACGCAGCGCCGGCCGTCGGTCAGGAACGCGCGCGCCCTGACGCCGCGCCCGTGCCGCACCACCTTCGCGACCGGGTGCAGGTGGCCCGCGAGCTCACAGCGCGCGCCGGCCGCCGGATGGTGGCGCAGGACCAGCGGCCCGACCGCGACCTCGGGCGCCACCTCCCCGCCGATCGAGGGCGGCAGCACGGGATCGTGGTTGCCCGTGACCCAGACCCAGTCGCGTCCGGCGACGAGCGCGGCCAGCATCGCGCGCTCCGGGTCGCCCAGCCGATCCGGGCCGCCGCGATCGTGGAAGCTGTCGCCGAGCGCCACGACGCGGCGCGGGGCGTAGCGGTCCAGCACGTCCGCGAGGGCCGCGATCGTGGCGCGCGTGTCGTAGGGCGGCAGCATGAGGCCGCGCCGCGCGAAGGCCGAGCCCTTCTCGAGATGCAGGTCGGCGACGACGAGCGTCGCGTCGGCCTCGAGATACAGCGCGCCCGAGCCGTCGAGACGGCACGCGAGGCCCGCGATCACGGTCTCGGTCGCCACGACCTCGCTCACGCGCGCCAACGCTGCGCTCATCGCGACCCGATCATGCCATCGCCTCGTCGAGGAGCATCGTCTCGGCCTCCGCCAGGATGTCGTCCGCCGCCTCGCCGAAGACCCGCTCGCGGCCGATCTCAAGGATCAGCGACACGGCGAGCGGCGAGACGCGTGAGAGCGCCTTATGCCTGATTCGTCCCCGGATGCGCGCGAGCATCAGGCCGAGCCGCTTCACATCGAGGAGACCGGTCGCGGCGTCGGCGCGGGCCGCCGCGAGCAGCACGTGGCCGGGCTCGTGGCGGCGCAGCACGTCGTAGACGAGGTCGGTCGAGATCGTCATCTGCCGGCGCGTCTTCTCCTGGCCGGGATAGCGCCGCTCGATCAGGCCCGCGATGATCGCGCAGTCGCGGAAGGTGCGCTTCATCATCGCGCTCTCGTCGAGCCAGCTCTCGAGGTCGTCGCCGAGCATGTCCTCGCCGAAGAGCTCCGCGATGAAGCCCGGCGCCTCCGCCTCCCGGGCCGCGACGTCCCCGATGCACCAGACCGCGATGCCGTAATCGTTCGCCACGAAGCCGAGCGGCTTGAGCCGCGCCCGCTCGAGCCGGCGGGTCACGAGCATGCCGAGCGTCTGGTGCGCGAGGCGCCCCTCGAACGGGAAGGCCACGATGTAGTGCCGCGTCTGGCGCGGGAAGGTCTCGATGAGGAGCTCGCCCGAATCCGGGATCAGCGAGCGTTGCCGCTGCTGGTCGAGCCACTCGCCCGCCCCCATCGGGAGCCGCTCCCACTCGGCCGGGTCGGCGAGCAGCCGCCGCACCCGCGCGGCGAGGAAGGTCGAGAGCGGGAACTTCGAGCCGGCGTAGGTGGGGATCTTCGGGTCCGTCCCATGGCTCGTGCGGGTCGCCATCACCTCGTCCTCGTGGATGCCCCCGAAGCGCAGCACTTCGCCCCCGAAGATGAAGGTGTCGCCGGGGCTCATCGCCTCGCAGAACCCCTCCTCGATCTCGCCCAGCACCCGCCCGCGCTTCGGGATGACGGTGCCCGGCGCGCCGCGGGCCGAGCGCGAGAGGCGCACCTTCAGCATCGCGGCCTCGACGATCGTGCCGACGTTCATCCGGTACTGCTGTGCGACCCGCCCGTCGCGCACGCGCCACAGCCCGTCCGGCCCGCGCCGGATCTTCGCGAAGCGCTCGTAGGCGCGCAGCGCGTAGCCGCCGGTCGCGACGAAATCGACGACCGCCTCGAACTGCTCCCAGGTGAGCTCCGCGTAGGGCGCGGCGGACACGACCTCGTCGTAGAGCGCCGCGAGGTCGAACGGGTCGGCGCACGCCATGCCCAGCACGTGCTGCGCCAGCACGTCGAGCGCGCCGGAGCGGGGATCGGGCGTGTCCTGCGCGGCCTCGTGGACGGCGTCGAGCGCGGCCGTGCATTCGAGGATCTCGAAGCGGTTCGTGGGCGCGAGGTACGCGCGGGAGGGCTCGTCCATGCGGTGGTTCGAGCGGCCGATGCGCTGCATGATGCGCGACGCCCCCTTCGGCGCGCCGACATTCACCACGAGGTCGACGTCGCCCCAGTCGATGCCGAGGTCGAGCGTCGCGGTGCACACCACGCCCTTGAGCCGGCCCGCCGCCATCGCGGCCTCGACGCGGCGGCGCTGCTCGACGTCGAGCGAGCCGTGGTGGAGCGCGATCGGCAGGTTCCCCTCGTTCAGCCGCCACAGCTCCTGGAACACGAACTCGGCCTGGAAGCGGGTGTTGGTGAAGACGAGCGTCGTCCTGTGCTGGCCGATCAGGGCGTAGATCGCCGGCATGGACAGCCCGCCCATATGGCCCGCGAGCGGCAGCGGCCGGTCGAGCTCCAGCATGCGGATGTCGGGCTCCGCTCCGCCCTCCACGACCACGAGGTGGGCGAGCGCGACCTGTTCCCTCTCCCCGATGGGGAGAGGGCTAGGGCGAGGGGGGATCTCGCAGTCCGGAGAGGGTTCTTCCCCCTCACCCCAACCCTCTCCCCCCTGGGGAGAGGGAGCACGCTGCGGCACGAGATAGCGCCGGAGCGCGTCCGGCTCGCGCACGGTCGCCGAGAGCCCGACGGCGGTGAGGTCCGGGGCCAGCGCGTGCAGCCGCGCGAGGCCGAGCGACAGGAGGTCGCCGCGCTTCGAGGTCACGAGCGCGTGGAGCTCGTCCAGCACGACGCGGCGCAGCCCGGAGAACAGCTCGGCGCCGGAGCGGCTGGCGAGCAGCAGCGCCAGCTGCTCCGGCGTCGTCAGCAGGATGTCGGGCGGGCGCTCGACTTGGCGCTTGCGCTTGTGGGGGGGCGTGTCGCCGGTGCGCGTCTCGATGCGGATCGGCAGCCCCATCTCGGCGACCGGCATCTCGAGGTTGCGCGCGACGTCGACCGCCAGCGCCTTGAGCGGC
>CAXUHE010000101.1:0-12713 GCA_964250725.1 uncultured Enterovirga sp. | reverse complement strand
CTGAGATCAAACCTCGACACCGGCAACCCGTGAGCGACACCTGAGCAGTTACCGGGGAAGAGCCCTTCGTTCAAGACAGATCGGTTCGAGGAGAACGACTGTGCCGCGGCGTCGGACAGACCGGGACTAGCTCGCGCGAACCAGGATCTTCATGTTGCGGCCCGAGGGACCCAGCAGTTCGTCGAAACCCTTGGCCACAACGTCGGCCGGATCGATGGTGGCGGTGACGATCTCTTCGACCGGGTAAAGGCCTGCCGCGATCATCCCGGCGATCCGCGGCCAGACTGTGGTGGGATAGCACCAGGTCGCCTCGACGGTGATGTCCTTCAGCGCCCACAGCATCGCGTCGACCGACGCTGCCCGCATGTGCAGGCCAACCTGCACCACGGTTCCTCGACGCCGCACGGCTTTGGCGCAGGCGTTCAACGACGCTTCGAGACCGACGCATTCGAGCGCCACGTCGACACCCACGCCCTCCTCGGTGTGATCCTTCACGAACTCCGCCACATCGACGACCTTCGGGTCGACGACGAGGGCGTCGGGCACCAGCCGCTCGGCGAGGTCACGCCGGTGCTGGTTCGGCTCGGAGACGATGATCACGCTCGCACCCGCGGCCCGGGACGCGAGGAGCGTCAGAGCCCCGATCGGACCGACGCCCGAGACGAGGACGGTAGAGCCTGCCTGGACGCCGCCGCGATCCACGCCGTAGAGCGCCACCGCCGCAGGCTCGATCATGGCCGCCTGAACGTCGCTGACGTCGTCGGATACCTTGAAGACGTTGTAGCTGTTGACGACGGCGCGCTCCGCCATGCCGCCCCAGTCCCAGGAGAGGCCGATGCAGCCCATCTTCTCGCTGAGGTGATAGAGCCCGCGCCGGCCATAGTAGTCGTCGCGCGGCGAGACCAGCGGTTGGATCGAGACGCGGTCGCCCGGTTTGACGTTGGTGACCGAGGATCCCGTGTCGAGGACCTCGGCGGAGAACTCGTGGCCGAGGATCTGCGGCAGCTTGGCGCCCGTGTAGAGATGCGGCTCCGTCGGCGTCACGATCGGACCCGCCACGTATTCGTGCAGGTCCGTGCCGCAGATGCCGCACAGGATCGGTCGGATCAGGACGTCGGTATCCTTCAGCCGGCTCTGCGGGGCGGGAACGTCGTCGACGCGGATGTCGCGCTTGTCGTGAAAGCGAACGGCGCGCATGAATCCTCCCGGATGGTCGCGGGAGCTTGCGCGCGAGCGACGCTCCCCCTGCTGAGTGGCGGAAGCCTAGCGCCCGGAGGCCGGGAACCCAGCCCCAAGATGTTCAAGATGGACATCTTCCGACGCGACGCCTCGCCGGACCTGCGCGAAGCTCCCGGCGGACGGGAGCGACGGCGGACACGCCAACTGGCGACGGTCCTGAATCGGGAGGCGAACGACCGGGATGCGGATCGGCTGGGCCGGGATCGGCAAGATGGGTAGCCCGATGGCCAGGGCCGTTCTGTCGGCCGGCCATGATGTCGCCGTTATCGAGCCCCTGCCCGAAAATCGTGCAAGCGTGGTCGCGGCGGGCGCCGGGGTCGCGCAGTCGGTCGAGCAGCTCGTCGCCGAGGCGGATGTCGTCTTCAGCACTGTCGCACGCGACGAAGTGCTGCGCGATCTGGTGTTCGGCGATGCCGGGCTGGCTCGCCACCTGCGCCCGTCCCAGACCTTCGTGGACCTCAGCACCGTGTCACCGCGCCTGTCTGCGGAGATCGCTCAGGTGCTCGACGCCCGCTCCGTCGCCTATCTCCGGGCTCCGGTGTCCGGCAGCACCCTCACGGCGGGCGCCGCGCGGTTGACCGCCATGGTGTCGGGACCCAAGCCGGCATGGCTCGCGGTCGAGCCGGTGCTGGCCTGCTTCGCGGCGCGGCAGTTCTGGGTCGGCGACGGCGATGAGGCGCGCTACCTCAAGCTCGCCCTCAACGTCCTGGTCGGTGGCACGTCGGCGTTGCTCGCAGAAGCCCTGGCGGTCGGCCGCTGCGGCGGCATTCCGGTGTCGGTCCTGATGGATGTCATCTGTCAAAGCGCCGTGGGCTCGCCCCTTCTCGCCTACAAGCAGAAGGCGATCGTGACCGACGACTTCGAACCCTCCTTCTCGATCGATCAGATGATCAAGGATTTCGATCTGATCGGCGAAGTCGCGGACCAGGCCGGGCTTCCGGCGGCGCTGAGCGGCGCCGTGCGGAACTGCTTCGAGGCTGCTCGGCGGCATGGCCTGGGCGACAAGGATTATTTCGTGGTCGCCAGGGAGTTCGTCGCGGCCGGTGTGGCGACCGAGGTCTCGGCCGTGGATCTTGGCTGAGCGGCGGTGAAAGGGAGCCCGGCGAATACACACCCGGCTTCACCCTTTTATCCAGAGGTTACGCCGCGTCGCGGCCGCGTTGCGCCTGTGACATCACTCGCTCGATGGCGGCCTGCGCCTCGGCCAGAGCCTTGCCGTCGCTGCATTCGCGACGGAGTGCCCGATGGAGCACCTCGCCGAGGATGCCCTCGATGGCCGTGTATTGCGGCACCTCGGGCCGCTGCCCTGTGCTGAGCAGGTTGCGTTTCGCCAGCCCGTCCACGATGGAGATCAGAGGAGAACCCGCCAGGACCTCCGGGTCCGCGGCGACGCTGAAGCGGGGTACGACCGGAAAACCGTTCTTGGCGTGCACGCGCATGGCCTCGGGCGAGGCCATCGACGCGATCGCCTCGAAGGCGCGTCGCGCGCGGGCCTCCGGGAGGTTCCTCGGCACGGCGAGTAGGAAGCCGCCCATCGGCGACAGGTTCGTACCGCCCGGACCTGCGGCATGGGGGAGATATTTCACCTTCCTCTTCACAGCCGAGTGGATGTCGTATTCGAACCGCGCGGCGCGCATCGTCCAAACGTAGGAGAGTGCGCTGCGGCCGTGCAGGAACAGGTCGAGGCCGCGCTTCCACTCCATGTCGAGCACGTCGGGGGGCGACACGTCGACAAGTCGGTGCATGTAGTCGAGGACCTCGCGCCCGGCCTGGCCGTCGATGCGAACGGAACCCTCGCCGCATCGGTGTCCCGGAGCGAAGATGCCCCTGCCGCAGGCTCCGAGGAAGAACATGAAACTGTGCGCGAGCGGCATGCCGCGGGCGGCGTTCCAAACGATGCCGTATCTCTCGCGCTCGGGGCTGTGGAACGCGCGCGCGACGCTCACGACCTCGTCGAACGTCCGCGGGGGCGTCCGCCCGCTCTCGTCGAGCCAATCTCGCCGCGCCGCCAGGACTTCGACGGTGACGTAGATCGGGATTCCGAACTGCGCGCCTTGCCAAGTCCCGGCCTGCCAGACCATGGACTGGAAGTCGTCGGGCTTGATCAGGCTCGGTTCGTCGAACCGGGCGAGCGGGGCCAACATGCCCTGGCTCGCGAACTCGGCGAGCCAGGGCATGTTGATCGTCACCACGTCGAAGGCCGAGACATCCGCGCGCGCATTGGCGACGAGACGCTCGTAAAGGTCGGGCAGCACGCACATCTCGAAGTCGCGTCGAGTCGCCCTGTTGCTGCGAAAATCCACCCACATATTGCGCATCGAGGCGAAGTAGTTGTCGTCGTGCAGAAGGAAGCGCAACCTGTCTTCCGGCCTCACGTCGTCGATTGGGGACCGGCCCGGCGGGCCACCGAAGTAGAAGTCACTTTCATCTTCCAGTGGCATGCTGCGGCCGAAGGTCTCGGCGAGAAGGCATTTGATGTCGCGGGCATAGACCTCGAAGCGCGCTTTGAGGTCCGCGCTGGGATGAAGCGTGAAGCTCTTCCCCGTCGCGCTGCGGGACCGCTTCAGGATCAGCCCTTCGTCGATCATACGATGGACGCGCCGGAGCGCCGTGGCGTAGGGCAGTTCCGAGACGTCGACCAGCGTCGAGACCGTCACGGGCTGGCCCCCGATCTCGCACTCGATCAGATGCGTGACGATGTTCCATGACGCGTCCGGCTCGGTCGACGAGACGAGGGAGACGAAGGGTTGGCGCGTCCGCTTCAGGAAGCGGATCACGCGCTGGAGTTCGTACTCGTTCATCGCGGGCCGCCGGACATCGACACCATGGCGTGGGATCGCTTTCGGTTCTGGCGAAAGCGCGCGTCAGGCCGCGACGGCGAGCGACACGCGATAGTCGGCTTCGGTCTTGGCCCTGACCTCGGCGGCATCGATGCCGGGCGCGAGTTCCACGAGGCGGACGCTCCCGCCCCGACGGTCGATCTCGAACACCGCAAGATCCGTGATCACCACGTCGACGACGCCTTGGCCGGTCAGCGGCAGAGAGCAGCGGTGCAGGAACTTGGCTCCGCCGGACTTGTCGGCATGCTCCATCACGACCACGACGCGCCTGACGCCGGCCACGAGGTCCATCGCCCCTCCCATGCCCTTGATCACCTTGCCGGGGATGGTCCAGTTGGCGAGATCACCGGCCTCGGACACCTGCATGGCTCCCAGGATGGCGAGGTCGACGTGGCCGCCGCGGATCATCGCGAAGGAATCCGCCGAGGAGAAGAAGCTTGACGTCGGCAGCACCGAGACGGTCTGCTTGCCCGCATTGATGAGGTCGGGATCGACATCTTCGCGATAGGGGAACGGGCCGATGCCCAGCATGCCGTTCTCGCTCTGCAGCGTCACGGTCATGCCCGGCGGCACGAAGTTCGCGACCAGCGTCGGGATGCCGATGCCGAGGTTCACGTAGTCCCCGTCCTTGAGCTCCCTGGCGGCGCGTGCCGCCATCTCGTCGCGTGTCCAGGCCATCAGGTCAGCTCCGTCGCGAGGGTATGGCCGGCGGTCTCGGAACGCTCGCGGACCGTCAGCCGCTCGATCCTCTTCTCGTAGGACGCGCCGCGGATCACCCGGTCGACGTAGATGCCCGGAGTGTGGATCTGATCGGGATCGAGCACGCCCGCCTCGACGATCTCCTCCACCTCGGCGATCGTGACCCGGGCAGCGGTCGCCATGTTGGGATTGAAGTTCCGCGCCGTTCTCCGGTAGACGAGATTGCCCTCCGGATCGCTTCGCCAGGCCTTGACGATGGCGAGGTCGGCGCGAAGCCAGGTTTCCCGCAGGTAGGTTTCTCCCTCGAAGACTTCGGTCGGCTTGCCCTCGGCCACCACCGTGCCGACCCCGGTCTTCGTGTAGAACGCCGGAATGCCTGCACCGCCGGCTCGGATGCGCTCCGCCAGCGTTCCCTGCGGGTTCAGCTCGAGATCGAGGTCGCCCGAGAGGTAGAGATCCGCGAAGAGCTTGTTCTCACCCACGTAGGACGACACCATCTTGCGGATCTGTCCGTTCTTGAGCAGCATCCAGAGACCGAAACCGTCAGCCCCGCAATTGTTGGAGATGACGGTGAGGTTTCGCACGCCGCAGTCCTTGAGCGCCTGGATCAGGTGCTCGGGATTCCCCGACAGTCCGAACCCTCCCGACATGACCGTCATGCCGTCGAAGGGCACGCCGTCGAGCGCCGAGGCTGCGTCCGGATAGATTTTCCTGCGTGACATGTCTCTAGCGATCCGTGCGATGCGTCGGGCGTCAGATGATGGGAGCGTCGGCGACGCTGCCCGACGCCCTACGAGCGAGCGTGAAAGTCCAGTCGACCTCCCAGAACGGTCCCCCGACTCCGCTCTCGGCGATCGCCGTTGGATCTTCCACCTTCCTGAAATCGCCGATCAGGCTCTCCTTCACGCCGAAGACCGCATCCTCCGACAGGTAGGGACAGTCCGGCGTGAAGATGTGGGTGATGACCGGGTCGTAGCCGGGCGCCGTGACGATGAAATGGATATGGGCCGCCCGGTTCGGATGCCGGCCCAGGGCCGCGAGCATCTTGCCGACCGGACCGTCGTCGGGAATAGGATAGTGCCGCGGCTTGGCGGACCGGAACCAGTAGGAGCCGTCGGCACCGCTGGTAAAGACGCCGCGCAGGTTGAAATCCGGCTGCACGCCCTTCTGCTGCACGTCGTAGAAGCCATCCTCGTTGGTCTGCCACACGTCGAGCGTCGCGCCCGCGATCGGATGGCCTTCCGTGTCGACCACGCGCCCCCGCACGATCGACGGCTCGCCCTTGCCGTCGAGACAGATGTTGGCGCCGTGCGGGTAGCGGGGCGCATCGGGCACGTAGAACGGGCCCAGGATGGTGTTCTCGGTCGCGCCGCTCGGCCGGCGATGGTTGATGGCGTCGATCAGCATGGAGACGCCGAGCGTGTCGGAGAGGAGGATGAACTCCTGCCGCCAGTCCGTGCACATGTGGCCCGTGTCGGTGAGGAACTTGATGGCGGCCAGCCACTCGTCATGGGTGGGTTCGATCTCCTTCACGGCCGCGTGCAGGTGCTTGACCACCGCGGTCATGACCGCGCGCAGGCGCGGACTCACCTCCGCCCCCATGCGGGCGTTGACGACGGCCTCGGAGCTCTCCTCCTCGAAATAGGGGTATTTCAGGTCCTTCGGGATCGGCTTGGCCTCGTTCACGGGCGTCTCCTCTCGGTCTCGTTCGTTTCGACGCTCAGGCGCGTTCGAGCGCCAAGGCGATGCCTTGGCCGACGCCGATGCACATGGTAGCGAGCGCCCGCTTGCCGCCCGACAGGGCCAGTTCCAGGGCGGCGGTCCCGGCAATCCTGGCACCCGAGGCGCCGAGGGGATGGCCGAGCGCGATGGCGCCCCCGTTCGGGTTGACGTGCGCGGCGTCGTCCGGAACCGACAGGGCGCGCAGGACCGCGAGCGCCTGCGACGCGAAGGCTTCGTTGAGTTCGACGACGTCGAAATCGCGGATCGTCAGGCCGAGGCGTGCCATCAGCTTCCCGGTCGCCGGCGCCGGCCCGAATCCCATGACCCGCGGTGCCACGCCGGTCGTCGCGGCGCCGAGGATCCGCGCCATGGGCGTGAGGCCGTGTCGCTTCAGGGCCGCCGCCGACGCGATCAGCAGCGCCGCGGCGCCGTCGTTCACGCCGGACGCGTTTCCGGCCGTGACGGTACCGTTCGCGCGGAACGGCGTCGGGAGCTTGGCGAGGCTCTCGACGGTCGTCCCGGCCCGGGGATGCTCGTCGGCGTCGACGATGCGCGGCTCGCCCTTCCGCTGCGCGATGCGCACGGGCGCGATCTCCCGCGCCAGGCGCCCGCTCGCCTGGGCCGCGACCGCGCGACCCTGGCTGCGCGCCGCGAAGGCGTCCTGGTCGGCGCGCGAGATGCCGAAGGCTTCGGCGACGTTCTCCCCGGTCTCGGGCATGGAGTCGACGCCGTAACGCTCGCGCATCGCCGGATTGATGAAGCGCCAGCCGATCGTCGTGTCGTGGATTTCCGCGTGGCGCGAAAAACCCGTCTCGGCCTTCGGCATGACGAAAGGCGCCCGCGACATGCTCTCGACGCCGCCGGCAACGATGAAGTCGGCTTCGCCGGCCTTGATCTGCCGCGACGCGATCGCGACCGCATCCAGGCCGGAGCCGCAGAGCCGGTTCACGGTCGTGCCGGGCACCGTCTCAGGCAGACCGGCCAGCAGCGCCGCCATGCGGGCAACGTTGCGATTGTCCTCGCCCGCCTGGTTGGCGCAGCCGAGGATCACCTCGTCGATCAGCGACGCCTCGAGGCCGGGATGTCGGCCCGTCAGGGCGGCGATCGCCACGGCGGCAAGGTCGTCGGGACGGACGCTGGCGAGCGCCCCCCCGAAACGGCCGATCGGCGTCCGGATGAAGTCGACGACAAAGGCTTCGGTCATGGCTGTCCCGCGATCAGGGGGCGAGGCGCTTCGCCCGCATGGGCGCGCGCGACGAGGACGCGCAGGGCCGGGCGATCGAGGATGCGGGGGTTCCAGTAGGGGTTCTTCAGGGCCGCATCGACGGCGGCATCGATGCCGCTCTCCGGCATGCCGAGGTCTCGCAGCGCCAGGGGCGCCCCGAGCCGCCGGGCAAGGTCGTAGAGACCCTGCGCGGCATCCGGCGCGCCGAGCGCTTCGGCGACGATCTGCATCGCATCCGGGGCGGCCGGTGCATTGTAGGCGGTGGCATGGGGCAGCACCGCCGTATGGGTCTCGGCGTGGGGAAGATCGAACGCGCCCCCCAACGTGTGGCAAAGCTTGTGATGTAGTGCCATGCCGACGGCACCGAGGCAGGCGCCGCAGAGCCAGGCGCCATAAAGCGCGTCGGACCGGGCCTCTCGATCGTCGGGCGTCTCGACGATGATCGGCAGGGCCCGGGCGAGCGCCCGGATACCCTCGGCAGCCATCAGCGAGACGATGGGATTTTTGTCCTGTGCGTAGAGCGCCTCGACCGCATGGGCGATGGCGTTGATCCCGCTGACGGCCGACAGACCCGGCGGCAAGGTCAGCGTGAGATCGACGTCGTAGATCACGACCTCGGGCAGCACCTTCGGGCTCTTCAGCGTGGTTTTCACGCCGTTCTCGGTCTGCCCGAGGATCGAGGTCATCTCCGACCCCGCATAGGTCGTGGGGATCACGATCTGCGGCAGGTCGGTCCGCAGGGCGAGCGCTTTCGACAGCCCGGTCGTCGAACCGCCGCCCACCGCCACGAAACCGTCGACCGCGTCGCGCTCGACCTGCCGCATCGCGTCGGCCGTCACCTCGACCGGGGTGTGCATCCGCGCCCCACTGAAAACCCCGGCGGCACGCGCGCCGATGCGCTTCGCAAGGGCCATCGCCTCGGCCTGTTGCTGCGGTGTCGCCAGGATGAGCACGCGCTCGAGCCCGAGCGCCTCGATTTCTCGCGGCAGGGCATCGTCGACGCGCGATCCGAAGGTCACGCGGGCCGGCTGAGCCGAAAAGGTGAAAGAGTACAACGGTCGTCGCCTCCGTGGTGGTGTTCAGGTCAGCGCCGCGTCCGAGGTTGACCGACACCAATTTGTGCGTTAATCGCACAATGTTATGTTATCGAACATCTCATCACCGCCAGACCGCGTCGTCAAGCCCGTGTCGCGCGTCGAGCCAGGGCCGCGGCCGTGAAGGACGAGCGCGCGGGCGACATGATGGGCGGCTTCGCCAAGGGATTGGCGGTCCTGTCCTGCTTTGGCCAGGGACACGAGCGGCTGACGATCGCCGCGGTGGCGCGGCTGACGGCGCTCGACCGCGCGACCGCGCGGCGATGCCTCATCACGCTCGAGCGCCTGGGCTTCGCCAGCTTCGACGGCAGGTGCTATGCTCTGACAGCCCGTGTGCTGTCGCTGGGCCACGCCTATCTGGCGTCGACGCCCTTGCCCGAGCAGTTGCAACCCTTTCTCGACCGTCTCGCCGGAACGATCCAGGAATCGTGCTCCTCCTCGATCCTCGACGGCACCGACATCGTCTACATCGCGCGATCGGCCCAGCGACGCGTCATGTCGATCAGCCTGGGTGTCGGGAGCCGGCTCCCGGCTCATTGCGCATCCATGGGGAGGGTGCTGCTGGCGGCCATGGATGACGAGAAGGCGCGGTCGATCATCGAGCGCTCGACGATCGACCCTCTCACCCCCAAGACCCTGACCGACCCCGCCGATCTTTTCGCCGAGATCGCCAGGGTTAGGCAGCAGGGCTACTGCATCGTCGACGAGGAACTCGAGATAGGGCTACGCTCCGTCGCGGTGCCGATCCGAAACCGCGCGGGGCGCGTCGTGGCGGCGCTCAATACCGGCGTCCAGACCAGCCGGGCGAGTGTCGAGCGGCTGCGGATGGAGCTGCTTCCCGCACTGATCGAGACGCAACGGCAATTGTCGGCAATCATCGCCTGAGGTCTGATCCGTCACGGAGCCGGCTTGAGACATGGTCGACTTATTCAGTTTGAATATTTTTGATGGATGTCACATCCTTGTCGCAACAGACAGGCCCCTCACTCGCGTGGTATCTCTTTCTACCGAACAGGTTCGCAGAAACCGGTCAGGGGGGGGGAAAGATGCTGGCGCAAATCCTAGACTACATCGTTGAAGCCCTCCGGCTGTCGGGCGAGGCTCAGTGCATTCGACTCGATTGGGCCTGGGGCAATCAACTCGGATGGCATCCGCCGCTCGATCTGCGTGTTCAGCGACGAACAGTGGATCGTTCTCGAACCGGAGCCTAAGCAGGTTTCGAAAGAGCGCCACACGCTCTTTCGACAAAATCTGCGACAAAACAGAAAGCTCAGCAGGCGAAGCGTTGGTCTACCAACGCAAGCCTGCTGAGGCTCCAAACACCTCCCATAGCAGGCTACGCCACGCTTCTCAGAAAGGACTGCCCGTCCTCGATCTGAGCGGAAGACGTCCTCGAAGCAGCCCTCTTCGTCGGACGCTCGCCTTCCGCCCAGGAGCGTCCTATGGCGTAGTCCGTCGATGCCGGAGTGCCTTCTGCCTTGTGGGCAGCGGTGCCGGTTGCGGTCCGGGACGTGAGGTTGGCGGATGGATGATCTTGCGCGACGGTCGGCGACAACACCGGCCGCCCGTGACGAAGCGGGGCCGTCTGCTGCGGTCGTCACGGTGATCACGTTGGCTGCCGGAGCGTTGGTCGCGAACCTCTACTATGCCCAGCCGCTGGTGGCGGCGATCGGACCCGACATCGGGATCAGCCGAGATCTCGCCGGTTCGATCGTCAGCATGACGCAGATCGGCTACGGCATCGGGTTGTTCTTCATCGTATCGCTGGCCGACCTCGTCGAAAACAAGAAGCTCGTGCTGGTGACCCTGGGCCTCACCACCCTAGGCCTGGTCGGGGCCGCGATATCGACCGGCCCGCGAAGTTTCTTCGCCGCTTCTCTCGTGGTCGGCGTCTGCTCGACCGGCGCTCAGGTCCTCCTCCCCTTCGTGGCTCACTTGGTTCCGGAGGCACGGCGCGGCCGGACGGTCGGCAAGGTCATGGCGGGCGTGCTCACGGGAATCATGCTGGCCCGTCCTGTCGCGCTGTTCGTTTCGGCTGCCCTGGGATGGCGCGCGGTCTTCCTGTTCTCCGGGGGGCTCCTGAGCGTGATCGGGTTCGCGCTCATGCGGATGATGCCGGTCTATCAGCCGACCTCGCGAACACCTTACCTCCGCATCCTGCGCTCGATGCTCTCCGTCATGCGGACCATGCCGGCGGTCCGCTGGCGCGCCACCTATCAGACGCTGATGTTTTGCGCGTTCAATATGTTTTGGACGGCCGTGCCGCTCTTCCTCGCCGACCGTTTCCAACTCGGGCAGCAAGGCATCGGCCTCTTCGCGTTGGCCGGCTGCGGCGGCGCCCTCGTGGCACCCGTCGCGGGTCGCCTGGCGGATGCCGGGCACAGCCGAGCCGTCACCGTTGCCGCCATTCTGGTGCTCAGCCTATCGTTCCTCGCCTCGTGCTGGACTGTCACGGGACTGCCGGCCCTAGTGATCCTGACCGGCTTGGCGATGTTCATAGACGCCGCCATCCAGGCCAATCAGGTGGTGGGTCAGAAGGTCATTTATGGCGTCGCGGCGGAACAGCGTGGGCGCGTCAACGCCATCTACATGACGCGTCTCTTTGCGGGGGCTACGATCGGCTCCGTTCTCGGCACGGCCACCTATCATCGGGGTAGCTGGCTGACCACCGCCGGAACCGGCGTCACGATCGGGTTTTTGCTGCTGGTCCTCGTGGCGTTCGAGCCAAAGTTCGCGGATCAGCGCCGCACCGAGATACGGACGTCCGTAACATGACGGTGCCGCCGGAAACCGGACCTTCTCGAATCGGCCAGATCCCGCCGAAGCATCGATGTCTGCTCTGACCGGGCATCACCCCAAAGCGGTCGGACCGCAATCCACCCAGTCTTGCCGTTCGCGGCGGTGCTGACCCGACCCGTCGTCACTTTTTTGAGGCGATAGCAGTGGCGAGAAAACTGGTTGGAATGAGCGGGGGTGGAGTACGAAACCCCTCTCAGGAATGAGATTTGGAGCCAATTCCCTTCAAACGTTCCATTATTCGCTGCCGGTTTCACGGTACGAGCCAGCCCAGCGTGCGGGCGATCAGTATCAAGACCACGGCCATGACGGATGCGCCGAGCAGTAGTTCGGGAAGCCCATACCCACGCCGATTTCTGAGCTGCGAGAGCTCGCGACGCGCCAACAGCCGGCCGAGCTCCTCGGCGAGGGCGACGAGGGCCGCGGGTGTCGTGCAGGCAACCGGCTGATCCACCTGCGATGGTGCAGCCATGATCGCCGCACCACCGTCCGCCCGGGAAGTCTTCGTCCCCGCCCTCCTTGCCATCACACCATCCTCGCTTGCGCCCTGGGCTGATCCCTCGGTGCGCGCCCGAGCGATGCCGCTACACTCTGAAGACGGTCCGCGATTCGGGCCGTGGCGGGCGCTGCCGTCATGCTGGCCGCACCGGCGCACGGTGTAGGGCTGGTTTCGGCGTTGGGCGGAGCGAGGCCTGTTCGACGCCTTGGTGCGGCACGTGGCGCGGCTGCGTCGCCGGGCGCGTGGCCGGACGGCGGGCCCACGTTCGGCGGTGATCGACACGCAATCGGTGAGGTGCCTCCCCGTGCGGGGGACGCGAGGCTACGACGCGGCCAAGAAGGTGGTCGGGCGCACAAGCGCGTGGCCCTCGTCGACGCGGACGGCGCCTGGCTGGCCGTAGCCGTGGTGCCGGCCGACGTGCAGGACCGGGACTCCTCGAGGCACTGTCGGCCGGCAAGGAGTTGTCCGGCGTCTTCGCAGGCTCGTTCAGCCGCTGCTCCAGGGCCGTGAGGCGCCCCGTCAGCGACACGACCTGCTCTTACACGGTGACGATCAGCGCGTCCTTCTGGGCGGACGTCAGCGTCGTCAGATCGGGCAGC
>CAXUHE010000100.1:0-12838 GCA_964250725.1 uncultured Enterovirga sp. | reverse complement strand
CCTTGCCGCCGCCCATCATCTTCATGACGTCGGCCATCTGGCGGTGCATCTTGAGGAGCTTGTTGATCTCCTCGACCTTGGAGCCGGACCCCGCCGCGACGCGCTTCTTGCGGGATGCCTTGAGGATGTCGGGGTTCGCGCGCTCGGCCCGGGTCATGGACGAGATGATGGCGCGCTGGCGCTTCACCATGCCGTCGCCCATGCCGCCTTGGGCCAGCTGGTCCTTGATCTTGCCCATGCCGGGCAGCATGCCCATCAGCCCGCCCATGCCGCCCATGCGCTCCACCTGGGCCAGCTGCTCGGACAGGTCGTCGAGGTCGAACTTGCCCCGCCGCATCTTGTCGGCGATCTTCTGGGCCTTCTCGGCGTCGATCGTCTCGGCGGCCCGCTCGACGAGGCTGACGACATCCCCCATGCCGAGGATGCGGTTCGCGACGCGGCCGGGGTGGAACTCCTCCAGCGCGTCGACCTTCTCGCCCGTGCCCACGAGCTTGATCGGCCGGCCGGTGACGGCGCGCATCGAGAGGGCCGCGCCGCCGCGCGCGTCGCCGTCCATGCGGGTCAGCACGATGCCCGTGACGCCGATGCGGCCATCGAAGGCGCGCGCCGTGTTCACGGCGTCCTGGCCGGTCAGCGCGTCGGCGACGAGCAGCACCTCGTGCGCGCCGGTCGCGGCCTTCACGTCGGCCGCCTCGGTCATCAAGGCTTCGTCCACCGTGACGCGACCGGCGGTGTCGAGCATCACGACGTCGAAGCCGCCGAGCCGCGCCGCCTCCATGGCGCGGCGCGCGATCTGAACGGCCGATTGCCCGGCGACGATCGGCAGCGTGTCGACGCCGACCTGTTTGCCCAGGATCGCGAGCTGCTCCATCGCGGCCGGGCGGCGCGTGTCGAGCGACGCCATGAGGACGCGGCGCTTGTCGCGGCCCGACAGGCGCTTGGCGATCTTCGCCGTCGTCGTGGTCTTGCCCGAGCCCTGCAGGCCGACCATCAGGATCGCGACCGGCGGGGCGGCGTTGAGGTCGATCACCTCCGCGTCCGCGCCCAGCATCTCGACCAGCTGGTCGTGGACGATCTTCACGACCATCTGGCCGGGCGTCACCGACTTGACGACCTCGGCGCCGACCGCCCGCGCGCGCACCTTGTCGGTGAAGCCGCGGACGACCTCGAGCGCGACGTCGGCCTCGAGCAGCGCGCGCCGCACCTCGCGGAGCGCCGCGTTGACGTCGTCCTCGGACAGCGCGCCGCGGCGCGTCAGCCCGTCGAGGATCGAGGAGAGTCTCTCGGAGAGGCCTTCGAACACGCTATTCGCCTCCCGCCGAGCTATCCATGCGCCGCTCCGCGAGCGCAGCCTCGAAATGCCGGACCGCGGTCGCGAACCTGTCCCGGCACTCCGGGTTGCAGAACCCCACGACCGCGCCCGCGTAGCGGGCGAGCGAATCCGCCGCGATCGGCTTCCCCGACCACGGGCAGGTCTCGTTCACGGCGTCCTCGATCCGCAGGGCGGTCCCGGGCATGGTCCATTCCGTCCAGCGACGACACCCGAACGCCGACAGCGCCCGAGGGCGCATCGCGCTGTCGGGCGTTGACCTCCGGCCGAACGATCCGACACGCGGATCACCCAACCGGTCGGCGGCACTAGGGCTCGCTCGTCGATATGCGTGAGCGCATAGGCCTCGGAGGGGTGCCTGTCAATTTTTCGACATGTCCGGTGGTGGGTCAGTTTTGGTTTTGGCCTTGCTCGCTTCAGTTCAAGCCGCCGCATCATCTCAGGCAATCGATGTACGCTCCCGCCCGCCACGGCCGCAGCTACAACTCCCGGAACCCAATCCGACCTATCACCGCGGCGTTCATAGGTGCGACAGGCTCACGCAGGGCGTGATCCGTAACGATATTACGGTCCGTCGAGTCTGGCTTGCCTGGGAGCCCTGGATCTTCTGCAAGTCGTGGCAACGGCATCTTGCGCTGTCCTTCGACCGGATCTCCCTGGGGCCGCTCGCGGCCGCCGCGATCATCGTCACGCTGCCGGTGCTGGTCCTGACGGTGTTCGCGCCACGCAGATCATCGCGGGGCGGACCCGCGGGCGCCGTGAAGGGCGGCTGATCGGCCGCCGGCGGCTCACGGACGCGGGGGCGAGCGGACCTCCTGCGAGCCCTGCTTGGCGATGGAGGACTCGCCCGCCTCGTCGGCCGCCTGCTCCCAGGCGGCGTTCGGGCGGCCGCCCGCCTTCTGCTTGCGCGTCGTCGCGTAGACATACGCGACCGCCAGGACGAGGAGCGCGCCGCCGAGCCCCACGAACCAGATGTAACCGCCGATATTCTCCATCACCCGAGTCCTCGAACCGATATGTCGTCGTCGGGCAGGCAACCGGCGCGACCTCACGCCGTTCCGCCCGCACACGCATGCTTGACTGGCGGCCCCGGCTGACCCTTCCTGTCGGGATGGATCGGCGCACACTGGGGCGGGTCGTCAGCGCGACCGCCATGCTCACCCTCGGGGGCGTCGGCTACGCGGCCGTCGCGCGCGGGCGCAACACCTATTACGACGGCCCGGTCAGCGACCATTACGACGGGGTGCGGTTCTTCCGGCCCGGCGCCGCGGCGGATCGCGGGATCCTCGACCTCGCGCGCTGGCAGATCGGCGGCGGGCGCCAGCCCTGGCCGGCCACCTACCCGAGCCCGTTCCGCGACACGCCGCCCGAGCGGGTCGAGGACTTGCGCGTCACGCTCGTCGGCCACGCGACGATCCTGATCCAGGTCGCGGGCCGCAATATCCTGATGGACCCCGTCTGGTCGGACCGGGCGAGCCCGTTCAGCTTCGCGGGGCCGCGCCGCGCCAACCCGCCGGGCATCGCGTTCGACGCGCTGCCGCCGATCGACGCGATCCTCGTCACGCACAACCATTACGATCATCTCGACGTCGAGACGATCTCCCGGCTCTGGGCGCGGGGCGAGCCCCGGGTCGTGGCGCCGCTCGGCAACGACGCGATCATCCGATCGCACGACGACGCGGTCAGGGTCGAGACGCTCGACTGGGGCCAGTCGGTCGGGCTGGGGGGCGACATCGCGGTCCACCTCGCGCCCGCGAACCACTGGTCGGCGCGCGGCGTCAACGACCGCCGCATGGCGCTGTGGGGCGCCTACATCCTGACGACGCCGGCTACGGCGAGGGCGACACGTTCCGCGCCGTCAAGGAGCGCTTCGGCACCATGCGGCTCGCCGCCCTGCCGATCGGCGCCTACGAGCCGCGCTGGTTCATGGCGGCGCAGCACATGAACCCCGCCGACGCCGTGATGGCGTTCCGCGACCTCGGGGCGGAGGCAGCGATCGGCATCCACTGGGGCACGTTCCAGCTCACGAACGAGCGGGTCGACGAGCCGGAGACCGATCTCGGGACGGCGCTCGCGGAGGCCGGGATCGCGCCCGAGCGCTTCCGGGCGTTCCGGCCGGGCGAGGTGTGGACCCCGACCGGCGCCGGTTAGGCGAGCGTCGCGACGAACGTCATGCGGGCCGGGTTGTGGCCCATGTTCTCGCGTCGACGTTCAGCCGCGAAGCCGCGCTCGCGCAGCAGGTCCAGCATCTCGGACGCGCCGTGATGCGTCAGGCCGAGTTCGCCGCGCAGCCGCGCGTAATCGGAGAGCGCGGTCCGCACGAGCCCCTTCAGCGCCGCGATCACGAAGCCGCCGCGCCACGCGAACGTCATGAGCGCCCGGACGTCGTCGAGCGGCCCGGTCTCGTGCGGGATCACGTCCGCGAGCACGAGCCGCCCGCCCTGGCGCAGCTTCGTGCGCCACAGCCCGAGCAGCCCCGCGAGGTCCTCGTGCGAGAGGTATTGCAGGAGCGAGTTCACCACGATGAGGTCGAGCGAGCCGTCCGCGACCGTTCCGTCCAGCTCCTCGGGCGAGACGACCTCGATCTTCGGCTCGGCGGCGAACCGGCCGCGCAGCCGCTCGCGCACGAGCGGCGCGCCGTCGCAGAGATAGAGCCGGGCGCAGGCCGCGGCCACACGGCCAGCCGAGAGCGCCTCGCCGCAGCCGTGGTCGAGCACATATGCGTTCGGACCGAGTCCGAACGCCACGATATCGCGCGCGACGAGCTGGTAATGGAGGGTCCTGTGCCGCTCGTTGACGTAGATCGGCGTGTCGGCGTTCCAGTAGTCGCGCCAGCTCATGCGATGGTCAGAACGCCAGGAGGTAGGCCGTCACCGCCCGGTCGATCGCGAGGCAGAACACCACGAAGGCGATCGCGCCCGCGATGGCGAATTCGTGGCTCTGGTTCTTGAGGAGCCGGGCGCGCCGGATCGACTCTCCGCCGACCGCGACCGACGCCCAGGCGGCCGTCATCAGGAGGGGCAGCGCGAAGAGGAACGACCAGGTGCTCTCGACGCGTCCCAGCGGGTTGATGAGCCCGCGCAGGTTGCGCACCCACGGCGCGTGCACGGCCGCATAGATGGACGCGAGCCACACGAACGCGACCGCGTAGGCGAAATGCTCCACGAAGGCGTGGTGGAGCCGGGAGAACTCGTCGGGGGCGCGACCGCTTCGAACCGCCTGCAACGCCATGATCCCGTCCCGTCCCGATCCGGCCGCACCATCGCCCGGCATCGTTAACCGAGCGTTAACGCACCGAATCGGGCGGGCACAACCGCGTTCGTGTCACAGTCGGAACGGAATGCCGGCTCACGCGTTTCGGCGCTCCATCAGACCGATGAACCGGTCGAACAGGTAGTGGCTGTCGCGCGGACCCGGCGAGGCCTCGGGGTGGTATTGCACGGAGAAGGCCGGCCGGTCGGTGAGCTCGATGCCGCAATTCGTGCCGTCGAACAGCGAGACGTGCGTCTGGGCGGCGTTGCCGGGCAGCGTCTCCGGATCGACCGAGAAGCCGTGGTTCATCGACACGATCTCGACCTTGCCGGTCGTGTTGTCGCGCACCGGGTGGTTCGCCCCGTGGTGGCCCTGCCGCATCTTCACGGTCCTGGCTCCCAGCGCCAATCCCATGAGCTGGTGGCCGAGGCAGATGCCGAAGGTCGGGATGCGGCGCTCCAGCAGCTCGCGGATGACCGGCACCGCGTAGGCGCCGGTCGCCGCCGGGTCGCCGGGCCCGTTCGACAGGAACACGCCGTCCGGGTCCAGCGCCAGGATCTCGTCGGCACTCGCGGTCGCGGGCACGACCGTGACCTTGCAGCCCGAGCGCGCGAGGAGGCGCAGGATGTTGACCTTGATGCCGTAATCCACCGCCACGACGTGGAAGCGTCCGCCATCGGCCGCGCGATGGCCGTGGCCCAGCTCCCACACGCCCTCGTGCCAGCCGCCCTCGGCATCGCGCGTCACCATCGGCACGAGGTCGAGCCCCTCCATGACCGGGAGCGCGGCGGCCTTCGCCTCGAGCGCCGCGACGTCGAAGACGCTTGACGGGTCGTGCGCCACGACGGCGTTCGGCATGCCGCCCTCGCGGATCACCGCCGTCAGGGCGCGCGTGTCGACGCCCGTGATCCCGACGATCCCGCGGGCGCGGAGCCAGCCGTCGAAGGGCCGCGTCGAGCGCCAGTTCGCGGGCTCGGTGACGGGGGTCGCGAGCACGACGCCGCGGATGTTCACGGCCTTGTCGGATTCGACCGATGCGTCGGGCACGACGGTCTCGGTGTCCTCCTCGTTCGTCCCGACATTGCCGATATGCGGAAAGGTGAAGGTGACGATCTGGCCCGCGTAGGAGGGATCCGTCAGGATCTCCTGGTAGCCGGTCATGGAGGTGTTGAAGCAGACCTCGCCCGCGCTCTCGCCGACCGCCCCGATCCCCGCGCCCTCGATCACGGTGCCGTCCGCCAGGACGAGGAGCGCGGTCGCGCGCGGCTCCTCCCATCCGGCCGCCGGGCCGCCGGGCATGCCATCTGGTTGCGACATCGCGATGATCCGGGTTAGACCGCGCTCTCCCTCGTCGACACGCGGTCCGGGAGCGCCGGGCGATACCTAGGATCGCGGTCCGGCCGCGTCAACGCGGGCCGCAATCCATCGCCCGCCCCCCACGCCCAGGAGCTCCGCCATGCTGCGGGACCGTCTCTCGACCGACCTGAAGACCGCCATGAAGGCCGGCGACAAGCGCCGCGTCTCGACGATCCGGCTCGTCCAGGCGGCGCTGAAGGACAAGGACATCGAGGCGCGCGGCCTGGGCAAGGAGCCGCTGCCGGACGAGGAGATCCTGGGGCTCCTCCAGAAGATGACGAAGCAGCGCGCCGAATCGATCGCGATCTACGAGGCGAACGGCCGCCCCGAACTCGCGGCCGGCGAGCGCGAGGAGAGCGACATCATCGCGGAGTACCTCCCGCGACAGCTCGGCGAGGCCGAGATGGCGGCGGCGATCGACGCCGCGGTGGCGGCGACCGGCGCGGCGTCGGTCAAGGACATGGGCCGGGTGATCGGGAAGCTCCGGGCGGATTACGCCGGGCGCATGGATTTCGGCCGCGCGAGCGCGCTCGTGAAGGAGCGGCTGGGCAAGGGTTGAGCGAGGCGGTGGGCTGGGTTCACCTCGGGGAGAGGGTTCCCCGCGCCACACCACGAGGTGTCGAGGTCACGAATCCCTAGGAGCACGGGTGGCGCTGCGCCTGGATCAGAGCGATGCGCCCGCGCCGGTCCTCGGTCCAGTCGACCCGGACCGAGGAGAAGCAGGGCAGGTTGCTCGGCTCGAACAGCCCGGAATAGCGGCCGGCGCCCGGGTCGGCGAGCAGCGTGAAGCCCTCCCGCAGGAGTTCGGCCCGCAGGTCCGCGCCGCGCGTGCCCGGCCGGTAGGTCTCGGCGATGCGCGCCTTGAAGGCCGCGTCGCCGCCCCGTTCCGCGAGCGGCGGGAACTGAGGCGCGCAGCCCGCCACCAGGAGCATGCCCGCGAGCACGAGCATCGGCCCGACGGCGGGGCGGGCGGAGTGGGTCGTGTCCATCGCCGGTACATGAAGCCGGAGGCCGGTTCGGCGCAAGCCAAGGCGTCGAGCCCCCCTCGGCGGAGCCGGCCGGTCACAGCCGCCAATCCAGCGCCCCGACGCCCCGCTCCTCCAGGAAGGCGTTCGCCCGGCCGAAGGGCCGCGTACCCGGGAAGTCGCGGGCGCGGTTGAGCGGCGAGGGGTGGCCGGACTCGATCACGAGGTGCTTCGCCGGGTCGACCAGCGACGCGCGGGCACGGGCGGTGTTGCCCCAGAGCAGGAACGCGACGGCCGGGCGGTTGGCCGAGACGGTCGCCACCACCTCGTCCGTGAGCCGCGCCCAGCCGACGCGCAGATGCGCGCCCGCCTCCCCGGCCCGCGTCGTCAGCGCCGTGTTGAGGAGGAGCACGCCGTCGCGTGTCCAGGCCGTGAGATCGCCCGTTGCGGGCTTCGGGATGCCGAGATCGGCCGCGAGCTCCGCGAAGATCACCCTCAGCGAGGCCGGCACGGCGCGCGGCCCGATATAGGAGAAGGCGAGGCCGTGCGCGTCGCCGGCCTTCGGGTAGGGGTCCTGGCCGAGGATCACGACCTTCACGGCGTCGAGCGGCGTCAGCCGCAGCGCGTTGAAGATGTCGGCGGGCGGCGGGGCGAGCACCGCGCCGGCCGCGACCTCGGCGTCGAGCCGCTCCGCGATGCGGTCCGCCTCGCGGTCCGTGAAGAAGGGGAGCCGCGTCCAGCCCCCGGCGGCCGGGTCGGCGCGGAACGCCGCGAGCGCCCCCGCGACCGGTCCGCTCAACGCAGCGTGATCCGGCCCTCGACGGCGGCCTTCACGGTGCCCTGCGCGCCCACATAAGCCATGACCTCGTTCGCCACGAGCTTGCCGTCCGTCGCGCCGACGAGCGTCTGGCCGTCCGCGAGCCCGCCATAGCCGTCGCCGCCGGCCAGCATGAAGTTGTTCGCCCCGACCTTGTAGGTGCGGGCCGGGTCGAGCGGCGCGCCCGCCGCCTCGATCGCCGAGATACGCCCGCCCATGGGAGCCGCCCGGTCGACCGTGAAGCGCAGCCCCGAGACCTGCGGGAACCGCCCGGAGGGGTTCGCGACCTGAGAGACGCCGCTCTCCAGGAGCTTCTTCACCTGCGCGCCCGTGATCTCGACGAGCACGGTCGTGTTGCCGAAGGGCAGCTCGGACAGGACGTCGCGACGCGTGAGGACGGTGCCGGCCGGGTAGCGCCGGTTCGCCCGGATGCCGCCCCCGTTCGTGATCGCGAGGTCGGCCCCGGTCGAGGCGCGCATCGCGTCCGCCACGAGATTGCCGATCGCGGCCTCCCCCGAGCGAACCACCACGGTGCGGCTGTCGAGCTCGCCCGCGAGCGGGGCCAGCGGCACGTCGAGCTCGCGCGAGAGCTCCGCCTCGAGCCGCGTCACGATCCGCAGCACGTCGGGATCGGGCTCGACCGCGGCCGAATCGTGGATGCGGAAGCTCGGGTTCCAGGTGACCTTGCGGGCCGATCCCTCGCCCTCGACCTTCGCGGTGAAATCGATCGCGGTGACGAAATTCCCTTCCTCCGAGGATTCGACCATCACGGTGCGCCCGTCATAGGCGAGCGCGAGGTCGTGGTCGTGGCCGGACAGCAGCACGTCCACGATGTGCGAGCCCATGATCTCCGTGTCGGTCGCCCGGTCGGTATGCGCGACCGCCACGATCACGTCCGCCCCGGCCCGGCGGAGCGCGTCGGCCTCGCGGCGCAGCACCTCGACCTCGGGCATGAACTTGAGGTCGCCCGATTGCGACTTCGCGGGCGTGTCCGCGAGCGCGAGCCCCACGATGCCGATCGTCACGGGGCCGAGCCGGTGCAGGCTGGTGTCCTGCATGCCCGGGACAGCGGACCCGTCGGCGCGGCGCATGTTCGCGGCGTAGAACGGGAAACGCGCCTCGCCCATCCGCTTCATGTAGGTGGCCGGGCCGAAATCGAACTCGTGGTTGCCGGGCACGAAGACGTCGGGGCCGATCGCGTTCAGGAGCTCCACGATATGCGCGCCCTGGTCGAAGCCCGACATGAGCGAGGGCGAGAAGCAGTCGCCCGCGTGGCAGAACAGCATGGGCACGCCGCGCGCCCGCTCGGCCTTCACGATCGCGCCGAGCCGCGCGAAGCCGCCGCGTCCCTCCCGCTCCGACATCCGGTAGATGTCGTTCACGAGGAGCAGCGAGAAGGTCGGGGCGGGCACGGCCGCGTCCGCGTCGCCGGATAGGCTCACCGACACGCCCGCCGCCAAGCCGAAGGCGAACGTGCCTCGACGGGTGATGTCGCTCATCGACCGGTGCTCCGAGTTGGCGGCACCATGTCCGCGACGGCGCACGAAGGCAACCGACCGTCTGCGCGACATCATCTTTTAGAGGGATTCTAAAAAGACTTGTCCCAAACGATGAGGAAGGCTACTCCCTGTTTAGATGCATTCTAAACACGGGGTTTGGCATGAAGGCCGTGCAGGTCACCGGGCTACGCAGCGATGCCGCGCAACGCGTCTTCGTGCTCCAGAAGGTTCAGCCAGCATTGCTGGGCCTCATGGACGGCGCCGTCTCGACCCTGGCGCCGATCTTCGCTGCAGCCGAACTCACCGGCCGGCCGATGAGCGCCTTCTATGTCGGCCTCGCGGCCTCGCTCGGCGCGGGGATCAGCATGGGACTCGCCGAAGCCCTCTCCGACGATGGCGCCGTCACCGGGCGTGGAGATCCGGTCCTGCGCGGGATCATCACGGCGCTCGCGACCGCTCTCGGCGGCATGCTGCACACGCTGCCCTTCCTGATCGACGATCTCACGCTGGCGCTCCGCGCGGCCTACGCGATCGTGGCGGTCGAACTTCTGGCGATCGCATATATCCGCTTCCACTATATGCGATCGAGCCTGCTCAACACTCTGGTCCAGGTGGTGGTCGGAGGCGGGATCGTGTTCGCTGTCGGGATCTGGTTGGGCTCGGTGGGCGCCGGGTGAGGCCCTGGCGTGCTTCAGATCGTGATGACGTGATCCCACGCGGGCGATGCGGCCGTCGCTGCGAGCCGATATAGGCTCCGCAACAGAATGGCGAGCGCGTGATGATCAGCACCGATATCGACCTCACGACAGCCGTCGATCCCGCCGCGCCGCCCGGCACGCGCCCGGCCGCGCACCCGCCCGTCCGGTCGGGCCGCGTCGGCGTGCTCCTCATGAATCTCGGCACGCCGGAGGGCACGGGCTACTGGCCGATGCGGCGCTACCTCAAGGAGTTCCTGTCCGACCGGCGCGTCATCGAGGTGTCGCGCCTGATCTGGTGGCCGGTCCTCAACCTCATCATCCTGACGAAGAGGCCCGGTCCGAAGGGGCGCGACTACGCGTCGGTCTGGAACAACGAGCGCGACGAGGGACCGCTGAAGACGATCACGCGCGCGCAGGCGGAGGACGTGGCGGGGCACCTGGCGCAACATGTCGGCGACAAGGTCGTGGTCGACTGGTCGATGCGCTACGGCTTTCCCCGCACGGCCGACCGGATCCAGGCGCTCCTCGACCAGGGCTGCGACCGAATCCTCGCGGTGCCGCTCTACCCGCAATACGCGGCCGCGACCTCGGCGACGGCCTGCGACCAGGTCTTCGCGGCCCTGCAATCCATGCGCTGGCAGCCCGCGATCCGGATCGCGCCGCCCTGGCACGACGACCCGGTCTATATCGAGGCGCTCGTCGCGAAGATGAAGGCCGATCTCGCGAAGCTCGACTTCGAGCCGGAGATCATCCTCGTGTCCTTCCACGGGGTGCCGAAGGAGTACCTCCTCAAGGGCGACCCCTACCACTGCCACTGCGTGGGGACCTACCGGCGCATGCGCGAGGCCTTCGGCTGGCCCGCCGAGCGCTTCCGCTACTCGTTCCAGTCGCGCTTCGGCGGCGCGGAGTGGCTGCGCCCCTACACGGACGAGACCGTGACGGCGCTCGCAAAGTCGGGGGTGAAGCGCATGGCGGTCGTGGCGCCCGGCTTCACGGCCGACTGCCTGGAGACGCTGGAGGAGCTCGACGGCGAGAACCGCCATTATTTCGAGGGGAACGGCGGCGAGCACTTCGCCTACCTGCCCTGCCTCAACGCGACGCCGGACGGCATGCGCGTCATCCGGCACGTGGTCGAGCGGGAGCTGTCCGGCTGGATCTGACCGCCGTCCGCCTCAGGCGGCGGCGCTCATCGTCTTCAGGCTCTGGATCAGCCCCGAGAAGCGGTCGCCCTGGACCAGCACATGGGCGTGAAGCCGGCCGGCCGCGAGCTCCGCGTCGCCCTGGAGGATGGCCGCCACGATGTCCGCATGCTCGGCGAGAGACTGGGCGAGGCGGTTGCCCGCCCGCAATTGCAGCCGACGGTACGGCGCGAGCCTGCGGCTGAGACCCAGCGCTTGATCCGCCAAGAACTCGTTGCCCGAGGCCGTGTAGATCACCCGGTGGAACAGGTGGTTCTCCGGGTAGTAGGCCTCCGTGTCGCCGCCCGCGGCGCCCGTCCGGCAGCGTCCCAGCGCGGTCTCGAGCTCCTGCCGGCTCGATCCCGTCAGACGGCGCGTGGCAAGCCGCCCGCAGCTCGCCTCCATCTCGGCCATCGTCTCGAACATCTCGTAGAGCTGTTGCGGCGTCGGGATGGTGACGACCGTCGTGCGCCGCGGCCGGAGCTCGATCAGCCCCGTGGCGGCGAGCTGGATCAACGCCTCCCGGATCGGGGTTCGCGAGACGCCGAACCGCTCCGCCAGCTGCGCCTCGTCGAGGCGATCACCGGGCCGCAGATGGCCGTCGACGATCTCGTCCTCGATCGTGCGCTTCAACCGATGTGCGTGACTCATACGCTGCCTCAACACGAACGCGACGAATGTTCATATGCCGGGCGATTGACAAAATATACCTGTCACGGTTCGGTGCACCTAAGACCGGGCTCGTGGATTTCGCGAGCGCAGGCCGTAAGGTCGGGCAGGACCAAGACACAGGGAGACACGCCGTGAACCTCAACCGCCGCACGTTCCTCGCCTCGACGGCCGCCGCCATTCCGGTCCTCTCCGGCCGTGACGCCTTCGCCCAGGCCACGACCACCCTCAAGCTGTCGCACCAGTTCCCGGGCGGAACGATCGACGAGGGTGATTTCCGCGACCGCATGTGCCGCAAGTTCGCCCTCCTGATGAAGGAACGCTCGAAGGGCGCGGTCGAGGTCCAGGTCTATCCGGGCTCCTCGATGATGAAGACGAACTCGCAGTTCTCGGCGCTCCGCAAGGGCGCGCTCGACCTCAGCTTCTATCCCCTGCCCTACGCGGGGGGCGAGGTGGCGGAGACGAATATCGGCCTCATGCCCGCGCTCGTGACCTCCTACGAGCAGGCCGCGCGCTGGAAGAACGCGGCCGTCGGCAAGCGCCTCACGCAGATCATGGCGGAGAAGGGCATCATCCTGGTCAGCTGGGTGTGGCAGCCGGGCGGCGTCGCGAGCCGCGAGCGGCCGCTGGTGACGCCCTCCGACGCCCGGGGCCTGAAGGTGCGCGGCGGCTCGCGCGAGATGGACCTCGTGTTCAAGGCGGCCGGCGCCGCGACGCTCTCCATCCCGTCGAACGAATCCTACGCCGCCATGCAGACGGGGGCCTGCGACGCCGTGGTCACCTCCTCCACGAGCCTTATCTCCTTCCGCCTCGAGGAGACCGCCAAGGCGCTGACGTCCGGGCGCGGCCGCTCGTACTGGTTCATGATGGAGCCTCTCATGATGTCGAAGGTCGTGTTCGACGCGCTGCCGGCGAACCACCGCGACCTCATCATGGCGATCGGGGCCGAACTGGAGGCCTTCGGCACGCAGGGCGCCAAGGACGACGACGTGAGGGTCGAGCAGATCTTCACGAAGGCGGGCGCCAAGGTCGAGCAGCTCGACGAGAAGACGCTCGACCAGTGGCGCGACATCG
>CAXUHE010000099.1:8883-12887 GCA_964250725.1 uncultured Enterovirga sp. | reverse complement strand
CTTGGCCTGCGCGGCGGCGAGTTCCTGCCTGCCGACGGCCCGGCGCGGCTCGCTCAGTCCCGCGGCGTGCACAGGGAGCGGTCACCGCCGCCGCGGATGAATTCGAGGATTTCGTGAACGGTCGGGTGCTTGGAGAACTCCTCCGCCACGTCCTCGACCCGCTCGGCGAGCGTGCCCTCGTCGGCGAAGAGGAGACGATAGGCGCGCCTGAGATCGTGGATCTGCTCGCGCGAGAACCCGCGCCGGCGCAGGCCCACGATGTTGAGGCCGTGCAGGTAGGCCCGGTTCCCGAGCACCATGCCGTAGGGAATGACATCGTTCTCGACACCGGAGAGGCCGCCGATGAAGGCGTGCGGCCCCACGCGCACGTACTGGTGGATGCCCGCACCGCCCCCGATGATCGCGAAATCCCCGATCTTGCAATGGCCGGCCAGCATGACGTTGTTCGTCAGGATGACGTTCGATCCGACGCGGCAATCATGCGCGACGTGGGATTGCGCCAGGAAGAAGCAGCGATCCCCGATGATCGTCTTGCCGGTGCCGTTCGGCGTGCCGGGGTTCAGCGTCACCCCCTCGCGGATGATGCAATCCTGCCCGACCTCGAGCGTCGTCGGCTCGCCCTTGTAGCGAAGGTCCTGCGGCGCGTGCCCGATGGACGCGAAGGGGAAGACGCGGGTGCGCGCGCCGACGCTGGTGTGGCCGGCGATCACGACGTGGCTCAGAAGCTCGCAACCCGCACCCAGTTCGACATGCGGACCGACGATGCAGTAGGGGCCGATCCGCACGCCCTCGCCCAGCTTGGCACCCGGCTCGACGATCGCGGAGGGGTGGACCTCGTGCTCCACCCTCACTCGCTCACCAGCATGGCGCTGACTTGCGCCTCGGCGACGAGCGCGCCATCCACCTTCGCCTCGCCCCGGTACCACCACATGTTGCGGCGATGGTTCAGCTTGGCCATGTGATAATGCACGACGTCGCCCGGGCCGACGGGTTTGCGGAACTTCACCTTGTCGATGGTCATGAAATAGACCTTGCGGGGGGGTTTTTGGTCCGAGAGCCGCGACAGCACGCAGATAGCCCCCGCCGTCTGCGCCATGCCCTCCACCAGAAGTACGCCGGGGAAGACCGGCTGTCCCGGGAAGTGGCCGACGAATTGCGGCTCGTTCACCGTCACGTTCTTGATGCCGACGCACGACTCGTCGCCGTCGATGTCGACGATCCGGTCGACCAGCAGGAACGGATAGCGATGCGGCAGAAGCTCGAGGAGCTTGTCGATACCCACGCTCTGCAGGATCTTCGGCGCGTCCGCCGTCATCATGGTTCTCGCGATCGGCGTGGGCACCGGCCGCCGTCCTCGCCGCCCTGTGTGGCCAGATGCCGACGCGATGCAAGCGATTTCAGGGTGGTGAGCTCGCGGAACCATTCCCGCATCGGCTTGGCGGGCGTGCCGCCCCAGCGGGCGCCCGCCGGCACGTCGCCGTTCACGTTGCTGCACGCCGCGATCTGCGCGCCGCGGCCGATCCGGACATGGCCGATCACGCCGACATGCCCCGCGAGCACGACGAAATCCTCCAGCGTCGTGGAGCCGGAAATGCCCGTCTGCGAGACGATCACGCAGTGCCGGCCGATCACCACGTTATGCGCGATCTGGACGAGGTTATCGATCCGGGTCCCCTCCCCGATGACCGTGTCGCGCACGCCGCCGCGGTCGACCGTCGTGTTCGCGCCGATCTCCACATCGTCCTGGATGATGACCCGGCCGATCTGCGGGACCTTCGCGTGACCGTCCGGCCCCATCGCGTAGCCGAACCCGTCCTGGCCGATCCGCACGCCCGGATGGAGCACGACGCGGTTGCCGAGAAGCGCGTTCAGGACGCTGGCAGCAGGCCCGATCGCGCAGTCGCGACCGATCCTGCATGCGGGCCCGATCACGGCGCCCGCCGCGATCACGCTACCCCGCCCGATCTCGACGTTCGGCCCGACAACCGCTCCCGGATCGACCGTGACGTTCTCCTCCAGACGAGCGGACGGGTGTATGAAACTGCCCGGCGCGATGCCGGGAAACCCGAAGATCGAGGCCGGCGTGATCGACGAGGGATGAAGCCGGCCGAGCATCGTCGCGTAGGCACGGTAAGGGTCCGGCACCACGAGCGCGATCGTACAGCCGGGAACACGCCCTGCGAAGCGCTGGCCGACGAGGCAGATACCCGCACGGGTCGCCGCGAGAGCGTCGACGTAGCGCGCATTGTCCATGTAGGCGAGGTCGCGCGGACCTGCATCTTCGAGCGCGGCGGCCCCGTCGATCACGACGTCGGGGACGCCCTGCGGACATGATGCCCCGATCGCCACGCAGATCTCCGCGAGCGAGATCTGCCCGACGGATGGGAAGAAGACCGGATCGGGCATGGTCGCGACCGGCCCCTATCGGGGCCGGTACTCGTCGGTCGCGCGCGTCAGAAGCGGGTGCCGCCCGAGAAGCGGAATGCCTGCGTCTGGTCCTGGCCGACCCGCGCCAACCCGTAACCCGGGAAATTCAGCACGATGCCGTTATCCTTCGAGATCGCGTAGGCGTAGTCGAAACGGATCGGACCGAGCGGAGAGTTCCAGAGCAAGCTCGCGCCGATCGACGAACGGATGACCGCACGATCGCGCGCCTGGACGCATTCAGGCTGCACGAAGACGAGCGCCGTATTCGACTTCGGCACGCCGAAGCACGACAGCCCGTCGAAGGAGCCGTTGCCGTTCACGTCGAACGCGCGCGGACCCTTGTACCCGAACAGCGTGCCGGCATCGGCGAACACCGCACCCTTCAGGCCGAGATCGCGCGGGATGAAGGGCAACGGGAACTGCGCCTCCGCGGTCGCACCGAAATACGTCGTCCCACCGAGCGCGTTCTGGTTCGAGTCCGGCGTCGAGATATCGCGCGGGCCGATGCCGGACGGTGCGAAGCCGCGAACCAGCGTCGGGCCGAGGAAGAAGTGATCGACGAGGCGAAGGTCGCCGCCGAGCGTGCTCAGGCCGTTGTCGTTGCGGTTCTTGCCTGTCGGATCGATGTGGCCGCCCTGGAGCTTGATGACGCCGACGATGTCTTCGTAGATTTCCTTGTAGTAGCGCGCCTCTCCCGTGATGCGGAAATACTTCGAGTCGCCGCCGAGCCCGGCGAAGTCCGGCTTCGCCTCGGCGTAGAGCCCGCTATGGGGGTTCTTCAGGTTGTCGACGGAGTTGTAGGCGAGCGTCAGACCCGCGAGCGAGGTCAGGGTCGTCCCCTGGGACTGCTTCACGGCGATCGAGGCTTCGCCGTCATACGCGCAGTTCGGGTAGAGCGCCGTCCCGGTCGCGGGGTCGAGCGCCGTATAACCGGGCAGCGGGATCGAGCAATCGTTGTAGGGACGCTTGTAGGTGTCCGGGATCTTGAGGCGCTGCTCGAAGAGCGAGTAGCGAAGCGTGATGCCGGACTCTTCCGTCAGCGGGAAGCCGATGCGGAGCTGACCACCGGTCGTTCGGTTCTCATAGCGGGCATACTGCGTTTGGTCGCTGAACTTCGTGAACAGATCGAAGCCCGCCGCGAGCCGGTATCCGAGGAAATACGGCTCGGTGAAGCTGAAATCGACGCCGTTCGACCGCTGGCCGATCTGCCCGGCGAGCCGCACGAACTGGCCGCGTCCGAGGAAGTTCGACTCCGAGATCGAGACCTCGCCGATGGCGCCGTCGGACGTGGAATAGCCGCCCGCGATCGAGAAGGCGCCCGTGGGCTGGTCCTCGACGTCGATGTTGAGGACCACACGGTCGGCCGCGGAGCCCGGCTCCGTCGACATCCTGACCTTCTTGAAATAGCCGAGATTGTTGAGGCGGCGCTCGGCACGGTCGACCAGGACCTTGTTGAAGGGGTCGCCTTCGCCGATGTCGAGTTCGCGCCGTATTACATAGTCGCGTGTGCGGCTGTTCCCACGCACGTTGATACGCTCGATGTAGACGCGCGGGCCCTCCTCCACCACGAATCCGAG
>CAXUHE010000099.1:0-8873 GCA_964250725.1 uncultured Enterovirga sp. | reverse complement strand
TCGGCAGCGAAGCGGCCAGCGCCTTGTTGTCGAAATCGCGGATCTCGCTGTCGACGGTGACGTCGCCGAATTTGTAGCGCGGGCCCTCCTCCACCACGAATCCGAGATTGACCGTGTGGGTCGCGGGATCGCGCGCGCCCGTCGGACGAACCTGAACGAACGGGTAGCCGCGGCGCACGGCGGCATTCGTCATGTTCGTGAGCGTCTTCTCGACGGATTCGGCGTTGTAGACCTCGCCGGTGGTCGGCTGGATCTCGTCACGCAGGATCTCGGGATCCACCTGGGACACGCGCGAGTCGAAACCCACTTGGCCCACGCGGTATTGCTGCCCTTCGTTGACCGCGATGGTGATGATGTAGCCCTCCTTGGCATCATCGTATTTCGCGTCGATCCCCGTGACTTGGAAGTCGGCGTAGCCGTTCTTCAGATAGTAACGACGGATGATCTCGGCATCAGCCGCGATCTTGTCGGCGTCGTAGACGTCGTTGGTCTTGAGGAAGCTGAGGAAGTTCATCTCGCTCGACGCCATCAGCTCGCGCAGGCGGCGTGACGAGTAGGCCTCGTTCCCCGAGAAGTTGATCTCCACGATGCCGGTCTTCGAGCCCTCGTCGACGGTGAACACGACGTCGACGCGCCCGTTCGGCAACTCGACGACGCGCGACGTCACCTTGGCGGCGGCGCGGCCGATCCGGCGGTAGGTTTCCTTGATGCGCTCGACGTCGGCATCCACCTCCTTCTGATTAAAGGGCCGGCGGGCTTTCGTCTGGAGTTCGGGCTCGAGCGCCTCCTTGGCGAACTTCTTGTTTCCCTCGATCACGACCCGGTTGATCGAGGTGGTCTCGCGGACGTTGACGACGATCTTGCCGCCCTGGCGCGAGATCCGGACGTCCGAGAACAGCCCGGTCTGGAGCATCGCGCGGCGTGCCTCCTCCAGCGAGCCCGAACCGGAGATGTAGGAGCGGACGGTCTCGGCGTCGATGCGGCCGTTACCTTCGATGACGATCTCCTGAGCGACGGCGAGGCCGCCGAGAGCCAGGAACGCCATGATCGCGGCCAGCAAGGAAAGGCCAGCACGCTTGGCCGGCCCGCGGCGCGTCGTCGTCGTTGACATCATTATTGCCCGTCTCGTTCTTGCTTCTCGCGAAGCCGACCCCCGATCCGGTGGCACATCTCGCCAACCCAACCAGGACCTCTTCTACCGTCTGTCCGCGTTCGTGCATACGCCGGTTAATCTTAACGCGCCTGCATTCTTGCCCTGCGTGGCGTTCGTGTCACGTCCCGCGGCCCGACAAAGATGCGCCAAGGTGAACAATGTCATTCCAAGTGGCGAAGAGCATCAGCATCACGACGAGCGCGAGGCCGATGCGGAACCCGATCTCCTGGGCGCGATCGCTGAGCGGGCGTCCCCGGATCGCCTCGATCGCGTAGAACAGGAGGTGGCCGCCGTCGAGAAGTGGAATCGGGAACAGGTTGAGGAGCCCGATCGAGACCGACAGGATCGCGATCAGGCCCACCAGCGGCCCGATCCCCCCGATCGCCGCGACGTCGCCCGAGACCCGCATGATCCCGATCGGGCCGGAGAGCTGCTGGGGCGATTCCCGGCCGCTGACCAGCTTGCCGAGATAGTTGAACGTGCGATCGACGACGCTCCATGTCTCGCCGACACCGATCTCGAGCGAGTCGAGCGGACCGTATGTCACGTGCTGCAGGTCGGCCGGGTCGCGCGAGCCCTGAAGCCCGAGCAGGCCCATGCGCTGCTTGCCGAAGCCCGGAACGTCGACCTCCTTCACGGCAGGCGTCGCGGTCAACGAGAGATTGCGTCCTCCGCGATCCACCAGGAAGTCGAGCGCGTCCCCCGCGCTCGTCGAGATGATGCGCTGCATGTCCGAGAAGCTCGCGATCGTGCGTCCGTCGATCGACTTCACGAGATCGCCCGGCTGGAAGCCGGCCGCCTCGGCGGCGCTGCCCTGCTGCACCGCCTCGATGCGGGGGGCCAGCACCTGTCGTCCGGTGAAGAAGGTGATGCCGGCGAAGACCAGGATCGCCAGGATGAAGTTCGCCACGGGACCGGCCGCCACCACGGCGGCGCGCTTCGCCAGCGACTGGTGATGGAAGCTGACCGCACGCTCCTCCGCGCTCATGCGCGCCATCTGCGCATCGTCCGGCACGCTGGCGCCATTCATGTCGCCCACGAATTTGACGTATCCGCCGAGCGGGATGGCGGAGATCTTCCACCGCGTGCCGTGGCGATCGTTCCAGCCGACCAGCTCGCGGCCGAACCCGATCGAGAAGGCCTTGACGCCGACCCCGCAGCGCCGGCCCACCCAGAAATGCCCGAACTCGTGCACGAACACCACGATGGTCAGCACGAAGAGGAACGCCAACGGATAGATCAGGACGGAGCCGATATGGCCCAGGCTCGTGGCGATCATGGCTATCTCGGTCTCCTCACAAACCGGCGAATGCCGGCGCCGCGACCCGCGGCAACGCAGAGGCGGCGATCCGCCTCGACTCGGCGTCGACCGAGAGCGCCTCCTCCACGCTCGCGGGCGCTGGCCGGCTCCGCGAGGCCGCGGCCTCGCAGGTCTCCTCGACGACACGCGCGATGTCGAGAAACCCGATCCGGCCGGCGAGAAAGGCCGCCACCGCGACCTCGTTCGCGCCGTTGAGGAAGGTCGGCATGGCGCCGCCCTCCGCCAGCGCCCATCGGGCGAGCCGAAGGCATGGGAAGCGCGCCTCGTCCGGCGCCTCGAACGTTAAGCTGCCGATCGCGGCAAGATCGAGACGGCGGGCCGCGATATCGAGACGACGCTCGCCCGAGAGACAGTCCGCGATCGGCACGCACATGTCCGGATGGGCGAGCCCGGCCGTCACCGATCCGTCGCGCCAATGGACGAGGCCGTGGATGATCTGCTGGGGATGCACGACGGCGTCGAGCTGGTCCGCCCTCAGGCCGAACAGGTGGTGGGCCTCGATCAATTCCAGCCCCTTGTTCATGAGGCTCGCCGAATCGACGTTGATCTTCTCGCCCATCGAGTAGGTGGGGTGCTTCGCGGTGTCCGCGGGCGTCGCGGCCGCCATGTGCTCGCGGGTCCAGGTGCGGAACGGGCCGCCCGAGGCCGTGACCGTCATGCCGAGGACGTCCTCGATCACGCCCGCCGCGAGTGCCTGTTTCAACGCGTTGTGCTCGGAATCGAGCGGCAGGATCTCGGCCCCGATCCCGGCCGCGTCACGCATGAAGGCGTGCCCGGCGCACACGAGGCTCTCCTTGTTGGCGAGCGCGATCCGACGTCCGGGCGCCAATGCCGCATGGGTGGGGCCGAGGCCCGCGACGCCGCAGATCGCCGCCACCACGATATCCGCATCGCGTGCCACCGCCTCCAGAACCGCGCTCTCGCCAGCCCCGCACGCGATCCCGGTGCCCTGGAGTTCGTCGCGCAACTCGGCGAGCTTCGTCCCGTCCGCCAGCGCCGCGAACTCCACCCCCATCTCGCGGGCGATCATCGCCAATGCGGACGCGTTCGAGCCGGCCACCACCGCCGCGACGCGGAAACGATCGCGATGCTGGCGGACCACGTCGAGCGTAGAGCGGCCGATCGAACCGGTAGCCCCGAGAATGGCGAGCGTGTGCTGCATCGGCTCCCCTAGAGCATTTTCAAGTGAAGTGGAATTCGCTTCACGTGGCGAAAATGCTGCCGTCGATGACTCAGAGTAGATCCGGCCGGACAATCGGATCCCGTTTTCCATGGATTGACTCTATTCTACCGCTCCACGAGTCGGGCACCGAGAAGCGCGATGCCGCAGACGAGAGCCAAGGCCGCGAACCCGTCGAGCCGGTCCATCACGCCGCCATGGCCCGGAATGATCCACCCGGAATCCTTCACCGCGAAATGGCGCTTCATCGCGGATTCGGCGAGGTCGCCGATCTGGCTCGTCACGGATGCCGCCGCCGAGACGAGGACGATGCCGGCGAGGATCGCGGCCGGAACCGATTCCGCCGTTTGACTCGCGGTCACGACCGCCGTCGCGGCCGCCGTGCCGCCGATGAGGCCGCCCGCGAAGCCGGACCAGGTCTTCCTGGGGCTGACCGCCGGCCAGAGCCTCGGTCCGCCGAGCCGCCGACCGACGAAGAACGCCGCGACATCGGTCGTCCAAACGGCCGCGAACATCCACAGGACGGCCGCGATCCCGTAACGGTCGCGCATGACGACGGGCACGATCGTGACCGAGGCCGCGTAGACGAACCCCGAGAGGCTCCAGGCCCGATCGACGGGACCCCGCGCCGCGACCGCGATGGCGAGACAGGCCGAGCCCGCGACCGCAAGGTCGGCGGTCAGCCCGAGTTCGGCGAGATGCGCGATCGTGAGGCACGCGAGCCCGGTGCCCGCGATGGCCACTACCCTGCCGCGCGGCTGCGTCCCCGTCATCGCGACCCACTCGGCCGACACGGCGAGACCGGCCGCTAGCCAGAACAGCGCGAAGAGCGCTCCACCGATCCAAGCCACCGCGAGCGCGACCGCCGCCATGACGAGACCGGAGACGATCCGCAGGCCGAGCTCGGAGCGTCCGGGCGCAGCTGCGACCCGGCCGGACCCGCGCACCTCAGACGGCCTGCACGCCACGGCCGCCGAAGCGGCGGTCGCGCGCCGTGAATTGGTCGATCGCGGCGCGGAACGAGCGATCGTCGAAATCCGGCCAAAGATCCGGAAGGAACACGAACTCGGAATAGGCCGTCTGCCAGGGCAGGAAGTTCGAGGTCCGCATCTCGCCGGACGTCCGGATGACGAGGTCGGGATCGGGGATGCCGCCCGTGTCGAGCGCGTCCGAGATCGCCTTCATGTCGATTCGATCAGGCTCCAACTCGCCTTCGAGCACGCGGCGCGCCAGCGCCTGCACGGCGCGCACGATCTCCTGGCGGCCGCCATAGTTGAACGCCACGACGAGGGTGAGCCCCGTATTGCGGCGTGTGACGTCCTGCGCCTCATCGAGGAGGCTACGCAGGTCCTCCGCGAGTCCCGCCCGGTCGCCGATGACGCGGACGCGGATGTTCCGCGCGTGCAGATCCGCGAGATCGTTGCGGATGAAGCGCTTGAGAAGGCGGAACAGGTCCTCCACCTCCTGCGCGGGCCGCCGCCAGTTCTCGGCCGAGAAACCGTAGACCGTGAGATGCCGGATGCCGAGCTCCGTCGAGATGCGGACCGCGCGACGAACCGCCTCGACGCCGCGGCGATGTCCCTCGATCCGAGGCAGGCCCCTCTTCACGGCCCAGCGCCCGTTCCCATCCATGATGATGGCGACGTGACCCGGCACGCGGGGGCAGGTCTCCCCGGCCGCCTGGACCGCGAGACTCAATGCGTGGGATTCGAGTGGCATGCGCGATCCTGGCCCCGGCCTCTATCAAGCCTAGACCTGCAAGATTTCCTTTTCCTTCGCGGCGACCGTCTGGTCGACATCGGACACGGCCTGGTCGGTCGCCTTCTGCACCTGCTCGGCCTGTCGCTTGCTGTCGTCCTCACTCAGGTCGCCGTCCTTCTCGAGCTTCTTCAAGAGGTCCATGCCGTCGCGACGCACATGCCGGACCGCGATGCGGGCCTCCTCGGCATATTTGTGCGCAACCTTTACCATCTCCTTGCGGCGCTGCTCGTTCATCTCGGGGATTCGCAGCCGGATCGTCTGTCCCTCCGTCTGCGGGTTCAGCCCGAGATCGGATTCGCGGATCGCCTTCTCGACGGCGCCGACCATGGAACGGTCCCAGACCGACACGCTGAGAAGACGCGGCTCCGGCACGCTGATGGTCGCGACCTGCGCCATCTGCATCGTGGCCCCGTAGGCATCGACCTGGATCGGGTCGAGCAGGCTGGGCGTGGCGCGCCCGGTGCGGAGCGAGCCCAGATCGCTCTTCAGCGCCGCGATGGCGCCCTGCATGCGCCGTTTGATCTCGTTCACGTCGAAAGTGGCGACGGCCATGTCTCAACCTCTCAGGGGCGCACAGGGACCCGATACGCCGCCTCGCGCAACGGGATCAAGGGGCTACGCGAGATCAGGGCGCAACGATGGTGGCGGTCGCGCCGTCGGCGAGTATCGCCTTGACGGAGCTCGGTGCATGGACGGAGCCGACGATCACCGTCAGGCGGTTCTCGCGTGCCAGCGCGAAGGCCGCCGTATCCATGACCTTGAGGTCGCGCCGGATCGCCTCGTCATGCGTGAGGCGGTCGTAGCGCACGGCCTGTGGGTCGGTCTTCGGATCGGCGGAGTACACCCCGTCGACCTGCGTCGCCTTGAGGACCGCGTCGCAATGCAGCTCGGCCGCCCGCAGCACGGCCGCGGTATCGGTCGTGAAGAAGGGGTTGCCGGTTCCGCCCGCGAGCACGACCACCTGACCTCGCGCGAGGTGGTGGAGCGCCGGCTGGCGCGCGTAGGTCTCGCAGATCGTCGGCATGGAGACGGCCGACATGGTCCGGGCCGGGACGCCGGCGGCGTTCAGCGCAGTCTCGAGTGCCAGCGAATTCATCACGGTCGCGAGCATGCCCATGGAGTCGGCGGTCGGGCGATCGATCCAGCCGGCCTGCGCCATGCGCGAGCCGCGGATGACGTTGCCGCCGCCGACCACGATCGCGAGCTCGAACCCTGCCCGCGTCGTCTCGGCGATGTCCTGCGCCAGGTCGGCCAGCGTCTGCGCGTAAAGCCAGTACCCGTCCGGCGCCGCCAGCGCCTCGCCCGACAGCTTCACCAGCACGCGCCGCATCGGTTTCGCCACGTCGCCCGCCTCCCCGTCCGATCCGCCACATGAAAAAGGCGGCTCGCGCCGCCTCCTTCGCATCCTATTCGCGCCGCGTCACGGCGGCGCCCGTCGTCAGCGCGTGACGCCGGACTGTGCCGCCACCTCGGCGGCGACATCCGTCTCGTCCTTCTCGATGCCCTCGCCCAGCGCGTAGCGCACGAAGCTCGTCAGTGTGACCGGCGCGCCGATGCGGGCGGCGAGTTCCTTCAACAGCTGACCGACCGACTTCGACGGCTCGTACACGAAGGCCTGGTCGAGGAGCGTCGCTTCCTTGTAGTAGCTCTTCAGACCGCTCTCGATGATCTTCGCCATCACGTTGTCCGGCTTGCCGGCGTTCTTCTCGCGCAGGATCGCGCTCTCGCGCTCCAGCGTCGCCGGATCGACCCCGGAGGCGTCGACCGCGACCGGGTTCATGGCCGCGATATGGGCGGCGATCTGCCGGCCGACGGTCGACAGCTCGCCGACGTCTCCGGTCGATTCGAGCGCCACCAGGACGCCGATCTTGCCCAGGCCTTCGCTGACCTGGTTGTGCATGTAGGTCGCCACGAACCCGGAGCCGACCTCCAGCTTCCTGACGCGGCGCAGCGTCATGTTCTCGCCCACCGTCGCGATCAGCTCCTGGAGCCTGTCCTTGACGGTCGTCGTCGAGCCCGGGAAGTGCGCCGATTCCAACGCCTCCAGCGTGCCGTCCGTCATGAGCGCGATCTTCGCGGCCTCGCGCGCGAAGGCCTGGAAGGCGTCGTTGCGCGCGACGAAATCCGTCTCGGAGTTCACCTCGACGATCGCCGCCGACCGGCCGGGGCTCTCGACCGCCACGAGGCCCTCGGCGGCGGTGCGCCCGGCCTTCTTGGCGGCCTTGGCGAGGCCCTTCGTGCGCAGCCAGTCGATCGCGGCCTCGACGTCGCCGTCCGTCTCGTTCAGCGCGCCCTTGCAGTCCATCATGCCCGCGCCGGTCTTCTCGCGCAGGTCCTTCACCATCGCGGCGGTGACAGTCGCCATCGTCTTCAAGCTCCAGTGACGCCGAAGCCGGCATGGTGCCGGCTCCGCGCTCTTCAGGGATGTGGGGCGGAGAAACCCGCCCGGCGCAGGGATGTCAGGGCGGGAATACCCGCCCGGCATGTCGGATCGCGCTACGCGGCGTCGATCAGCGTGCGCGCCTGGATGATCCAGCCGTCGCGGCCGATGCGGCCGTTGAGCTTGAGGTCCGCGTCGATCTTGGCGACGTCGTCGGCCTGCATCGCGGCGACCTGCCAATAATGGAAGACGCCGGCATCGTTCAGCTTGGTGGCGAGCTGCGGCCCGACCCCCATCAGCTTGGTGAGGTCGTCCGGCGCGCCGCGCGGGGCGGAGAGCAGCTCGAAGGCCTCGACCGGCTCGGGCGCCTCGGCCGCGACGTCGTTCGCCGGCAGGAGCTCCTCCACCATCGGCGTCTCGGACGCCCCGATATCGACGCCGAGGTCGCCGTGGCTGCGCCCGATCCCGTCGATCGCCGCGCGCGCGATCAGGTCGCAGTACAGCGCGATCGCCCGGCCCGCATCGTCGTTCGCCGGCACCGGGAACGCGATGCCCTCGGGATCGCAGTTCGTGTCGACGATCGCCGCGACCGGGATGCCGAGCCGTCCCGCCTCCTTGATCGCGAGCTGCTCCTTGTTCGTGTCGATCACGAACAGCAGGTCGGGCACGCCGCCCATGTCCTTGATGCCGCCCAGCGCCTTCTCGAGCTTGCCCTTCTCGCGCGACAGCATGAGGAGCTCCTTCTTGGTGAGCCCGCCCTGGCCACCGGTCACGAGCGTGTCGTCCAGCGTGCGCAGCCGGTTGATCGAGGCCGAGATCGTCTTCCAATTGGTCAGCATGCCGCCGAGCCAGCGCGAGTTGACGTAGTACTGGGCCGAGCGCTTCGCGGCCTCGGCAACCGAATCCGATGCCTGACGCTTCGTGCCGACGAAGATATCCTCCGACTCAACCTGGACCTGAGCCACCTCAAAGACAACAGCTACACCCTCGACGTATCGAACGGTCTCGACGCCATCACCCGCGAGATCACCATCACCACCAAACCCGTTCAGGAAAACCGCTCGGTAACGTTGCAATA
>CAXUHE010000098.1:0-12954 GCA_964250725.1 uncultured Enterovirga sp. | reverse complement strand
TACGGCGCGTCTCCGATCAGCGAGGCGGTGCTCGAGCGTGCCATGAGGGCGCTCCCGCATGTCGAGTTCACGCAACTCTACGGCATGACGGAGCTGTCGCCGATCGCGACCTGCATGCCTTGGGACGATCATGTGGGCGAGAGCCGCGCCAAGGGCCGTCACCGGGGGGCCGGCCGGGCCGCGCTCGGCTGCGAGGTGCGCATCGTCGATGCCGACGGGCTCGCGGCGCCCCGCGGCACCGTCGGGCAGATCGCGGTGCGCGGCGACAATGTCATGATGGGCTATTGGGAACAGCCCGAGGAGACCGCCCGCGCCGTCGTGGACGGCTGGATGCACACCGGCGACGGCGGCTACATGGACGAGGACGGCTACGTCTACGTGGTGGATCGGGTCAAGGACATGATCATCACAGGAGGCGAGAACGTGTACTCGATCGAGGTGGAGAACGTCATCGCGCAGCATCCGGCGGTCGCGCAATGCGCCGTCATCGGCATCCCGAGCGAGCGATGGGGCGAGCAGGTCCACGCCGTCGTGGTGCCGAAGGTCGGAGCCAGCGTCGCGCCCGACGACGTCATCGCGTTCAGCAAGACCCTGATCGCGGGCTACAAGTGCCCGCGCAGCGTGGACGTCAGCGAGGTGCCACTCCCGCTTTCGGGCGCCGGCAAGATCCTCAAGCGCGAGCTGCGCAGGCCTTTCTGGGAGGACCAGAGCCGCCGGGTGAGCTGAGGCCGGGCCAGTCGGCTCCCGAGCCGTCCGAAGGGCTTGCCGTCGGGCGCACGTGGCGCTCCGAGGGAGGTGCGGCAGCTCGGCGACATGCTGCTGTCCGGCCGGGATGTGAGCGGGACGAAGACGGGCGCCGCGCCCTTGACCCCGCGGCGTGGCCGGTGCTTAAGCCCGTGGGCTGCCGCCAGAGCACATCGCTTGCCGATACAGCGGACCGCATTCGGATGGTCAGGCATGGTCGAGTCGTTCGTCAACCGCACCTCCGCCGTCAGCTTGTGGAACGTCGTCCGTCGGGGGCTTGAATCGGAACCGGGAAGCGATCGGGTTCGCCGGGCCGGGACGACTCTCCTCGCGCTCGTCCTCGTTGTCGGGATATCCACGCGTCTCTATCCGCTGGTCGCGTTCGATTTTCCCATGGGCGACGGGGCCCTGTTCCGCGAATTCGTCGACGGAATCGCGACGACGTTCCCGGCGCTTCCAGCCTTTGTCCATTACAACGGCCTGACGATCCCGTTCGCGTATCCGCCCCTGTCGTTCTGGGTCGGGGCGCTCTTCGTGAAACTGGGCGTCCCGTCCCTTGATGTCATCCGCGTATTGCCGATCTTGTTCAATATCGGCTACGTCGTCTTGTTCGCGATCGTCCTTCTTCGTGAGAGCCGCTCGCGGCTGTTCACGGCGATCGCGCTGATCTTCCTGTTCGCGACGCTGCGCTCGTCCGAGTGGCTGGTCATGGGCGGCGGGATGAGCCGCGGGGCCGGCTCACTCTTCTTCGTGGGTTTGCTCCTCGCGATCCAGCGTCCCGGCCCGCCGATGCGGACCGGTCTATCGCTAATCCAGACGGGGTTGGCCGGGATCTGCATCGCCGGTGCGCTCCTGTCGCACTTGGAATGGGGCGTTCTGTCGGCCGCGACCTTCGTTCTCGGGCGCGCCCTCGGCGCCGCCACGCTGCGCGGGTTCGTGATCGAATGCATCGCGGCCGGGCTCGTCTCGTTCGTGCTCGTTCTGCCATGGTTCGGCGTCGTCTTGAGGGTGCATGGGCCCGCTCCTTTCCTCGACGCACAGAGAACGGGCGGCTGGCTCCTGTCCAAGAATCTCTGGGCGACTTGGCGGCTTCTCCGTTCGAACCTGTTCCCGGCCCTCGTACCGATCGGGATCGTTGTCGCGGTAGCGCGTCGCCATTGGTTCTGGCCGCTGTTCTCGCTTCTGTGTCTCTTCGTCACCCCGCGGCACGGGCTGACGCCGATCGCACTGGCGGTGTCCATCTTCTTCGCGTCCGGAGCAGTCACGTTGTTCGGCCTCGCACGTGCCGCGTCGATCCGGACGGTCACGGCGCTCGCCCTCACGTCCTTGTGCGTCCTCGTCGGGGTTGCCCTCCAGGTCCGGCGGGATTTGCCCCGATACGAGGAACTATGGCCGTTGCCTGCGGACGTCCGGGCAGCGATGGCGTGGGTCGCGGAGCGACACGCGGGTGAGACGTTCGCCGTGATCACCCAGCAACCGTGGTGGAGCGACATCACGGCCGAGTGGTTTCCCACGATCGCGAAGGCCGTCAGCGTCGCGACCGTCCAGGGACGGGAATGGCTCCCGGGCGGCGCGTTCGCGGTCGCGGAACGGCACAATTTCGACCTGGAGGCAAGCCAAAACTGCGAGGAACTCGCGCGCAGCATCGATGCGCTTCCGCAGGCCAATTTCGTATGGGCCGAGGCCATGCGCGACTGCTTTCGTCCGCCAGCCTACGCCGTGGTGTTCCGCAACAATCGCGTGACCATCCTGCAGGCGGATCGGTCGTCGACGCGCCCATGATCGGACGTGACGTCGAGACCGGATGCGACCCATCGAGAAATCGATGTGAGCCCGACGGGCTCGGCTGTCGTCATGGCTCATGATTGCCGCTCGTGCCCCCACGAAGGTGAGATCAGCGTTTGCAGGCCGGAGAACGGCGGCTCGCCCCCGGAAGGCTCGACCTCATCGGCAGGTCTTGACATAAATCGAGGCGGCTGACAGGGTCCAGCCTATCGTCACCGGCGTTAATGCTGATAGGGGTCCTTGGGTGCTGCGCCCATGACGGGCCGCGTCGATCGTGGGGACAATGCCAGCATCTAGACAACAAACGTGGGCGGACACGGACCGCTCGTCCTTTACGGACGAAGTGCCGGACGGCCGCGTCGTGGCCGTGCAAACCGTGATGCTCTCCGTGATCGTACCGTGTTTCAACGAGGCTGAGACCATCACGCACACGCACGTGCGGCTGGTCGAGGCGCTCAGAGAGATCACGCCCGACTTCGAGATCATCTACGTCGATGACGGGAGTCGTGACACCACGGCCGAACTCCTGCGGGACATCCAGTCCGGCTGTGGGGAAGCCCGGGTCATTCGCCTGTCACGAAACTTCGGGCATCAGATCGCCGTGAGCGCCGGAATTGAATATTCGCGCGGCGACGCGGTCGTGTTGATCGACGCGGATCTTCAGGACCCTCCGGAGGTGATCGCGGACATGGTCCACAAGTGGCGCGAAGGATTTCACGTCGTCTACGGTCAACGTGTGGAACGCTCGGGCGAGACGAAGTTCAAGCTCCTGACGGCGCGGGCCTTCTACCGGCTGATCAACCGTCTTTCGGAGGTCCCGATCCCGCTGGATACGGGAGATTTCCGCCTGATGGACCGGGCGGTCGTGACCGCACTCCTGCGGATGCGCGAACGGCATCGCCTCCTGCGCGCGATGACTAGCTGGGTCGGGTTCAAACAGACCGCCCTCCCCTACAAGCGGGCCGAGCGTTTCGCTGGGACATCGAAATACCCGTTCCGCAAGATGCTGGTCCTTGCAATCGATGGAATCGTGTCGTTTTCCGCGGTGCCCCTGAAGATCGTGACCACCGTCGGCCTGGGGTTCTCGGCCCTGTCCGTGGTCGGCATTCTTTATGCGATCATCTTGCGGCTCCTCACATCGTATTGGGTGCCCGGCTGGACGCTGATCTTCATCACGACCATGCTGATCGGTGGTCTCCAATTCTTGTTTCTGGGAGTAATCGGAGAGTATATCGGCCGGATCTACAGCGAGGCAAAGGACCGGCCGCTATTCCTGGTGATGGAGGAACTCGGATTCCAGGAAGCCGAGCGGGGCGTGCCCTTCGGCGCGGCGAGCGGGAGCGCCCGGATCGCCGGGGCCGTGTCGGGCCCGAGCCGCCGGGACGACACGGAGTGCTGACGGCCGCATCGAAGCCGCGCACACGCTTCATCGGCTCGCGGCAGGTCAAGCTCGCGGCCGGGTTGGTCGTGAGCGCCGCGTTCCTGTACGCGACGTTCCGGACGATTCCTCTGGATCGCGTGATCGAGACCCTCGGTCGAGCCGATCCGGCCTGGATCGCGGCGGCTCTCGTCGCGGTGGCGGTCGCCTACACGTTCAAGATCTATCGTTGGGTGGTGATGCTGCGCAGCCTCGGCTCCTCCGTCCGGTTTCGGGACGCCGCGGTGCCGTTCCTCGGAGGCGTGGCGCTGAACAACGTCCTGCCGTTCCGTGCCGGCGACGTGATCCGCGTGGTGGCGTTCCAGCGCTTCACGGCCATTCCCGCGTCCGGGCAGGTCGGGACGCTGGTGCTCGAGCGGCTTCTCGACCTTCTCGTCCTCATGACCATCCTGGTCGCGGCGGCCAGCCTCGCATCCACGAGCGCCCTCGACGAGGGGTTGGTCTCGGGGCTCAAGGTGGCGGCGCTGGCGCTCGCAGCGGCGATCGCCGTGTTCCTCGCCGTGCCGCGCTGCACGCGGTGGATCGTGGGTGTGCTCATCGCCAAGGTCCCCAGGGCGCGAGCGGTCGGCGACGCGCTGATCCGGCTCTCGGACGCGGTGGCCGTACTGACCCGGCCGCGGCTGCTGGCCGGGCTGACGGGCCTGAGCGTTCTCGCTTGGCTCTCGGAAGGCGCCGCGTATTGGGCAGTGGGACGCGCGACCGGCGCGGCGAGTGACGCGGGCGTCGCCCTTCTGGCGCTCAGCGTGGGCACGCTATCGACGATCATCCCGAGTTCCCCCGGCTATGTCGGGACCTTCCACTACTTCACGACCAGGGTCGTGACACAGTTCGGAGCCAGCGCGGTGGACGGGGCGGCCTTCGCGGTCCTCATCCATGCGGTCCTCTGGCTGTCGACGACGGTGACGGGCTTCCTCCTGCTCGCGGCGTCGGGAATGAAACAGGACGGCCGAACCGAGATCGGCCGAAACACGTCAGGTCATCCGTGAACGCATCAGACCACGCCCCGTCCGTCGATCCTGTGGTGATCGTGGGCGGCGGTTTTACCGGCCTCTCGGCCGCCTACGAACTCGCGACCTCCGGCCGCAAGGTCGTCGTGCTCGAGAAGGAGGCGATGGTCGGCGGGTTGGCCAGCGGCTTCCTGGTCGGCGAGTTCACGCTGGAGCGCTTCTACCATCACTGGTTCACCAACGATCTTCACGTGATGGACCTCATCAAGGAGATCGGACATTCCGACCGCGTCGTGTACCGGCCGACACGGACCGGGATGTACTACGCGAACAAGATATTCCGCCTGTCCAGCCCACTGGATCTCCTGAAATTCGAGGCCCTGAACTTCGTCGACCGTGTCAGGCTCGGGATCCTGGCCTTGCGAGCCCGGAGGATCAAGGACTGGCGGGCGATCGAGCACATGACGGCACGGGACTGGCTCGTCCGGATGGGCGGGCGGGAGGTGTTCCGGGTCGTGTGGGAACCACTCCTGTCGGGCAAGTTCGGGCCTTACGCGGACAAGGTCGGGGCGGTCTGGTTCTGGAAGAAGCTCGCTCTGCGCGGCGGGAGCCGCGCCGCGGATGGCCGCGAGGTCCTGGCCTATTACAAGGGTGGCTTCTCCGAACTCGCCGAAGCGCTGAAGCGGCATCTCGAGAATGTGGGCGTCGAGATCCGGGTCGGCGCCGGCGTGACCGGCCTCGAATATGACGGCAACAGGGTGGCGGCGGTCAATGTCGGCGAGGAGCGCATCCCCGCGAGTTCCGTGCTGCTGACCCAGGCTCTGCCGCAGATCGCGGATCTGCTGGAAGGCCACGCCAAGGCCGACTACGTGGCGAGCCTGCGACGCATCGAATACCTGGCCAATATCTGCCTCGTGCTCGAACTCGACCGGAGCCTCTCGGAGACCTATTGGCTGAACGTGAACGACCCCGGTTTCCCGTTCGTCGGCGTGATCGAGCATACCAACTTCGAGCCGCCGGAATCCTATGGCGGCCGTCACATCGTCTTCCTGTCGAAGTACCTTCCGGAGGAGGACGCCCTCTACCGCATGAAGGACGACGAGGTGCTGGCCTTCGCGCTCCCGCACCTCCAGCGCATGTTCCCGGACTTCAAGGCCGACTGGGTCACCGGCCACCACGTCTGGCGGGCGCGCTTCTCCCAGCCGATCGTGGAGCCGCACTATTCCGCGATCATCCCCGCGGAGCAGACCCCGTTCGAGAACCTGCTGATCACCTCCATGGCGCAGATCTACCCGGAGGATCGCGGCACGAACTACGCCATCCGGGAAGGTCGCCGGGTCGGCCAGGAGCTTGCCGCCCGGGCGGCCTGACGGGACAGGTACGGAGCGGAGCGGCGGGAGGCCAAGGTGGGAGTAGTGACGGCGCGCGGGGGGACGTGGAGCAACGACACGGTCGCAGGTGCTGTCGCGCGCATATCGACCCTCGACGCTCGCTTCGAGGCGAGGGTCGTCGTATCCGGCACGGTCGCTCTCGCGGCGATCTGCATCCTCCTGCTGCTCGTTCCGGGCAGGACGTATAGCGGCCAGTACACGCACGACGTCATGATCTACCTGGACGGTGCGCACCGCGTGCTCGACGGCCAGATGCCGAACCGCGACTTCCACACGCCTCTTGGTCTTCTCGCCTACCTCCTGCCGGCTTCCGGGTTGTGGCTCACCGGGACGGCGGGCGGCATGATGCCGGCCGCAACTGCGGTCTTTCTACTGATCCTCTGCCCGGCGGTCGCGTATGTCTCCGCATCCCGGCTTTCCCTCAGCTACGCCGTCCTCTTCTCGACTTTGGAACTCGGGATCGCCGCCATGCCGGCGCCCGTGGGCGAAGCCGTGCCGTCCTTCGCCATGTTCTACAACCGGTGGGGCTATGTCCTGCTGGGCCTCCTGTTCCTGCTCGCTCTTCCGGGGCGCAGCGGGCGGGCGCATCGCGCGGCGGATGCGGCGGTGGCCGCGTTCGTGCTCCTCGCGACCTTCTACTTGAAGGTCAGCTATTTCGCGGTCGGCGCCGTCTTCACGGCCGCCCTGCTTCCGGACAGAGGCACGCGCCGCTTGGCAGCGACGGCGCTGCTGATCACGGCCGGGGGGATCGCGCTCGTCCACCTCGCCTGGGGCGGTACGGCCGTCTACATCGACGACCTCCGGACGGCTGCGGCGGCGAGCGGCGTCGTCAGGGGTACCCTCGGGCTCCTCTTCCATGTCGCCATTCTGAACCTGGACACCATCGTCCCGTTCGCGCTCGTGCTCGGCATCTCACGGCTCAGCGGCGCGCCATGGGGCGTCACGCTTCTGTGCCTCTTCATGGCCGGGTCGGGATTGGCGATCGCGAACCAGAATACGCAGGCGGCCGGGATCCTGACCCTCATCCCGGCCGCGATCGTCGCCAGCATGAGCTTTCGCGGACGCGCGATCGCGGCCTCCTGGGCCGCGCCGACCGTCCTCGCGCTCGTCGCATCACTCGCCCTTCCGCCTGCGATCTCCGCGGCCGACATCCTCGTCCGTCATGCCGTGAACGCGTCGCGTGGGGGAAGCTCAGCTCAACAGTATGTCGCCAACATTGACCGCTTCTACGTCCAGGAAGTCGCGATACCGGTAGCCGGATCGCCGGGGCTCGAGACATCGAGGTCGGTGTACCGGGACGGGTCTGCAGACCTCCAGTCCCTGGCCATCATCCGGAGCCTTTCGACCCGGCAGGTTCTGGCACAGCCCGAATATGTCTGGACGCTGCAGGACGGCATCGGCCTTCTACGAGACAGGCCTGACCTTGGCGGCAGCATTCTCGTCCTCGACATGGCGAACCCCATGAACGCACTTCTGGGACGTCATGCACCGCGCGGGATCGAGTCCTGGTATCATAACGGACGAACGTTCTCCGAGACCACGTACCGCAGCGCCGACTCGGTTTTCCGGGACGTGGACGTCGTGATGTTGCCCAGGGCGCCGGTGTCGCCGCCCGCTCACAATCTCCTCATGCGTCTGTACGGCGACCGTTTGCAGCGTGACTACGATCTCGTCGCGACGAGCGATTATTGGCGCGCCTACGCCCGGAAGGTGCGACGAGCGGACACCGGAGGCTCGAAGCAGGGCTGAGGTTCTCCGATCACGGAGCACTCATCCAGCCCGATCGCCGTCGTGACTGCCCGCATGGTCCAGCTGTCCATTACCGGTCAACGCGTGAGGATGCGCATCGCTCGCGGGCCGCGCGCGTCCCACCCTTCGCGTTCGAGTTCCGGGGTGTCGTGGTCGCCCGTCGGGTAGCCGAGGCAGAAATATCCGATGAAGGTCCAGCCGGGCGGAACGTCGAGGATCCGGGCCATGCGGGCCGGATCGAGGATCGACACCCAGCCCAGCCCCAGTCCCTCCGCGCGGGCCGCGAGCCAGATCGTGTGGATCGCCATGACGGCGGAGTAATCGATCGTCTCCGGCATGGTGGCCCGCCCGAGACCGTGATCCGTGAAGACCGCGAATTGGCAGGGCGCGTCGTCGAGGCCCGCGAGCTTCAGCCGCGCGTACAGCGACGAGCGCTCGTCGCCCTGGCGCATCAGCGCGTCGGCGTTGCTGGCCGCGAAGTTGGCCCTCACGCCACTTCGCGCCAACTCCCCTTCCACGAGGACGAACCGCCACGGTTCGCTCAAACCCACGGACGGGCTTAGCGACGCGAACCCGATGAGGCGCTCCAGAGAGCCCTCCGGCAGACAGTCACGCTTGAAGCCGCGCACGTCGCGCCGCCAGACGAAGAGCCGGCGCAGGTCCTCGCGGAAGTCGGCGTCGAAGATGGGCGGATCGTCGGATCGCCTCGCCTCGTGCGTCGTCAATCCATCCAGCCCCGCGCGCCCGCGGGATCGACGAGCGCGTGGTGGCGGTTCGCGGCCGCGTGCGCGAAGCGGAGCGTCACGGCCTTGCGCCGGGGACCGCTGAGGCGATGCCCGGACGGGTCGCGCAGGATCGCGGCTCCGAACCCGTCGGCCACGATGAGCCCGACATCCCCGGGCAGGATCTCGGTGCGAAAGCCCGTCGGAACCGCGAAGAAGAACGCGTCGCAGAAGGCCGCATAATCCGGCCATTTGGCGTCGGCTCGGAAATCCGCCGTGCAGGACTTCACCTCGACGATCCAGACGCAGCCGTCGGCCCCGAGGCCCATCACGTCGGCCCTGCGGCCCGAGGCCAGCGTCAGTTCCGTCACGCTCGCGAAGCCGTGTCCTGCGAGGAGCCGCCGCACGCCTGTCGCGACCGCGAGCGCGGTCGGGGATTGGCGGCCATCGGCCGGAACGGGCGGAGAGTGTCGATGCGAGGTCTGAAGGGCGGCGCTCATCGGCGTTCACGATTCATCCATCGCAATCTGACCAATGTGAGAGCCGATGTCACGCGCCGGCCGGCGTCCCTCGTTGCGCGAGGGACCCGGACGCGTCTAACGTCGGAACCGTCGCCGGCCGAGAGGCCGCCGGTCCGTGTTGCGTCGTCGGGGTGGTGCGCGTGAACGTCGAAGCTGTCAGCCGGTGATGGACGGATCCGTCGAACCCCGGGCGGACGCGCTCCTCGTGCGCTTCTGGGGCGTGCGCGGCTCGATCTCGGCCTCGGGCGCGCTCTATGAGGAGTTCGGCGGCAACACGCCCTGCGTGGAGATTCGCTGCGGCGAGAAGCTTTTCATCGTGGACGCGGGCACGGGCCTGGTGGCGCTGGGTGCGGTGCTGGGCGCGGCTGCGCCGCAGGAAATCGACATCCTGCTGAGCCACCTGCATCTCGACCATATCGCGGGGCTTCCGTTCTTCAAGCCCGCCATGATGGGCGACCGCAAGCTGCGCATCCATTGCGGCAACCTGCGCGGCGAGACCGCCGAGGCGGCGCTCGACCGATTGTTCTCGCCGCCGCTTTTCCCGATCTCGCTCAGCCAGTTGCCCGGACAGGTCGAGCAGGTGGGCTTCAAGGCGGGTGATACGCTGTCATTCGGCGACGGGATCGAGGTGCGGACCATCCCGCTGAACCATCCGGGCGGCGCGACCGGCTATCGCTTCGCCTATCGCGGCCAGGCTGTCTGCTACATCAGCGACATCGAGCATTCGGACCCCTGGCCGCCCCCCGATCTTGCGGCCTTCGTGGCCGGCGCGAACCTCGTCATCTATGACGGCATGTTCTCCGAGACCGAGTACCTGCGCTGCCAGGGCTGGGGGCACTCGACCTGGCAGAAGGGCATCGACCTCTGCGAGGCTGCGAGCGTCACGAGCCTCGCGATCTTCCACCTTCACCCGCAGCACGACGACGCGTACCTGCGCGGGGTCGAGGCCGAGATCGCGGCCCGGATGCCCGGCGCTTTCGTGGCGCGGGAGGGCTCGGCGTTCCTGTACCCGGCCAAGGCTTGAGCCTCGGTCCCGGGACGCTCGCGGGCTTGGTGGCGCTCGCGGCTGCGGCCCTGTCGGCAGGGCTGAACCGGGCGCTGCGCCCGCTCTTCCTTCGCTACACGCTGGCACGGCCGAACGCGCGCTCCAGCCACGCGGCCCCGACCCCCCAGGGAGGGGGCATCGGAGTGGTGGTCGCGTCGCTGGCCGGCGGGCTCGGGGGCGCGTGGCTCGCGACGAGCACCCTCCCCGTTGCGCTCGTCGTCGTGGCGGTCTCGGCCCTCGCGCTCGGCGTTCTCGGTGGAATCGACGATGCCCGACCGTTGCCGGCGGGCCTGCGCCTCGCCGTCCAGGCGCTCGCGGTCGGGGCCGTCGTCGTGTGGGCCTCGCCCGGCCGGGTCCTGCCGGATCCCGTGCCGCTCGCGGTCGAGCGCGCGATCCTCATCCTGGCGGGCCTCTGGTGGGTGAACCTCGTCAACTTCATGGACGGGATCGACTGGATCACGGTCGCGGAGTTCGTGCCCATGACGCTCGCGCTCACCGCGTTCGGGCTCGCCGGGCTCCTGTCCGGGCCGGGCACGCTCCTCGCGGCCGCGCTGCTCGGCGGGCTCCTCGGCTTCGCGCCGGCGAACCGGCCGGTCGCGCGCCTCTTCCTCGGCGATGTCGGCTCGCTGCCGGTCGGGCTCCTGTCCGGCTGGCTGCTCCTCGACCTCGCGGCCTCGGGCGCGCTGGCGGCCGCCCTCCTCCTGCCGCTCTATCACTTGGCGGACGCGACCCTGACGCTCGCCCTGCGTCTCGCCCGCCGCGAGCGCGTCTGGAAGGCGCACCGCTCGCACTACTACCAGCGCGCCACCGCGCAGCTCTCCGTCGCGGCGATCGACGCGCATGTCGCGGGCCTCAACCTCGTGCTGACCGGGCTCGCGGCCGTGACGGTCCTGTGGCCGCATCCCGCGATCGTCGGTGGGGCCCTCGCGCTCGGCCTCGCGCTCGCCGCCGCGACGCTCCGGCGTTTCGGCAAGGACGAACGTTCTATATAACGGACGATCGTGCTAGACGGTGGCGATGAACCCGATCTTCGCCGAGCTCGAAACCTCCGTCTTCGAGACCATGTCGCGCCTCGCGCGCGAGACCGGGGCGGTCAACCTCGGCCAGGGCTTCCCGGACGATCCGGGACCGGAGGACGTGCGCCGCCACGCTGCCGAGGCGGTGATCTCGGGCTGGAACCAGTACCCGCCCATGATGGGGCTGCCCGAGCTGCGCGGCGCGGTCGCGGCGCATTACCGGCACTGGCAGGGCCTCGACCTCGATCCCGAGAGCGAGGTGATGGTGACCTCGGGCGCGACCGAGGCGCTCGCGGGCGCGCTCCTCGCGCTGATCGCGCCGGGCGACGAGGTCGTGCTGTTCGAGCCGATGTACGACGCCTACCTGCCGCTGGTGCGCCGGGCGGGCGGCGTGCCGCGCTTCGTGACGCTGCAGCCGCCCCATTTCCGGCTGACCGAGGAGGCGCTGGCGGCGGCGTTCTGCGACCGCACCAAGGTCGTCCTGTTCAACAACCCGCTGAACCCGACCGCCACGATCTTCCCTGACGAGGACCTCGCGCTTCTCGCGCGGTTCTGCGTGCGCCACGACGCGGTCGCGCTCTGCGACGAGGTGTGGGAGCACGTCGTGTTCGACGGCGTGCGCCATCGCCCGCTCATCGCCCAGGAGGGAATGCGCGAGCGCAGCATCAAGGTCGGCTCGGCCGGCAAGATCTTCAACCTGACCGGCTGGAAGGTCGGGTTCGTGTGCGCCGCGCCCCGGCTGATGCGGGTGCTCGCCAAGGCGCACCAGTTCGTCACCTTCACGACGCCGCCGAACCTGCAGAGCGCGGTCGCGTACGGGCTGGGCAAGGACGACAGCTATTTCGAGGGGCTGCGGGCCGACCTCGCCCGCTCGCGCGACCGCTTCGCCGCGGGGCTCGCGTCCCTCGGCTTCCCGGTCCTGCCCTCGCGGGCGACGTATTTCCTGAACATCGACATCGCGGAGCTGGGCTGGGACGACGACATCGCGTTCTGCCGCCGGCTCGTGCTCGACCACGGTGTCGCGGCGATCCCGGTCTCGGCCTTCTACGCGGAGCGGGCGGTGCGCAACGTCGTGCGCTTCTGCTTCGCCAAGCGCGACGAGACCCTCGACGCCGCGCTCGACCGGCTGTCGGGCGTGATCCGGCGCGCAGCGTGACCCGGCACGGCGCCGGCCTCCCCCGCCGAGAGCGGTGGTCCGCGGCGCTCGGCCTCGCTCTGACGCTCGTCCTGACGCCGGCGCTCGCAGCGGAGCGGGTCGTCAACGTCTACAACTGGTCGGATTACGTCGACCCGAAGGTGCTCGAGAACTTCACCCGGGAGACCGGAATCAAGATCGTCTACGACACCTACGACACGAACGAGATCCTGGAGACGAAGCTGCTCGCGGGACGCTCCGGCTACGACGTCGTGGTGCCGTCGGGACCGTTCCTCCAGCGCCTCATCGGGGCGGGCGTGTTCCAGAAGCTCGACCGGGCGCGCCTGCCGAACCTGAAGAACGCCTGGCCCGAGATCGCGGAGCGTCTCGCGGCCTTCGATCCCGGCAACCTCCACGCGGTCGACTACATGTGGGGCACGACCGGGCTCGGCCTCGACGTG
>CAXUHE010000097.1:0-13010 GCA_964250725.1 uncultured Enterovirga sp. | reverse complement strand
CGGCGCGGCGGGCGCGCGAGGTCGCGCGGCTCGGAACGTCGCTGGCGGACGAAGCCGACGCGTTCGACAACCTCCTCCGCGAGACGATTGCCGCCTTCTCGGCCTATCAGGCGACGGCAGCGCTCATCATGGCGAGCGGCTCATCGGGTGAAGTGTCGGAATCGGCTCGCGGCTATGACGCCTTCATCGAAGCCATGCGGGCCGCGCCCGGTCTGCCGAGCGGCGTGCTGCCGGGGCCGCTAGGCGGCGGACGGCGGCTTGGCGAGGCCGCCCGCATGTTCTTTCGTCTGCCGCCACGCGTCGAGAGCCTCATCGCCGACGAGGCGCCGTGATGGGCGATCTCATCACGTTGGCGGATCATCCGGCCACGCCGGACAGCATTCGCCAGCGGATCGAGCGGGCCCAAGCCGCGGCCGAGCACGGGTGAGCGACGGTGGTCGTGCTCTCCAATCACACGATGCAGGCCCCGCATTCAGGTCGCCCGCGGCACTCCGATTACGCATCCGAGCTGAATGAGGCGCTGGCGAACATCGGGCGGCTCCGGGATGGTTGACGCATTCCAGGCTTCGGGCTTCGCCGACCCGCGCGGCCCCAAGATCCTTTCGAACGTTCCCGAGTCGCGGATCTCGCCGGAGTACATCACGGCGCCGATGGCGGCGATCGGCAAAGCCGTCGGGTTCGCCGGGGAACAGGTCAGCGCGGCGGCGGAGAGCTTGGCGGTGCCGGCCGCGAAGGATGCCGGCGCGAACTCGGTCACCCGGGACGCGAACGGCAATGTCGTACTGAGCCAACGGCCCGAGTTCACGGCGGACGATCGCGCCTTCAACGCGGCGGCGCGCCAGGGTGCCTACGCGAAGATCCAGAACGACATTCAGCGCGGCATCGTCGACCTGCACCAGAAGAACTAGTTCGACCCGGCCGCCTTCGATGCGCAGTCGAAGGGGTTCATGGATGGGCTCACCAGGAACGCCCCGCCCGAGTTGCGGCCGCTGGTCCAGCAATACGGCGACGATCTCCGCACGCAGCACTTCGACAACCTGACGCAGCAACGGACGCAGCGGGCCGCGACGGAGGGCAAGCAGGCGATCTCGTCGCAAATTGAGTACACCACGAACACGCTGATGGCGCTCGCCCGCCAGGGTGGCATGCAGACCGCTGACGCTCAGAAGACGATGGCGCAGCTCACGGACTATTATCACGCGCTATCCGCCAACCCGGCGTTCGGCGTGACGAAGGAGAAAGCGGACGCGGACCTCGCATACATTGGAGAGATGGGCCGTGGCGACGCCTTGATCGGAACCATGGACAAGGTGTTCAAGGACCAGGGAAGTGTCGGCGCTCGCAACGTGCTCCAGCGCGATCTCGTCGACAACCCGGACCTGCATATCAACGACGCGGACCGCGCGAAGCTCCTGACCCTCGGGGCGGCGCGTATCCGATTCCTGGAGGGGCAACGCCAAACAGAAGCAAGCGTCAACCGGCAAGGTATCGACGCGGCCGTCGACGCTCTGAAAGTTGGAAAGCCGGTCGACGGCGCCGTTATGGATCTCGTGACACAGCGCGCACGGGATCTCGGCGATGCCGAAGGCCTCTCGAAGATCCAGCAATATCGCCTCCATTTTGATCGAGGCGGCGCGCTTGCCGCCGCGAACACGATCTCGGATGCCGCCCGGGGCGTCCTGCTCACGGGCGGAGCGCCGACGTTCGACACGCCCATTCCCGGTTCCGTGCCGCGCCGGTCTGCGGGCCTGAACGACGGCTATCGGCACATCCCGGCGGTCGGAACGGCGGTGCAGTTCTTCACCTCGCGCGGCTACACGCCGGAGCAGGCGGCCGGGTTGGTGGGCACGCTGCTACACGAGTCCGGCTTTCGCACCGACGCCCGGAACCCCGGCGATGGCACAGACGGCTCCGATTCGATCGGGATCGCGCAATGGAACTCGGGCCGTGCACAGGCGCTGCGCGCATATGCAGCCTCAAAGCGCACGGCACCGACCGATCTCCAGACGCAACTTGAGTTCGTCGACCGAGAACTGAACTCGACGCATTCGCGCGAAGGCGCTGCGCTCCGGTCGGCTAAAACAGTCGAGGAGGCGGCGCGTGCCGCGATCGGCTACGAGAAGCCCAAGAATTGGAGCGAGGCGAACCCGACGGCTGGCCACGGCTATACCGCGCGTCTCGCGAACGCGCAGAACATCGCACAGGCGACGATCGACGGCTACATCAAGACGAGCCCGGCCGGGGCGGGCGGTGGAGCGGCGGTGGCGGGATCGGGCGTCACCACGACGGCGACCCTACCCGCCGCCGCGCCGATGCCCGCGAACGTCACAAGCCCTTACGTGCTGCCGCAATACCTCCGCGCTCTCAGCGACAACGAGGATTTGCAGATCGCTCACACGCGGGACCTCGCGAAGAGCGTGCTGGAGGGGCTGAAGCACGACCAATTGCCGAGCGTCGAGAACGGCGCGGTCATTATGCAGATGGGGGCGAAGTTCCCCAAGCAGCTTGGCGAGACGGCAAACGCGATTGCGGCACAGATGGCGGGCGGATCACTGGCGCGGCAAATCGGCGACCTCCCTGACGACGCCGCCCAGGCGCGCCTTGCGGAGATCCACGCGAAGGCATCGGGCAGCTCAAGCGTCTTCCTTCAACAAGCCGAACGCGCGGCGGTCGATTGGTACTCCCGCGGGCAGACGCGCATGAAGGCCGACCCGGTCGGGGAAGGCGCCGCGCGAGGCTGGTATCGGCCAATCGCTCCCCTGGATTTCACGAACGCCGGCACGATCGCACAAGGTCTCGCCGACCATGGGGCCGCGGCCATCGCGCGCGCCGCGCATTCCGGCAATGCCGCGGAGCCCGCCTTCGGAGCGCCCGAACTTGAGCGTGTCAAGACGATCGCGACGAGCGGTCCGGTCGATCAACGGCTCGCGCTCCTCGCCGGTCTCTCACAGATGCCGGACCCGGTCCGCAACGCCACACTCGCGAAACTCGGGCAGTCGGGCGAGACGGCCGTGCTCGCCTTCGCGGGTGGGCTCGCCGGGGAGGCGCCGGACGTCGCGAAGTCAATCCTCATGGGGCAACAGGCAATCCAGGCGGACGACCGCTACGTGCCATCGAAAGGGCCGCAGAAAGAGGCCTTCGCCCGTGAGAAGGATTCGGGCCTCCCGGTCTCCGCCTTCCCGCCCGCGACCCGCATGGACCCGGCCGGCCCGCTCTCCGCGATGGGCCAGGCGATCGACGCGAGGTACGCGTATCTCGCCGCTCAAGCCGCCGACACGTCGGGCGCGGTCAACACGACGCGTCTGCGGCAGGCGGCCAGCGATGTGACCGGAGGCATCCTCCGCCAGAACGGCGCGCCCGTGGTCGCCCCGATGCGTGGCATGACACAGCGCGACTTCGACGGGATCATGACAGGCCTGTCCGACGGCGACCTCCAGGGCGTCACGACCGGGAACGGACGGCCGATCACGGCGGATTACGTGCGCGGATCGGCGAAGCTCCAGGCCGTCGGTGATGGTCGATATCTCGTGCAGATCAACGGGAACGACGCGGCGCCCATGTACGCCGCGAAGGATGGCCGCGCCTTCGTGCTGAGTCTCAAGGGCCGCCAGCCCGCGGCACCCGCGCAAACACCCCGGAGCGACGATTACAGCCTCGGCATGGGTGTTCCGTGACGCTCGACGTATTCCAGAACTCCGCCCGTGACGCGGTCGACCTCGCCTCCCGCAACATTGCGCCGGACCTGCCGGCCACCTTCGCGGAGACCTTCGACTCGTCGCTCCGCACGGCGCGCGAGTGGGCGAACTCGGATGCCTTCGCGACAGCGCGCTTCCGGGTCGGCGAGGACCTGGTTCAGGACGTCAAGGCAAAAACCGGCACGCTCCTCCCCTACCCCGCCCCGATCGACGGCGGATCGGATTCGGTCGCGATCGAAGGCTTCAACGCCAAGCTCGCGGAGCTCAAGGTTCAGCGCCCCGACCTGAACGTCGAACCGCTGACGCAAGAGGCGATCGACGGCATGGGCCGGGCTCGCATGGCCGGCGCCCGCACCGACAGCGGCACGATGGCGGCACGAGAGAAGACCGTCGGCGGGATGGCCGGGGGCCTTCTCGGTGGGCTGGCCGGCGGCACGCTCGATCCGATCAACATGGCGCTCCTGCCGCTCGGCGGGCTCGGGAGCGGCGGGTTGCTCGTCCGCGCGGCTGAGTTCGGCGCGATCGGCGCGGGGTCGCAAGCGATCAACGAAGTCGTGGCAGGCCCGACGCGTGAACAGGCGGTGCCCGGCGCGGCGGGGGAGGCCGGAGCGAACATCCTTGAGGCGGGCGCGGGCGGCGCGCTGCTCGGCGCCGGCTTCCATGTGGCGGGCCAGGGCTTCCGCGCGCTCGGCCGGTTGCTCGGGATCGATCCGCGCCCGCTCCCGACCGCCACGCGCGACGATCTCCACGCGGCCACGTCCGAAGCGCAGATCGCCGCGACGAACGTCCTCCCAGGTGTCGAGGGCGAGGTCGCGCATCGGGACGCGTTGTATCAGGCTGTCGGGCAGATCGCGCGCGGCGAGCGCGTGACGGCGGGAGACGCGATCGATCCGGGCGTGCTTCAGAGTTACCGCGACAGCATCGGTCCTCAGATTGAGGAGTACGTGCAGTTGCACGGTCGCGACCTGGCGCCTGGAGAGGGCCGCGCCCTCGCCGATCGTCTCGCCTCTTCACCGGCCGATGCGGAACGCTTGCTGACCGAGGCGACGCAGCGCCCGATCACGTTCGGCGAGCGGATCGACACGGGACCGGCGATGGAACTGCCGCCACGCGCGGCCGAGCCGGCGTCCACGCCGCCGCGCGACCTCGCGACGGCCGCGACGCGGGACGCCGGACCGGAGGCCGTCCAGGCCTTCAGGACCGATGACGCCGTGTCCGCGAACATCCTTCACGACCTGGAGCATATTCGGGCGGAACAGCCGGACGCGATCTATCGCGAGACCGTGTTCGATCCCGACGGGACATCGCGCACCGTCGAGCGACCGCTGAACGACGTGCTGGCCGAGCTCGACGCCATGGAACGTAGCGGGCGCGAGCTCGAGGCGTGCTTGATCGATGCCGGGATCATCGGCGCGGGCGCGGGCGCCGCCGCGATAGGAGTCGCACCATGAGCGTCGCGAATTGCCTGGCGAAGCTCCAGGCCGAAGGCAAGATCACGCCGGAGAACGCGCGAGCGGCCGAGGCGCTGTCACGGCGCTACCAGGGCAAGTTCTCGCTCGACCTTCCTCCGGCACAGGCCGAGGCCGCGGCGGCGCTCCAGGCCGCCCGCACGATGGCGCAGACTGCGAAGGAGAAGAAGCGATCCGTCGCGCTCCAGACGATGCGCCAGACCGCGGCCGAGCGGGAGCAATTCGCGCATCCGTGGGGACCTGTGGCCGGCGGCATGGCGCTCCTCACGCGCGACATCTACCGGCTCGGCGGCGCGAACGTCGACACGCGGGCGCAGACGATCCGCGAGGCGCTGTTCTCCCGGTTCAACGAGGGGATCGAGGCGTACCGCTCCCGCCTCGCCGGCCTCAAGCAGGATGTCGAGGGCGCGGGAACGATGGTCCGCGAGATCTTCGGCGTCGACACGGGTGACGAGGTCGCGCGTGCGGCCGCGGACGGCTGGCGCAAGGCGGTCAAGTTCGGGACCGATTACGTCAAGCAGGCCGGCAAGGTGTTCGAAGCGAACGAGGATTGGCGCCTCCCGCAATCGTGGAACTCGGACCGCGTGCGCAGCATTGGAGCGGACGCCTTTAAGGCGGACGTGCGAGCCGCGATGGACGCGGGCGGCATGCGGATCTTCGACAAGGAGCGGTTCGAGATCGCGACCGATCCGGCGCGCATCACCGCGCTGCTCGACAAGGCGACCCGGGACATCATCACGGAAGCGGGCTCGTCTCCCGTGTTCTCGCGCGAGATGCGGACGTTTCAGTTCGCGGACGGGCAGGCCGGCGCGGATGCGTGGCTCAAGCTCCAGGGGCAGTACGGCCCCGGGCAGGACATACTCTCTACGCTCCGATCGCACCTCGGGCGCATGTCGCAGGAAGCGGCTCTCATCGACATTCTCGGCCCGAACCACGCGGCGACGGCCGAGCTCCTGGCGAAGAACGCGAAGGCGGCGGAGCGGCTGGGCGAGGCCGGATCGCCCTGGCGGCCGCAACGGTGGCTCGGGGGCGAGTCCGCCAAGGCGATCGAGCGCACCTATGCGGTGCAGTCCGGCCGCGCGAACGGGGTCGATTCGGCGGCGGTGGCCGGCTTCTTCGGCGGCCTCCGATCGCTGATGGCCGGCTCGTCTCTCGGGTCCGCGATCATCCCGGCGATCGTCGGCGACAGCATCACGACGCTGCTCGCGGCGCGGTCCAACGGCATGTCGTTCGGCAGCGTGCTCCACAAGCTCGTCAGCTCGCCCATGTCGCACGAGGATGCCGCCCGGCTGCTCGTCACCGGGCACGCCGTCTCCGATCACGCGATCTCGACCATGCGCTACGCGGGCGAGGTCGACGCCTCCGGGCTAATCCGCAAGGTGTCCAACACCGTGATCCGCGCATCTGGCCTGGAGAAGTGGACGGAGGGCCTGAAGAAGGCCTTCACGCTCGACATGCTCGGCTACGCGGCGAAACAGGTCGATCGCGACTTCGCATCTGTCGACGCCCCGTTCAGGAGGTTCCTGCAGCGCAACCGGATCACGGCGGCCGAGTGGGACACGATCCGGGCTCGGCCGCTCCAGGATGTCGGGGGTGCCAAGTTCTTCGACTCGTCGATGGCGGACACGGACCCGCTCGCCCGCAAGCTGTACGAGGGCATATTGACGGAACGCGCCTACGCCGTGCTCGAGCCGGACGCCCGGGTGCGATCCGTCACGACCGCAGGCACGCAGGCCGGCACGATCATGGGCGAGGTCGCCCGCAATCTGTCGATGTTCACGTCGTTCTCGCAGACGATGGTCATGACGCACCTCATGAAGATCGCGACGGAGGGTTCGACCGGCAACAAGATCCTGAACGGCGCGACCTTCCTCATCCTGCATATCGCGGCCGGGGCGGCCATCATCCAGGCCCGCCAGATCCTCGCCGGCAAGGATCCGATCGGCATGGACCAGCCGAGATTCTGGACGCAGGCCGCCGTCCAGGGCGGCGGGCTCGGCTACTATGGAGACCTGATCTCGAATGCGGTCGAGTCGTCCGACCGCTCGATCGTCGGCAAGTTCTCAGGCCCGATCGGCGGCTTGATCGACGATGCGGGGCGCGCCGTCCACAAGCTCGTCACGAAGGGCAACCCGGCCGGCCTGATCGACGTCGTGCACCACGCGCTGCCGGGCCAGAACCTCTTCTATGCGCGCCTCGCGGTCGACCGGCTCGTGTTCGACCAGTTGCACCGGGCGCTCGACCCCGATTACGCGAACAGCTTCGCCCGGCGCGAGAACCGGGCGATGAAGGAGTACGGGCAGGGGTTCTGGTTCAGGCCCGGCGAGAGCGCCCCGGAGCGGGCGCCCGCGCTCGGGGCCGCGATGGGGCGGTAGGAGGCGCAATGACCAACGTTTGGATTAGGCGTCAAACTGACTGGGCGATGACTTCAGAAATTCTGCTTGACTTCAAAAGGTAGCGGAGCAAGTTGACGCCGCTTTTTGAAGCGAGGTCGGCAATGAACTCCGCAACCGGTGTGATCACAAAATTCGGTGGACCTGCCGCCTTAGCAAAGGCCATTGGCAAAGGTCAGAGCACAGTTTCGTATTGGAAGAAGACGGGAACGATTCCAGCTCGATGGCAAGCAGCCCTGATGAGATTGGCTGAAAGTCGTGACATCGACCTAAAACTCATCGATTTTCAGCCTATACCTCTTGAGACTTTCCCTGACGGGATAGACGAAGCTGAGATGGCTGGTCCACGTCCAGTTCCAAAAGCTACACATCCCGGCACGCTTGCCTTCGGAGAAGCGGTCCTCCCGGTTTATGTGCTGGATAACGGTGCGCGAGTGTTCAGCCTCAAAGGCGTCGTGGTTGGCTTGATAGGAACTGAGGGAGGGCAACTAGCTGAGTATCTGAAAGTGAGGGCGCTCCGGGATTACCTCCCCGACGATTTGAAGCCTGCAGAAGACGGCTCAATACCTGCGCTCATCAAATTCGATACGGGAGGAGGAGAGGGCCATTTCCGCTACGCAGTAGGCTTCCCAGTCGAACGGTTCATGGACCTGTGCGCGGCCTATTCTATGGCCCTGCAGGAGCACCTGAATGACAGTAGCGACTTCGCACTCACTCCGCGACAGATGCAAATCGCAAAGCAGGCACTCTCCTTCGAGCGTGCCTGCAGCAAGGTTGGAATCATAGCGCTCGTCGACGAGGCAACGGGGTACCAGTACGAGCGCGCTGAAGATGCATTACAATTCAAGCTCAAGCAGTTTCTATCTGATGAAATGAGAAAGTGGGAAAGCACCTTTCCAGAAGAGCTTTGGAGGGAATTTGGCAGACTCACCAATTGGAAGGGTCCCGTCCATTCACGACCTAAGTATTGGGGTAAGTTAGTGATGGAATTAATATACGGGTATCTTGATCCGGACGTGGCAAAATGGCTGAAAGAGAACAAGCCAAGGCCCCGACACGGGCAGAATTACCACCAGTGGCTGAATGAGCATTACGGTTTACGGCGGCTCATCGAGCATATTTGGCTCGTCATTGGTATGGGGGCGGCGAGTCGATCGCTGCAGGAGCTGAAAGAACGATTGGCCGAGCGGTTTGGCCGACACCCTGTCCAGATGACATTGTATTTACCTCCGCCCAATCATTCCGACCTGCAGGCATCAAAAGCACCTGCGAAAATCACCTAAGGACTCAAAGCTCTCGGGCAGCAACGCGAGCACCGATGCGCCTTGGTTGAGGCAGGAGGGCGCAAGGACTAGCGATCGCGGCTTCATCATGCCCTACGACAAACGCACGAAAGCCGCCGGCCTTGCGGCGCAGCGGCTTTTCGGTGCAACGTGTCCGTGGGTGTGAGAACCCGGACGAATAGCTCGACGCGGAACCGCTTGGCGGCTCGATCGCGTGACGCGTGGCGGCCCTTGGCGGGGCGGCTGCGCAGAGACGGCGTGCCTTGGCGGGCGCGCGTCAACCTGGCCCTTATGGCCGGGAGCGACGCGCCATGTCCAGAGCCTTCGGGCTTAAAAGCGCGTCGACCTGTCGCTTTCGCAGGTTCTCACCTCCCGGCTGCCCGGTCTGTCACCGGACAACGGCTGTGAGAAGCCGTCAGACGAAAGCGCCACCCCATGAACGACCATCACTTGAAGTGCACGGTGCCCGCATCCTCGCGGCGCACCTTCCTCACGGCCACCGCGGCGGCCATCGTGGGCGGCTCCGCGGCCGGCACGATCGCCAGCGCCGCGTCTCCGATCGATCCGATGGACGAATTGTTCCGGCGTTGGCGGGCCGCTGACGTTCACGCTCATACCCGCGACTACGATGACGACGATGATCTCGAGCGCAGGGTAGGACTCCTGAATGAGGCTGAGGACGACATCCTTGCGGCCGCGCCGTGCATCGCAAGGACGGCGGCCGTCATCATGATCGAGATGCGATGCCGCTTCGATTGCCGAGGCGACGAGTCGGCGTCGGATCTTTGTTCCGACAACGACCGGGCGCAGAGCATGGCGGGTAGCTGGGCCGCTCTGGAGACCCTGCGCCCTTACCTCTCCGGCCTCGCGGGCGAGATCGCGAGCGACCTCCTCGATCACCCGGACCGCTTGGTGGTCGAGAGCAAGCTGTTCACCGCGATCGCGTCCAGCCGGAAGGAGGATCGTCGATGAACGCCCTCGGGCAACACGCCGTATCGTCCTCCCGTGTGCGGAGACGCAAGTTACGCCTCGATGTCGATCGAAGCGCGCCGGACGGGGCCGCATTCGTCACGGTCGCGGACATGGCGACGATCCTGGCCGGCGCCATGATGGCCAGCGCCAAGGTCAACGAGGGCTCGATGCGCGACGCGGATCGTGTCCTGGTATCGCTCGCGAACGCATTCGACGATCTAGGTCGGGGGGCTGCGGGAACGTCATGACGCTCACGTCCCACGTTTTGATCGCGACCGAGGCGTAATTCGCTCCTCGCCGCCCATGCGTGCGATGCTCGCTTGTGCGGTGAACAAGCATGTGGGCCGGGGGATACTCCGGCCCATGTCGCATCCGATCTCCTCCCCCGTCCCGGCCGCCTTCGTGATCGAGAGCTATGCCGACCTCGTCAGAGCCCTGCGGGCGCGTCGGAAGGCGCTCGGCCTGTCACAGCTCGAGCTCGACCTCATCGCCGGCTGGGCGGAGGGCTACACGTCCAAGCTGGAGATCAGCGAGTCGAACCCGGCAGCGAAGAACGCTCGCGCGATCGGGCGGGACAGCCTGCCGCTCGCGCTCGGCGCCCTGAAGGCGAAGCTCGTGCTCGTGCCGGCGGGATCGCTCAAGATCCGCAACCCGGTCACGGCGGTGGAGAAGGGCCGCAGGGGCGCAGAGGCGCGGCAGAGGAACACCACGCCTGAACAGCGGCGGGAGATCGCCCGGAAGGCGGCGCAGGCCCGGTGGACGATGCGGCCGAAGCTGGTCGACAAAGCCTAGGCGGTCCAGGATGCTTCCCAGGCCATCGGGGAAGCAACCATGCCCACCAAGCCGCAACCTCCCGGAGTTGAACCGACCTGCCTCTATCCGACGGAGACCGAGATCGCGAAGCTTGTGCTCGGCGGCCGGTCGAGCCTCTGGCCTGCCATCGTGGCCCATCTGGAGCCGAAGGGCCTTCCGCCAATCGATCCCCTCTTTCAGGCGCGCTACTGGCCTGCCGTGCGAGAGTATTTCGACCGCCGTAACAGAATCAGCGACGGCAAGAACCCATTGCGACCGCCTGGCGAAGAAAATCCGGAGGCGCTGATAACGATGAGAGGCCGACGACGGCCGGCCTGATGGTTCCCGCGTGCTTCCCACATGACTGGCCTGGGAAACAGCGGGGCGGCTAAACCGGCCTAAGTTCTTGACAAATCTGGTGGGCGGTGACGGGCTCGAACCGCCGACCCGCTGCGTGTAAAGCAGCTGCTCTACCAACTGAGCTAACCGCCCCGACCAAACCGATACCTGCCGGGGATGGACTACGTTGTCCAGTCCCGGACGGTGGCGACGGGCACAACCTGCCCAATACGAAACGGGCCCCCGAACGATCGTTCGGGAGCCCGCCTTTCGTCGCACTAATGTCAGTGAGCTGTATGGCTCAGTGAGCGACGACGCCGTCACGATCCACGATCGCAGCCGCGGGCAAGGGCAGCTTCTCCTCCCACTCGATCCGCACCGGCTTCGACGTCAGCGCCTTCTCCAGCACCTGGTCCATCCGGGCGACCGGGATGATGTCGAGGCCGTTCTTCACAGTATCCGGTATGTCGGCCAAGTCCTTCGCGTTCTCCTCAGGGATCAGCACCGTCTTGATGCCGCCCCTCAGGGCTGCCAGCAGCTTCTCCTTCAACCCGCCGATCGGCAGCACCCTGCCCCGCAGCGTCACCTCGCCCGTCATCGCGAGGTCGCGCCGCACCGGGATGCCGGTCAGCATGGACGTGATGGCGGTCGCCATCGCGATACCGGCGGACGGGCCGTCCTTCGGAGTCGCGCCTTCCGGCACGTGAACGTGGATGTCGCGACGCTCGAAGAGCGGCGGCTCGATCCCGAAATCGACCGCCCGCGACCGGACGTAGGACGCCGCCGCCGAGATCGATTCCTTCATCACGTCCTTCAGGTTGCCCGTCACCGTCATCTTACCCTTGCCGGGCATCATGACGCCCTCGATCGTGAGCAACTCGCCCCCGACCTCCGTCCAGGCGAGCCCCGTGACGACGCCGACCTGATCCTCGCTCTCGACCTCCCCGTACCGGTATTTCGGCACGCCGAGGAAGCCGACGAGGTTCTGCATGGTGACCGCGACGGACTTCGTCTTGGTGATCAGGATCTCCTTCACGGCCTTGCGGACGAGGTTCGACAGCTCGCGCTCGAGATTGCGCACGCCCGCTTCGCGGGTGTACCGGCGCACGAGTTCCAGCAGCGCCTCGTCGTCGATCGACCACTCCTTCACGTCCAGACCATGCTTCTTCAGCGTGTTCGGGATGAGGTGCTTGCGGGCGATCTCGCTCTTCTCCTCCTCCGTGTAGCCGGCGATGCGGATCACCTCCATCCGGTCGAGCAGAGGGCCGGGGATGTTGAGCGTGTTCGCGGTCGTCACGAACATCACGTCGGACAGGTCGTAATCGACCTCCAGATAGTGGTCGCTGAAGGTGTGGTTCTGCTCGGGATCCAGCACCTCGAGGAGCGCCGCGGAGGGATCGCCGCGGAAATCCATGCCCATCTTGTCGATCTCGTCGAGCAGGATGAGCGGGTTCGAGGTCTTGGCCTTGCGCATCGACTGGATGATCTTGCCGGGAAGCGACCCGATATAGGTCCGCCGATGCCCGCGGATCTCCGCCTCGTCGCGCACGCCGCCGAGCGACATGCGGACGAACTCGCGACCCGTCGAGCGCGCAATCGACTTGCCGAGCGAGGTCTTGCCGACGCCGGGAGGCCCGACGAGGCACAGGATCGGTCCGGTCAGCTTGTTCGCGCGCTGCTGGACCGCGAGGTACTCGACGATCCGCTCCTTGACCTTCTCCAGGCCGAAATGGTCATGGTCGAGCATCGACTGGGCGCCGAGCAGGTCCTTCTTGATCTTCGAGCGCTTGTTCCACGGAATGCCGAGCAGCCAGTCGAGGTAATTGCGCACCACCGTCGCCTCGGCCGACATCGGCGACATCTGGCGAAGCTTCTTGACCTCGCCTTTCGCCTTCTCGCGGGCTTCCTTGGTGAGCTTGGTCTTCTCGATGCGCTCGTCGAGTTCGGCGAGCTCGTCCTTGCCATCCTCGTTGTCGCCCAGCTCCTTCTGGATCGCTTTCATCTGCTCGTTCAGGTAGTACTCGCGCTGCGTCTTCTCCATCTGGCGCTTGACGCGCGTGCGGATGC
>CAXUHE010000096.1:0-13644 GCA_964250725.1 uncultured Enterovirga sp. | reverse complement strand
CAGGATCGCCAGAAGATCGGAGAGGGTGGAGTAGGTCGCGTTCATCGAAACAGGATCGTCGAGAGCTTGCGCCGGCCCGCGATCGTCGCCGGATCCATCGGGCCCCAAGCCTCGAAGAACTGGACGAGCTGCTTGCGGGCGCCGTCCTCGGTCCAGGTCCGGTCGCGCTTCACGATCTCGATGAGATGGTCGACCGCCGCCTCGCGCTGGTTCGCGGCGCTGAGCCCGACCGCGAGATCGAACCGCGCCCCATGATCGTCGGGCGAAGCGGCGACTGCCTGCTCCAAACCGCCGAGGTCGCCCACCGAGGCAGCCTGCTCGGCGATGTCGAGCGCAGCACGGGCCGCCGCGATCTCCGGCGCGTTTGACTTCGCGGCCGGCACCATATCGAGGAAGCGCCGCGCGGCCTCGAGGTCGCCCATCTCGACGTGGATCTTGGACAGTCCTGCGAGCGCCACGACGTTCTCGGGCTCGTCCGCGAGGACCGCCGCGTAGAGCTCGGACGCCCCCGCGTGATCGCCTTCGCTCGTTCGCTCTGCCGCTTCCGCCAAGAGGTCGTCCACACCACCGGCAACCGGCCCGGCGATCCGTTCGATGAAGGCGGTGATCTGGCTTTCGGGTAGAGCGCCCATGAACCCATCGACGGGTTGCCCGCGATCGAAGGCGAAGACCGCGGGAATCGATTGGACGCCGAGTTGACCCGGGATCGAGGGATGCTCGTCGATGTTCATCTTGACGAGTTTCACCTTTCCGCCTGCCGCCTTGACGGCCTTCTCGATCACCGGCGTGAGTTGCTTGCACGGTCCGCACCACGGCGCCCAGAAATCCACCAGAACCGGCTGGTTCATGGATTCGGCGATCACGTCCTGTCGGAACGTCGCGGTCGTCGTGTCCTTGATGAGGCCGGCCTGGGGCGGAATGATCTCGGCGAGCATCGTGTCCTCGGTCTGTCGATGACGTTCAGATGGGGGCGGGCCCCGGCGGTTCAAAGGGCGGGCGCGGGCGGACGCACCACCATCGGTTCGTGCCCGGTCGCGCGCAGAAACGCCAGGAGATCCGCAGCCGCGATCCCGGTCGTCATGGTATTGCGGAGCGGGTGGAAGTTCTGCCGCGCGTGCGACATGAGCTCCGCGTCGAGGCACACCGTGACCCGCCCATCCCGGTCGTTGAGGACGGCGAACGGCGTAACCGAGCCCGGCGTCACACCCAGCGTCTCGCCGAGCAACGCCGCCGATGCGAAGGAGAGCCGGCCGGACGCGCCGATCGTCTCGTGGAGGTGCTTGAGATCGATTTCCGTCGCTTGCTCGGCGACCATCAGGAAAAGGCGGCCCTTGCGATCCTTGAGAAACAGGTTTTTCGAATGAGCACCCGGGATGCCGGTCTTGATGTGCGCGGATTCGGCGACCGTGAATACGGCCTCATGCCGCACGGTCTCGTGCGCGATGCCGAGCCGGTCGAGGTAGGCGAACAGGTCGTCGGGCGTGACGGGAGGCATGTCGCCGCTGTACGCGCGCTCAGGTCGCTGCTCAAGCACAAGGCGGAGCCGCGAGACCACGATGGCCGAATCCTCATGCTCCGGGCCTCACGTTGCGGCGACGACAAAACTATATATGCACATGATACCCATCCTGACGGGTGTCTCAGGACGTTCATGGCCGGCATCTCTGTCACGCTCGACGGCGACAATATCCAACTCGCGTTCGAGAAGAACGACCACACGACCGCGGTGGTGATGGATGCGGGCACCGCGCAATCGCTCGTGCTGGCGCTCGGACAGATGCTGCTGCGCATCGAATCCGACGACGACGAGGAGATCGACGGCGACGACGACAGTGAGGAGTATGGCGAGGACGAGTTCCTCGACGTGACGTCGCCTGGCATCGACGTCGGGACGGACGAGAACGGCCAGGCCGTCGTTGCGCTGCAGGCCGGGCCGCTGCCGCCCTTCGTGCTTCGTCTCAGCGACGAGGAGGCCCGCCACATCGCGCAAGGCCTCCTCGATATACTGAACTCGCCCCGGGATATCCGTTCGTCTCAGGGCGACCATTAAACCGGTCGAACTCAGAGCTGCATCGGGCTCGTTGGTCGACCGGGCAGGTAATCCGGCTCCGAGCCTGGTCCGGTCGGGTCGAGTATGCCGGGATCGTTCACCGGGTAGGGGGTGCGTGGACCGCTCGGGCCGGTATCGGGCAGCTCGTCTGGCTCCATCGGGGGCACCTCGGTCGGGATGTTGCCACCCGGGATCGGCTCCCGTCTCGGGTCGGAAGACCCTGATGCGGGCGCCCCGCCGATCCCATCGTCATCCTTGAGGGGGATGTGAGGAACGACCTCCATCGTGTTCTCCTTCCATCTGTTGACGAGTCAACCGGAGGCAGCGGACAGGGTTCCAGCCGGCTCACGATCGGCCACGACGCCTTAACCTCGTGCCACGTTCGATGCACTCGTGAGTGGCGCGCAACAAAACTGGGCAGCGTTGACTCTCATTTGATCTTGCGGCGCGGGAGGTCGAAACATATTTTTGCGTCGCAGCAAAGCGGCCCTGCCGCGTTACAGCTGCCCACCTTGGGCGTTTCCTCCCTTGACTTGGGCCGCCCTTGTGGCGGCCCTTTTTCTTGGGCGGCTTTCCTTGCGCGGAAGCTTCTCGATCGAGGCGGACGCTTCTCGATCGAGATGGTGAGGTCAGCTGGCTTGTTGGATGCCCGACAGGATCCAGGCCGCGCGGCCGTCCCTGCGGAAGGTCCAGAGTTCGGTGACCTCGGTCGGTCGTCCAGCTTCACCTCCGACGATACGCCCACTCGTGCGGTCCATCATCACGTCGATGATGGAGAACCGCATGGCGACGGTCGCGTAATCGGTCGCACCTTCGCGCCACGCTTCCGCGAGATCGCCCTGGAGCAGCCTCGGATCGGACACCTCGTTACGGACGCCGCGGCTGCGGTTGGCTTCGAGGTCCGAGCTGAAATAGCGCAGCATTTCGGGCGTCACGAGCCGGCTCAGCGTCGCCATGTCCTCGCGGCCGTAGGCCGTCTGAACGCCGGCCAAGTTGCGCTCGAACGCCTCGTAATCCTGTGGTCCGATCCCGAGCGCGTCCTGACGCTCGGGCCGAGCGGGGGACGCGGCCTGGCCGCCGCTCGTCATGCCGCCACCGAGCGGAACGCCGCCCAACGCCGAACGGGCATTGCCGGATGCCGGTCCCGCGAAGGCCGGCTCGCTGCGCCTGCGGAAGAACCGCAGGGCCAGCCACGCCAGACCAGCGAACAGAATGATCTGTCCCAGGAAGCCGAACATCGAGCCCAGACCCGACAAGCCGCTGAAGAAGCCGCCGCCGAACAGCATGCCGAAGATCCCGGCGCCGAGGAGCCCGGCCATAAGGCCGCTCCCGAAGCCGAAGCGGCGAGGCTGCGCCACGGGAGCGCCCAGCTGACCCGGTCGCGACAGGCCAGGATTGATGGTTTCCGTGCGTTGCATCGGCTGCACCGAACTCGGCGCCGTCGCGGTCGGGGCCGGCGCGCTGAACGTGCGCGAGCCTCGCGACCCTGAAGAGAACCCGCCACCCGGCCGGGCGTCGACCGACCCGATGATCACGAGCGTCGCGAGGCCAGCCATCGCGAGCGATCGCCCGAGAGACAACATGAGAGAGAAGGTCTGCGTGCGCATTCCTGAACCTGAGCGGGCCGATCCCGCGGCGGGTAGACCGCGTGACATATATGGTTCGTTCTGCGCTCGGACTCAAGGGCGACCCGTGGAGAGCCGCCCTTGAGGATCTCAGACATTGGAGAGCAGAGGCGTCACCGGCCCGTCTCATGCTTCAGGTGGTCGATCCGCTTGGAGGCTTCCGCCTTGTCGATCTCGGGATCGTAGGCGTCCGGATCGTGCACCTGCTCGGAGAGCGTCTTCAGGTAGGAGGCCTGCGCGCCGGTCATCGGCTCGTGGCCCGTGACCCAATCGTTCGGGTCCTTGATCTGGTTCGATGGTCCTGCCGTCTCGGGGTCGAGCTTCGGGTTGTCGGCGTGCTCGGGATGATGATCCGTCTTGGGTGCGGTAGCCATGTGTCGTTCCTGAAATGTTCTCAGGCCAGAACGCGTGGTCGACGGGTGTGTTCCCCGGGTTTTACAAGTCCGGGGGGTCTCCACAGGCTCGTGACGAAGTCGCGTCTGCCCTGCCGCTATGCCGCCCTGGCGATTGGCTGGACAGCGGCTGAGTAATCCTCGACCAGCGTTCGCGAGAGATTGCCCGGCCGGTACGTGTGGGGCCCGATCTCGGAGACGGGCGTGACCTCCGCGCCCGTACCGCAGATGAAGCACTCGCTGAAGGAGCCGAGCTCGTCCGGCATGATGCGCCGCTCCACCACCTCGATGCCGCGATGCCGCGCGAGACCGATGACCGTCTGCCGCGTCAGTCCGTCGAGAAAGCAATCCGCGATCGGGGTGTGCAGCGCGCCATCCTGCGTGAAGAACACGTTCGCGCCCGTGCATTCCGCGACGCGGCCCTGCCAATCCAGCATCAGGGCGTCCGCGTATCCCTTACGCTCTGCCGCATGTTTTGACATCGTGGCGATCATGTAGAGGCCGGCCGCTTTCGAGGCGGAGGGGGCGGTCTTGGGATCGGGCCGGCGCCACTCCGCGATGTCGAGCCGGATGCCCTTCATCTTCTGCTCGACGTCGAACATGCTGGGCCAGGCCCAGGTCGCGATCGCCACGTGCACGGTCGCGTTCTGCGCCGCCACCGCCATCATCTCCGAGCCGCGCCAGGCGACCGGGCGGACATAGACGTCCGGGATGCCGTTCCTCGCGACCACCGTCGCCTTGGCAGCGTCGAGCTCCGCGACAGAGTAGGGGATTGTGAAGTCCAGGAGTTCGGCCGAGCGCCGGAAACGCTCGGAATGCTGCGTCGACTTGAAGATCGCCCCTCCATAGGCCCGCTCGCCCTCGAAGACGGAGGAGGCGTAGTGCAGGCCATGCGAGAGTACGTGGAGCTTGGCCTCCTGCCACGGCACGAGCGCGCCGTCGAACCAGATCCAGCCGTCGCGTTGATCGAAGGGCAGCACGCTCATCGCAATCTCCTCGGGCGCCCGAGTCCGCGTGGGTCCGTGGTCCGGCTCCCGTCTCCGGCTCTCGCCGCGGCTCGCGAGGGACGCCTATGGGGGCCGCTCCGGCCTGTCAACGATATCGACGCATGGCAGGACGGACATGCCCGAACGCGCCGTTCGGGGGCGGACCGCATGGTGCGAGGATGCGCCGGACACCATGGCAGGATAAGGAAGCCGTATGAGCGCTTCTGGCGAACCGGCGGACCACGCGCCGCATATCCTGGTGGTCGACGACGACCGGCGGCTTCGCGACCTCCTGTCGCGCTTCCTCGGCGAGAACGGCTACCGGGTCACCACGGCCGCGAGCGCGCCCGAGGCGCGCGCCAAAGGCGGCAGCGTGGTGTTCGACGCCCTCGTGCTCGACGTGATGATGCCGGGCGAGACGGGGTTCGAGTTCATGAGGGGTCTGCGGGTGTCCTCCGACGTGCCCGTGCTCATGCTGACCGCGCGATCGGACCCCTCCGACCGGGTGAAGGGCCTCGAGATCGGGGCGGACGACTACCTCGCCAAACCCTTCGACCCGCGCGAGCTGATCCTGCGGCTCGGCAACCTGCTGAAACGCCGGGTGGTCCCATCCCGCCCTGCGCCACCGAGCGACGCCATCAGGTTCGGCCCTTTCACCTTCAGGCTCGATCGCGGCGAGCTGCGCCGGGATGGGGAACTGATCCGCATCACGGAGCGCGAGCGCGAGATCCTGACGATCCTCGGCCATCGCGCGGGTGGCGAGGTCTCGCGCGAAGAGCTCTCCGGCGGCCCCGACAGCGGACCGAACGAGCGGGCTGTCGACGTCCAGATGAACCGGCTCCGCCGCAAGATCGAGGCGGATCCCGCCAATCCGGGTTACGTCCAGACGGTGCGCGGCGTCGGATACCGGCTGGCCGTCGATGGCTGAGGCGGCGCTCGCCCCCAAGGCGTCCGGCCGCTCGCTGCCGCGCCGGATCGCGCGCGCCATCTCCGGCGTGATGCCGAAGGGGCTGTATCCCCGCTCGCTCATCATCATCATCACGCCCGTCGTCCTTCTCCAGTCGGTCATCGCCTACGTGTTCATGGAGCGCCATTGGCAGCTCGTCACCCAGCGGCTCTCGGCCGCCGTGACCTCCGACATCGCGGCTCTGATCGACCTGCACGAGACCCTCACGGACGATCCCCTGGGGGACACGCTCTCCCGGATCGCGGCCGAGCGTCTCGCGCTCGACGTCCAGTTCATGCCGGGCGCGCGACTGCCGCTGCCCGGACCGAAGCCGTTCTTCTCCCTCCTCGACGAGGCATTGTCCGACGAGATCACGCGGCAGATCGGGCTCCCGTTCTGGATCGACACGGTCGGCCGGTCGAACTGGATCGAGATCCGCGTCCTCATGAAGGACGGGGTGCTGCGGGTGACGGCGCGGCGCAGCCAGGCCTACGCGTCGAACTCGCACATCTTCCTTCTGTGGATGGTCGGCACATCGCTGATCCTGCTCGGCGTCGCGATCCTGTTCCTGCGCAACCAGATCCGCCCGATTCAGCGGCTCGCGACCGCGGCGGAGGATTTCGGACGCGGGCGCGAGATCGAGTTCCGTCCGCGCGGCGCGCGTGAGGTCCGACAGGCCGGGCACGCCTTCATCGAGATGAAGCGGCGCATCGAGCGCGCCATCGACCAGCGCACCACGATGCTGAACGGTGTGAGCCACGACCTGCGCACCATCCTGACCCGGTTCCGGCTCTCGCTCGCTCTGATCGACCAGACGTCGGACGTCGACGACTTGAAGCGCGACGTCGACGAGATGGGCCGCATGCTGGAGGCCTATCTCGCCTTCGCGCGCGGCGATCTCGGCGAGCCGGCGGTGGCGAGCGACCTCGCGGCGCTGCTGGCCGAGCTCAAGGGCGACGCGGAGCGCTCCGGCCATCAGACGAGCGTCGAGATCGCCGGGGATCCGATCATCACGGTGCGCGCCGACGCCTTCCGGCGGCTCATGTCCAACCTCCTGTCGAACGCCGCCCGGCACGGCGATCGGATCGCCATCTCGGCCAGCCACGAGACGCGCTGGCTCGTCGTCAACGTCGACGACGACGGTCCGGGCATCACGCCCGAGGCGCGCGAGGAGGTGTTCCGGCCCTTCGTACGGCTCGACGAGGCTCGCAACCAGGACGAGGGCGGGTCCGGCCTCGGGCTCGCGATCGCGCGCGACATCGCGCGCTCGCACGGGGGTGACATCGTCCTCGGCGCCTCGCCGCTCGGCGGCTTGCGCGCGACGGTGCGCCTGCCGGCCTGATGCTCAGACGGCGCGCACGAGCCGGGCACGGCCCGCACCGACCGCCGCGAGCGCGGCCACGAGGCCGATGATGCCGATCAGAACTGCTGCAGGCGCGAACGTCTCGGCACGCCCCCGGATCAGCCCGACGAGCAGCGGGCCGAACGCCGCCAGCACGTAGCCGACACCCTGCGCCATCGCGGAGAGCCGCGCCGCCACCACGGCATTCGGCGAGCGCAGGATGATGATGGTCATCGCGACGGCGAAGAGGCCGCCTTGGCCGAAGCCTTGCAGCACCGCCCAGATCCAGACCGACCAGAGCGGCGCGAACATCATTCCCATGAAGCCCGCGGTCGCGAGAGCCACGAGTGCCACGCCCGCGGCGCGCTGGTCGCGTCCGAGCGTCGCGAGCCAGGGGGCCAGCAAACTCGCGGCGACCTGCGTCAGGATCGACACGGAGACCACGTAGCCGGCGCTGGCGGGATCGATGCCGCGCTCGCGCAGGATGGGCGCGAGCCAACCGAACACGCAGTACGCCATGGCGGATTGCGAGCCCATGAAGCCGGTGACCTGCCAGGCGATCGGATCGCGCCACATCGGTGGAGCCGAAGCGAGCGCTCCCAGGACGGGTGAGCGCGACGGGATCCGTGTGAGCCAGAGAGCGGCCGTGAGCGCCGCCGGTACGGCCCAGGCGGCGAGCGCTCCGGCCCAGGATCCGCCGAGCGCGCGCTCCAGTGGAACGGTCGCACCCGCGGCGATGGCCGCGCCTCCGCACATCGCCATGCTGTAGAGGCCTGTCATCAAGGCCATGCGGTCCGGGAAGTCGCGCTTCACGAGCCCGGGTAGCAACACGTTCATCGCGGCGATCGCGGCCGCGGCCACGGCGGAGCCGGCCAGGACCGCCGGGAAGCTCGGGACACCGCGCAATCCCGTTCCGAGTGCGAGCAGGACGAGGAGAGCCAGGACGACGCGCTCGGCGCCGAACCGGCGTGCCAGGATCGGTGCGGCAGGCGCGAACAGGCCGAGGCAGAGGACGGGCCCCGTCGTGAGCATGCTGGCCTCGAAGGCCGAGCCACCGATCCCGGCCAAGCACTCGGGCAAGACGGCCGACAGGCTGGAGAAGACGGGTCGCAGGTTGAAGGCGGTCAGAACCAGGCAGAGGCCGAGCAGGACGCGTCCGGACGCGTTGGACCGTCCCTCGATCAAAAGAGCCGGCCGCCGGCCGCCACATCCGTGACCTGATCGGGCGCGATCAGCACGACCTCGCCGTCGCGGTCGGGCACGCCGAGCGTCAGGACCTCGGAGCGCATCGGGCCGATCTGACGGGGCGGGAAGTTGACGACGCAGAGTACGCGCCGGCCGACCAGCATCTCGGGCGTGTAGTGACGCGTGATCTGGGCGGAGGATTTCTTCTGCCCGATCTCCGGCCCGAGATCGATGACGAGCTTGATCGCGGGTTTGCGGGCCTCGGGGAACGGCTCCGCCGACACGATCACCCCGACCCGGATGTCGACCTTCATGAAGTCGTCGAACGCGATTTGGGGCGTCAGCGGCATCGAGATATCCGAACCGGATCGCCTCGCGCTCCGTCCGGTGCCGCTAGCAGGGCGGCCGTGCCTCAACAAGGCTCGGCCGCGCAGGGCGGCTGCGCTCAGATCGCCCCGGCCGGGTCCGTCGTCTCGCCGGCCTCACGCTCGTCGCGGCTTCGATAGGACCGCCGCATCCGGCTGCGCCCGTCCATCAGCGCCTGCCCGATCGCGCGCAATGGCGCCGTGAAGCGCCGGACATCCTCGGCGCGCTCCATCACACGCTCGCCGCGCCCGAGTTCCTCGTCGAGCTTCGCCATGGTCTTCGCGGCGGTCGGGTCGTCGTCGTCGAACCATGTCTCCATGACCCTGGACAGCGTGACGACGAAGCCCTGGAGCTTCACGAAGCCGAGCGGGCCCTCGGTCGGGACGCCGGCGGCGGCCAGCATGTAGCGGGCCGAATTCAGCCCCGACCTGTTCAGTGCGATCAGCGACAAGGCGTCACGACGCAGCGCCATCGAGATGCGCCGGATCGCCTCCTTGTGGGGCGCCATCGCGTCGAGCCGCCGCATGACGATGTCGAAGATGCGCTCGCGGGCCGGCTCTCCCACGAGGTCGGTGCTCGTGCCCTCGATCACCTTCTTGTCGATCATGCGGGTATAGCCGTCGAGGATCGCGCCTTTGGACGGGAACAGGTCGCGCATCTCGGAAAGCGTCACGCCGGCCTCCTGCGCGATGTCGACGATCTCGATGTCGACCCATGGCCGGTCGGACGCGAGCCGCATCAGCGCGTCCACGACACGCGTCCTAGGGGGCGCGGGATGTGGCTCCGGCGTGCCTGAAGCGGATGGCTCAGTGCCCGGCATCTGGCCGAAACCGTTCGGGTCCGAGTTCATGGAATGCTCCTCGCTGTTGAGGCTTATGTAGGAGGCCCGACCAATGATGGGAACACGCGCTAGCCCGACAGTTCGCCCGCGCGTCGCTTGGCCGCCGCGACCGCCTCGCGCATCAGCGGCCCGAGGCCCGTGTCCGACATGAGGACGTCGAGCGCCGCCGCCGTCGTGCCGCCGGGCGAAGTGACGTTGCGGCGCAACTCCGCCGGTTCGAGATCGCTGGAATCGAGGAGTGCCCCGGCGCCCGTCACGGTCGCCCGCGCGAGGCGTCCCGCGAGCCCCGCCTCGAGCCCGGCCGCGAGGCCCGCGGCCGCCAGGCACTCGACGAGGTGGAACAGGTAGGCCGGGCCGGAGCCCGACACGGCCGTGACGGCGTCGATGAGCTCCTCACGCTCCACCCACTCGACGATACCGTTCGCCCCGAGGAGCCCGTTCGCGATCTCGTGCTGGCGCGGCGTCGTGCCCGGTCCCGCAAAGGCGCCCGTCGCGCCACGACCGATGGACGCCGGCAGGTTCGGCATGGCGCGCACGAACGCGCCGGCCTGAGGCAGTGCGCGGGTGAGATCCGCGAGCGTCTTGCCTGCGAGCACCGAGACGACGAGCGTGCCCGGTCCCGCGAAACGCGCGAGATCAGGCCCAGCGGACGCCAGCGTCTGCGGCTTGATCGCCAGGACCAGCACCTCGGGCGGAGGCGAAGCCGCGACGGCCGGATCGATCATGAGGCCGCGCGAGACGAGATCGGCCGAGGGGATCGGGTCGATCACGCCGACCCAATCGGGCGGCAGCCCGCCCGCGAGCCAGCCCTCCAGCATCGCGCCGCCCATCTTCCCCGCGCCCGCGAGCACGAGGGAGGCAGGAAGCGGATGAATGATTGCCGTCATCCGCTCCGCATCGCACCGTGTCGAGACACGATCAAGCGGGAGCGGTCAGGCCTCGCCCTGGGTGACGAAGAGCACGCCCTCGATCGCCTCCCGGGCCGTCTTGCCCGCCCAGAGCACGAACTGGAAGGCCTGGTAGTAGCGCTCGCACGCGTCGACCGCCGCCTTGAGCAGGGTCTCGCACTGTCCGTTGGTCGGCTCCGCTCCGCCGGCGAGCAGCAGCGCGTGGCGGAACATCACGACGTTCTCGGCCGACCAGAGGTCGAAATGGCCGACCCAGAGCTGCTCGTTCGCGAGCGAGATCAATTGCATGACCTCGTTGCGACGCCGGTCCGGCACCTTGATGTCGAACGCGCAGGCGACGTGCAGCGCCTCCACGTTCTCGATCCACGTATAGGCGATGTGGTACTCAGCCCAGCGCCCGGCGACCGCGACCGACATCTCGTCGAGCTCGGCCCGGTCGAAGCTCCAGTCTTTCATGCAGGCCAGCCGCTCGACGATGTCGAGCGGATGTTCCGCGCGCGGCGTATCCATCGAAAATGAGGGCATTTCGTCCTGAAACGGTTCTGCGGTGTCTGGGTACGCGCGCCCGGCGGTGCATCGGCCGGACCATGTCGTCTCGCGCCGAACCCGGGCCGACCGGCTCGTCCGGCCGACCGCGAATCAGTGCCCGACGACTATATCCCGAGGGAGTCCGCGGGTTCAAAGCGGGAGCTGAGTCGTCCACAGACCCCTGACGGTAAACGGCTAACCCTCTGGTGAGGAAGTCAGGCCATCATCGACGCGATGAGCCAGATGAACCACCTGTTCCGCGACATCGAGGGCTGCATCCAGCGCGGCTCCGGGCAGGTTCGCGCGCAGGCCGTCTCGCGCATCGTCGACCTCATGTTGCAGGAGTGCGACGCTCTCACGCCTGAGCAGATCGCCCTGTTCGACGAGGTGATCCAGCGCTTCTCGGTCGTGATCGAGACCCGGGCCCGCGTCGACCTCGCCCAGAAGCTCTGCGGCCTGTCGAAGGGGCCCAGATCGACGCTGCTCGGCCTCGCGGGTGACCAGGAGGTCATCGTCGCGAGACCCGTGCTCGCCGGGTGGTCGGGACTCGCCGACCAGGACCTCGTGCGCATCGCGACCGAGCGGGGCCGCGATCACATGCTCGCCATCTGCGAGCGGACAAGCGTCTCGGAGATGGTGACGGACGTGATCGTGACCCTCGGCGATGGCGTCGTGCGCCACGCGATCGCGGGGAACCTGGGAGCGCGGTTCTCGGCCGTCGGCGCGGCGGCGCTGCTGGATCATTCCCGTACCGACGACGCGTTGCAGGATCTCCTGGGCGAGCGCGACGACCTGTCGCCGGCGCAGATGCGCCAACTCGTCGAGATCGCCAAGCAGTCGGCGCGCCGCCGTATCGCGGGTTCGCTGACGAGCGGGTCCCGCGACGCCGTCGCGTCCGCGACCGACCGTTCCGCGACATCCGTCGTGGCGGATCTCGACCGGTCGACCCCGGATTACGGGCCGGCGATGGAAGTCGTGCGATCCATCACGGATGTGCGCGCGCTGGAAGAGGAGGACCTCTCCGGATTCGCGTCGGACGGACGAAAGGCGGAGACGATCTGTGCGTTGGCCGCGATCAGCGGGCTCTCCATCGGGGGGGTGGAGCGCGTGTTCCAGGAGCGCGACAACGATCTCCTCATCGTGATCGGCCGGGCGCGGGGCTGGATGTGGGCGACGGTGCGTTCGCTCCTCAAGCTGCGCGATCCCGCCATGCGGGAGGCTCACCATTTCCGGCGAGCCGAAGAAACCTTCGGCTCGATGCCGGCGCCGACAGCCCAGCGCGTGCTCCATTTCCTGCGCGTCCGCGAGACCGCCGCGAAGCCCGTGCCGCTTCAGCGGCGCCTGAAGCCGAGATAGGCGGTAGGTCGACCCGCCTCGCGCGCCTTCGCTTCGTAGCGCGTGCCGGGCCACCCGTCCCACGGGTGTCGCCAGTCATCCGCCGCCACGGCCTCCCAGGCGAAGTCGCGCGATCGCAGGACGCGCGCGAGCGTCCAGCCCGCGTAATCGTCGATGTCGGTCGCGAACCGGAACGCGGCGCGTGGCCGAAGCACCCGGGCGAGAGCCGCAAGGTTCTCGTCCGACACGAAGCGGCGCTTGCGCTGGCGGCGCTTCGGCCAAGGGTCCGGGAACAGGAGGTCGACGCGGTCGAGGGAGCCGGTCGGCAGGGCGGCCAGGAGTTCGGTCGCGTCGCGGTCGAAGATCCGAACGTTGTCGAGTCGCTCGGCCGAGATCACGGCCAACAGCTTCGCGACGCCATTCACGAAGGGCTCGCAGCCGATATAGCCGACCTCGGGATGGCTGCGCGCCTCATGCGTCAGATGCTCGCCGCCCCCGAACCCGATCTCGAGGCGCACACATGACACGGTTCGGGGAAACAGGCCCACGGGATCGAGCGGTGCGTGGCCCCCGTGCAGGTCGATCCGCAGGTGCGGCAGGAGCGTCCGGACGAGGGTGTCGTGACCGGGCCGCAGCGCCTTGCCCTTGCGCCGGCCGAAGAACGAGCCGGCTCCGTCCGGCTCGTCCATGCGCGAGCCGATCTCAGGAGAGGGCGGATCGGAGTTCGTCGGCGAGGTCGGTCTTCTCCCACGAGAACCCGCCATCCGCGTCCGGCGTTCGGCCGAAATGACCATAGGCCGAGGTTCTGGCGTAGATCGGCTTGTTCAGGTCGAGATGGGTGCGGATGCCGCGGGGCGAGAGGTCCATGATCTCCTGCAACGCGCGTTCGAGCTTCTCCGCATCGACCTCCGCACCCGCGAGGTCGGCGTAGATCGAGAGCGGCTTCGCGACGCCGATCGCGTAGGAGAGCTGGATCGTGCAGCGCTCCGCCAAACCCGCCGCCACGACGTTCTTCGCGAGATATCGCGCCGCGTAGGCGGCGGAGCGGTCGACCTTGGTCGGGTCCTTGCCGGAGAACGCGCCGCCCCCATGCGGGGCCGCGCCGCCGTAGGTGTCGACGATGATCTTGCGCCCTGTCAG
>CAXUHE010000095.1:0-13654 GCA_964250725.1 uncultured Enterovirga sp. | reverse complement strand
GCCGCTCGACGAGGTGGAGCGCGTCGAGGTAGCGCGTCTTGACGACCGGCTCGTGAGCGGCCTCCTGCGGCGCGATCATCTTCTTCGCCAGATTGCTCATGGTAGCCTCACCCTGTCTGGTGCGGGCCGGTTGCCCCGTCCCCTGATGAGGCCAATGTAGGTTACGGCGATGAAGACCACTTTAAGTAAGAGGATGAATCCTCGATTTACCCCTTGTCGTAAACAGACACTAAAATGAAGATCAATTTACCCTGATATTTCGTCAAATTGAGACTACGCGACGACGTACTATGCTTCGTCGATCGCCGCCAACCATGATGCCGTCAAGTATATCATGATGGCCGCGATGAAAAGTCCGATGATGACCGCGCCGTTCGACACGAAACGCGGAAAGAACGCCGCGAGGATCAGGTGGCTGATGATCGCGAGCAGCCAGAGGACGCCGCCCCAGGTCGAGGTCAGCCACAGGCCGACCGCCGCCACGAGGTCGATCACCGCGAAGTAGATGATCGCGGCCTGGAATCCCGGATTGCGCCCGTCGAACGGCACCCCGCCGCCGCCGATCCCGAGGATGGTCGTCCAGGCGAGCAGCCCCTTCACGAGCCACACCGCCGCCATCATCCGCATGAAGCCGACCAACACGGTGTTCCAGCGGATCGTCCGGCGGACGGGCCGCTCGATGAGCCTGTCGTCGAGATCGGCCGCCACGTCGAAGGTCTGCCGGGCGGTCCGGACGCCCATCTAGCGCACGACCTCGAGTTCGGCGGGTCCGAGATCGGCGAAATACGCCGCGATCGAGGCCTCGCCGACCTCGCCCAGGCTCGCCGGGCGCCAGTCCGGCTTGCCGTCCTTGTCGATGATCGTCGCGCGCACGCCCTCGTAGAAGTCGTGCCCGTCGAGGATGCGGCTGACGATGCGGAACTCGGTCGCCATCGCGTCCTCGAAGTCGAGATCGCGCCCGCGCCGCATCTGCGCGAAGGCGAGGCTCACGCTCGTCGGAGATTTCGTCCGGATCGTCGCGGCGGTCTCGCCCGCGAAGGCCGAGCCGTCGCGGGCCGCCGCATCGAGCCGGTCGAGCACGGCCGCGACGCTCCCGGCCGCGAAGCAGGCGCCGATGACCTGGCGCTCGCGCTGGGCAGGCCCATCGCCGATCGGCGTCGCGAGCGAGACCAGGACGGCGTCGACCGGGTCGCCGGCCGCGAGCCGGTCCGGCAACGCGGCGACCGCGTCCGACCCGACGCGGTGCGTCGCGAGCCCCAGCGCGGCCGCGTCGTCCGGCCCGATGCGCGCGCCCGTCATCGCGAGATAAGTGCCCGCTTCGCCCGGCAGCCTCGGCAGCGCGTAGGTCGCCCCGACATCGGGGAAGAAGCCGATCCCGACCTCCGGCATCGCGAAGAGGTAGCGGTCGCCCGCCACGATGTGGCTGCCGTGCAGCGACACCCCGACCCCGCCCCCCATGACGATCCCGTCGATGAGCGACAGGTAGGGCTTGGGGTAGCGCTTGATGCGGATGTTGAGGAGGTACTCCTCGCGCCAGAAGGTCGAGGCTTCGGCGTGCCGCCCGGCCCGTCCCGCCTCGTAGAGCTGCCGGATGTCGCCACCCGCGCAGAAGGCGCGGCCCCCGGCTCCCGTGACGACGATCCGCGTGACCGCGGGATCGGCCTCCCAGGCGTCGAGCGCGCGGGCGAGGCCGCGCACCATGGCGAGCGTCAGGGCGTTCAGCGCCTTCGGGCGGTTCAGCGTGACGAGGCCCGCGGCGCCGCGCGTCTCGCAGATGATCTCGGGCTCGCTCATCGGGTCTCCTGACCGGGCGGCTTAGCGCCCGGCTCGCCGGAGCGTCAATCCGCCTCCCTCGGCACCCCCGAACCCGGTATTTTGGAGGCGTTCGAATGTGCTAGGGAGGGCCGTCCCGAAGCGTCCGCCGGAAAGGGTCCACGTGTCAGCCAGATTGAGGTCGTTCGAGCGCCCTGCCTTCCGGGAGATCGTTCGCGAGACGCTGGACCCGACCGTCGCGCCGCTGAACCTGCGCACCCGGCCGCGGCGAAACCGCAAGAGCGAGTGGGCGCGCCGTCTGGTGCGCGAGAACGTGCTGACCGTGGACGACCTGATCTGGCCGATCTTCGTCGTCGAGGGGACCGGCCGGCGCGACCCGGTGGCCGCCATGCCCGGCGTCGAGCGCTTCAGCGTCGACGAGGCGGTGCGCGAGGCGGAGCGCGCGGCGGCCCTCGGCATCCCGGCGATCGGCGTCTTCCCCTATACCGATCCGGCTTTGCGCGACGCGCGCGGCTCGGAGGCGCTGAACGCGCAGAACCTCGTCTGCCGGGCGGTGCGCGCCATCAAGGCGGCGTGCCCCGAGATCGGGCTCATCACCGACGTCGCGCTCGACCCTTATACGAGCCACGGCCATGACGGACTTCTCGACGAGCGCGGCCGCATCCTCAACGACGAGACGGTTGCGGTCCTGGTCGAGCAGGCGCTGATCCAGGCGGCGTCGGGCGCCGACATCATCGCGCCCTCCGACATGATGGACGGCCGGGTGGGGGCGATCCGCGAGGCGCTCGACCGCGCGGGCTACCTCGACGTCCAGATCATGGCCTACGCGGCGAAATACGCCTCCGCGTTCTACGGCCCGTTCCGCGACGCGCTCGGCACCAAGCTCGTCGGCGACAAGCTCACCTACCAGATGGACCCGGCGAACGGCGCGGAGGCGTTGCGCGAGGTCGCGCTCGACCTCGAGGAGGGCGCCGACATGGTGATGGTGAAGCCGGGCCTGCCCTATCTCGACGTGATCCGCCGGGTGAAGGACACGTTCGACGTGCCGACCTTCGCCTACCAGGTGTCCGGCGAGTACGCGATGATCCAGGCGGCGGCGCAGAAGGGCTGGATCGACGGCGACCGCGCGATGATGGAGAGCCTCATTGCCTTCAAGCGCGCCGGCGCGGACGGCATCATCTCCTATTACGCGCCCCGCGTGGCGGAGCGCCTGCGGCGTCAGAGCTAGCCGGCCGCAGGTCGGGCGCGGGGTCCCCTCTCCCGGACGGGAGAGGGACAGGGTGAGGGCAGAGCCTCTCCGGTGAGGGCGCACCCTCACCCCAACCCTCTCCCCTCCGGGAGAGGGAGCCGCGCGAGTTCGCCAGACACGTCGGGCCTTGCATCGCACCTCCGTGCGACACGCCCTGCCCGCGCCGCACTCGTCGCGGGGCTGACCCTCGCGCTCTCCGGCTGCGCGGTCGTCGACGCCGATCAGGCGCGGCTCTGCCGCTCGGCGCTCCCGGCGGTCGAGGACGAGGGGGGCCGGATCGAGGTGATCCGCACCGCCGGCGGTCCCGAAGCGCGCTCTCTGCGGATCGATTACAGGACGTTGCGCGACGGGCGGACCGTCACCCGTTACGCGATCTGCCGTTTCGCCGACGGGACCGGGCGCGTCGAACTCTCCGGGATCACGACCGATCGCGGCCCTGTCTCGGGCGCGCGGCTCTACATGCTCAACCGTTATTATCTCGACACGCCCGAAGGCGTCGCGGGTGATCCGGGTCCTGGCGACCCGACAGCCGGCCTGCCCGAATGGTCCACGGGTCTCGCCTACGCGGTTCAGCAGGGGCTGGGCGGGCTGCCCGGGGCGGCGATCACCGCGCTCCTCGCGGCCGCCTACGCGCTCGTGTTCGGGCTGGTGGGCCGGATCAACCTCGGCTTCGGGGAGATCGCGGCGGTCGGTGGCGTCGCGATCGGCATCTCGGTCGCGGCGTTCACGCCGTCGACGGGGCTCACGCTGCCCGCGATCGTGGCGGCGCTGCTCGTCGCGATGATGGCCGCCGCCCTCCACGCGGCGGTGGCCGGGTACGCCACCTTCGCGGCCGTCCCGGCCTCCCGCACGCAGGCGAGCCTGGTCGCAACGGTCGGGATGTCGCTCGCGCTGATGGAGTACCTGCGGCTCGCCGGCGGCCCGGCTCCTGCATGGGTCTCGCCGATGGGCGGCGCCATGCCGATCGCCAGGGCCGGGAGCTTCATCGTGACCGCGACGTCCGTCTCGCTCGTGACCTCCGCGACCGGCGCGCTCGCGGCCGTGGGGCTCGTCCTCGCGATGCGGTGCTCGCGCTTCGGGCGGGCATGGCGGGCCTGCGCGGACGATGCCGTCGCGGCCGCGCTCTTCGGGATCGATCGACGCGCGCTGCTCGCCGCCACATTGTGCCTCGGGGGCGGCCTCGCGGGGCTTGCGGGCGGCCTCACGGCCGTCCAATTCGGGGCGCTCGGGTTCGCGGGCGGGTTTCAGCTCGGGCTGAAGGCGCTCGCGGCATCGGTCCTCGGCGGCATCGGGTCCGTCGGAGGAGCACTTCTGGGAGGGTTGGTCATCGGCGCCTTCGAGACGATCTGGTCCGCCACCATGCCGATCGAGGGTCGCGACATGGCGCTCTGCGCCATCCTGATCGGGGCGATCGTGCTGCGGCCGCGGGGGCTGTTCGGCTCGGCGCTCGAACCGACGCGGACGCGCTGAGGTGGTCTCGGCCGAGGACGTCAGGCGTGCCGCGTCCGTCATTGCCGGGCGGGTGCTCGCGACCCCCACCATGCCCGCACCCGGTCTCTCGGATCTCACGGGCGCCGATATCGTGGTGAAGTACGAGAACATGCAGGCGACGGGCTCCTTCAAGGAGCGCGGCGCGCTGACCAAGCTCGAGAGCCTGGATGCGGGCGAGCGGGCGCGGGGGATCGTCGCCATGTCGGCCGGCAACCACGCCCAGGCGGTCGCCTACCATGCCCGCCGGCTCGGCATCCCGGCGACGATCGTGATGCCGCTCGGCACGCCGCTCGTGAAGGCGGAGAACACGCGTGCGCACGGCGCCCGCGTGATCCTCGAGGGCGATACGCTCGGCGATTCGGCCGATCGCGCCGCCGCCCTCGTGCGAGACGAGGGGCTCGTCATGGTCCACCCTTACGACGATCCCCACATCATCGCGGGCCAGGGCACGCTGGCCCTCGAAATGCTCGAAGCCTACCCCGATCTCGACGACATCGTCGTGCCGATCGGCGGCGGCGGCTTGATCTCGGGCATCGCGGTCGCCGCCAAGGCCGTCGCGCCCGCGATCCGTATCGTGGGCGTGGAAGCCGCGCTCTACCCGTCCTTCTCGAACGCGCTGACGGGCGCGGACCGGCCGATCGGCGGGCCGACGCTCGCGGAGGGCATCGCGGTCAAGACCGTCGGTCGTCTGACGCTGCCGATCGTGCGCGACCTCGTGTCCGAGATCGTGCCCGTCGACGAGCCGTGCCTCGAACGGGCGGTCGCCGCCTACGCGACGCGCTCGCGCACGATGGCGGAGGGCGCGGGCGCGGCCGGGCTCGCCGCCATGCTGGCGCGGCCCGACCTGTTCGCGGGCCGGCGCGTGGGTCTGGTGCTCTGCGGCGGCAACATCGACGCGCGCCTCCTCGCCTCCGTGATGGTACGCGAACTGGAGCGCGACGACCGTATCGCGTCCTTCCGGATCACCACGAACGACAGCCCGGGCCTCCTCGGGAACGTCGCGTCGCGGCTCGGCGCGCTCGGCGCCAACATCCTGGAGGTCTCGCACGGACGACTGTTCCTCGACGTGCCGGCGAAGGGCGTCACGGTCGATTTCACGATCGAGACCCGCAACGCGAAACACACGGCGTCGATCTACGAGGCGCTCGCGGCGGACGGGCTGAACCCTCGCCGGATCGGACCGAGCGGCCTCTCGGACGCCGGCGCATGAGGCGCGGCATGACTCCCGAACTCCGGACGCACGGCGTCCTGCGCCGCCGCTTCGTCGCCTATCTCGTCGACCTCACGGTGATCTTCACGCTGACCCTCCTCTTCGGGTTGCTGATCGGGGTCGCGGGCGTGATCACGTTCGGGCTCGGCTGGATGCTCTACGCCGTCCTGGTTCCGGGCACGGCCATCCTCTACAGCGCCGTCACGGTGGGCGGTTCGCGTCGGTCGACCTTCGGCATGAGGATCGCAGGCCTCGCCGTGCACGATGCCGAGACCGGCGGACCGGTTGGGCTGCTCGTGGCGGGCGCCCACGCGCTCCTGTTCTACGTCGCGGCCTCGACCTTCCTGCTGCTCCTCGCCGACGTCGCGATCGGACTCGTGCGGGCGGACCGACGTCTCGGTCACGATCTCCTGGCGGCCCTCGTCGTCCTGCGGAGGCCGGCATGATGGCGCGTGTCCGGCGACACTCGACCCGCTTGCGCCCGGAGCGGCCGGGCGCGACAACGTCGTCGCCCCTGCCCGAGTGTCTGCCGACGTGACCTCCCACCCGCGCGACGCGCCGCAATTCTACCTGACGGCGCCTTCGCCCTGCCCCTACCTGCCGGGGCGCGAAGAGCGGAAGGTCTTCACGCATATCGTGGGCAAGCGCGCCCGCGAGGTGAACGAGGTGCTGACCCAGGGCGGGTTCCGGCGCTCGCAGACGATCGCCTACCGTCCGGCCTGCGAGGCGTGCCGGGCCTGCGTGTCGATCCGCGTGCTCGTGGGCGAGTTCCGGCCGTCGGGCAACATGCGCCGGCTGCTCAAGGCGAACCGGGACATCGTCGGGGAGGTCGTGCCGAACCGGCCCTCGGCCGATCAATATTCGCTGTTCCGGCGCTACCTCGACGCGCGCCACGCGGATGGCGGCATGATGGACATGTCGGTGCTCGACTACGCGATGATGGTCGAGGACAGCCACGTCGAGACCCGGATCGTCGAGTATCGCAGGCGCGGACCGGACACCGCCATCAACGGCCGCGGGCAGGGTCCGCTGATCGCATTGTGCCTGACCGACATCCTGGCCGACGGGCTGTCGATGGTCTACTCGTTCTTCGATCCAGACCTCGCCGATCGCTCGCTCGGCAGCTTCATGATCCTCGACCACATGGCACGCGCGCGGGCCGAGGGGCTGCCGTTCCTCTATCTCGGCTATTGGGTCGAGGGGTCGCGCAAGATGGAGTACAAGGCCCGGTTCCGGCCCCAGCAGCGCCTCATGCCGTCCGGCTGGGTCAGGGTCGATTAAGTACGTTGTTCGGACATGCGGGGCCAAACGGCCCGATCGTGACTGTTTCGGTACGGTCTCCCCCACAAGTTGCCGGAATACAACACGGAAAACCCGCGTTCCGCGTTATCTGGATGCAACGATGTCGTCTGGAGATTCCGCCGTGTTGAACCGCCTGCTTCAGGGAGCCGCATTGTCGGTTCTGATCGCCGGGGCCGCCTCCGCGGCCGACCTGCCGCGCCGCGCCGCGCCGCCCGCCTACGCGGCCGTGCCGGTCTTCACGTGGACCGGCTTCTACGCCGGCACGCTGTCGGGCTACGCGTTCAGCGACGACCAGACCATCCGCACCAGCGGCAATAACGGCGTCAACGCGGCCGGCATCACGAACACGCAGCTCAACGTCGCGCAGGGCCGCCGCCCGGCGGCGATCCGCGCCCCGTCCGAGGGCCTGACCAGCTTCGGCGGTGGCATCGGCTACGATTACCAGTTCGTCCCGGGGAATGGCATCGTGGTCGGCATCGCGGCCGACGCGACCTCGATGGATCTCGACCGCCGCCGCGGCTACGTCAGCCCGGCCCAGGTCTCGAACGCCTTCACGCCCGAGATCAGCGGCTTCCGCCAGCAGTTGGACTACCTCGGCACCGTTCGCGGCCGCGTCGGCTACGCGTTCGACCGGTTCCTGGTCTACGGGACCGGCGGCTTCGCGTTCGGCGGCGTCGACTACAAGGCGGCGTTCCTGCGCAACACGGACGGCGCCTTCGCGTATGCGGGCCGCTACAACAGGATGGAGACGGGCTACGTCTACGGCGGCGGCGTCGAGTACGCGATCCCGGCGGACAGCTTCCTGGCGAAGTTCAACCTGCTCAGCTACCTGAACCTGTTCCAGTCGGCGGCCGTCACGGTGAAGGCCGAGTACCTGCGCTACGATCTCGGCAGCCGCAACGTGGTGGTGAACTCGCTGATCCCGGGCGGCCCGAGCGGCTCCTACACGTCCCGCTTCACGACCGAGGGCAACCTCGTGCGCGGCGGCTTCACCTACCGCTTCGGCACGCTCTAAGCCGAGGACTTCGCCGGCCGTTCATCGGCTGGCAACTTATCGAGACGTAGGGCGCCCCAGTGGTGCCCTTTCTCGTTGAGCAGATCGATCGCGACGGCAGGTCCGTCGCGGATCGGTTCTACTTCGGGCTGTCGGGGTAGCGTCGATCGAAGTCGCGCGTGTACAGCCAGACCACCAGGACGACGAAGCCGCCGGCCAGGAGACCGACGAGAGGAACCGTCCAGTAGGACAGCGACAACATCGAATCGCCGAACGTCATTCCTCGCTCCTGAGCAACGTGAGAAGCCCGTGCGCACTCAGATGTAGTGCGACGGCGGCTGGCATCCAGGGCCAGCGTATGGTGTCGAACGACGTGACGCCAGGAACAACCAGAGCCGCGCCCGTTATCGCGAGCGAGAGCGTGTTGAGTGCAGAGACGCCGAGTTTGACGTGCTCGTTCACTCGCTTGGCCCGCAGCCTGCGCTCACCCGGCTCCGGCATCACCCGAATTTCCTCGTGGTCGGGAACCCCGTCGGCGGCAGGCGGCCCGCCTCGGTGCGGCTGCCGATCCAGGGCATGAGGTCCGCCTCCGAGACGGTGCGCGTGCGGTCGGGGCTGATCTTCCAGGTCAGCCCGTCGGCCAGCCGGAACACCTTCACGTCCGAGACGCCGCCGTCCTTGTAGCGCTGCAGCCGGACGCCCTTGCCGCGGCCCATCTCGGGGAGCTGCGCCAGCGGGAAGACCAGGAGCTTCCGGTTCTCGCCCACGATCGCCACGTGGTCGCCCGCCGCGTCGATCGCCATGAGGGCGCGCGACCCGGGGTCGAGGCCGAGCACGTTGCGGCCCTTGCGGGTCGTCGCCACGAGGTCCTCGGACGCCGCCACGAAGCCGCGCCCGTCGGACGCGACGAGGAGGAGCTTCGATCCCGGCCGGTACGCGAAGGCCGCCACCACGTCCGACCCCTGGTCGAGCTCGGCCATGAGCCGGATCGGGTCGCCGAAGCCGCGGCCGCCCGGCAGCTTCGCGGCCTCCAGCGTGAACACCTTGCCGTTCGTCGCGAGCACCAGGACCTTCGACGTCGTCTCGGCGAAGAAGGAGGTCCGCAGCCGGTCGTCGCCCTTGAACTCGAGCTTCGAGAGGTCCGCCACGTGGCCCTTCATGGCCCGGATCCAGCCCTTCTCGGACACGATCACCGTCACGGGCTCGCGCTCGACCATCGCCTGCGCGAAGTCGATGTCGCCGAGGTCGGGCGCGTCCGCGAAGGTCGTGCGGCGCGCGCCGAGCTTCGTCTCAGGCCCATAGGCCTTGCGCACCGCCCTCACCTCCCAGGCGACCGTCTTCCACTGCTTCGCGTCGGATCCGAGCAGCTCCTCGATGCCGGCCTTCTCGCCCGTGAGCTCGTCGAGCTCGGTGCGCAGCCCCTGCTCCTCCAGCCGGCGCAGCGAGCGCAGCCGCGTGTCGAGGATCGCGTTCGCCTGCAATTCGCTCAGGCTGAAGAACCGCATCAGCTCCGCCTTCGGCTCGTCGTCCTCCCGGATGATCCTGATGACGCGGTCGAGGTCCAGGTAGACGATGAGCAGCCCGCGCAGGATCTCGAGCCGGCGGTCGATCGCCGCGAGCCTGTGCGAGGAGCGCCGGACCAGCACCTCGCGGCGATGGTCGAGCCACTCGCGCAGGCACTCGACGAGGCCCAGCACCTTCGGCACCTTGCCGCCCGCCAGCACGTTGACGTTGAGCGGGATGCGCGCCTCGAGCTCCGTCAGCCGGAACAGCGATTCCATCATCACGGTCGGGTCGACGTTGCGCGCGCGCGGCTCCAGCACGACCCTGACATCCTCGGCCGATTCGTCGCGCACGTCGGCCACGAGCGGCAGCTTCTTGTCGTTGACGAGCTCGGCGATCTTCTCGATCAGCCGCGATTTCGGGATGCCGTAGGGGATCTCGGTGACGATGACCGACCAGATGCCGCGCCCCGCATCCTCCTTCGTCCAGCGCGCCCGCACCCGGAAGGAGCCGCGCCCGGTCCGGTAGGCCTCCGCGATCGCCTCGCGGCTATCAACCACGATGCCGCCCGTCGGAAAATCGGGGCCGGGCACGAAGTTCACGAGCTCGGCCGAGGTCGCGGCCGGGTGCGAGATGAGGTAGAGGGCCGCCTCGCAGAGCTCGGCCGCGTTGTGGGGTGGGATCGAGGTCGCCATGCCGACCGCGATGCCCTGGCTGCCGTTGGCGAGGAGGTTCGGGAAGGCCGCCGGCAGGACGATCGGCTCGTCCTTCTCGCCGTTATAATTCGGTCTGAAATCGACCGCGTCCTCGTCGATGCCGTCGAGGAGACGCCGCGCGACGTCGGTCAGCCGCGCCTCGGTGTAGCGGTGGGCGGCGGCCGGATCACCGTCGATGTTGCCGAAATTGCCCTGCCCGTCGACGAGCGGGTAGCGCGAGGCGAAATCCTGCGCGAGCCGCACGAGCGCGTCGTAGATCGCCGCGTCGCCGTGCGGGTGGTAGTCACCCATCACGTCGCCCACGATTTTGGCAGCTTTCTTGAACGGGCCGCCGGGGTTCAGCCGCAGGAGGTTCATGCCGTGCAGGATGCGGCGGTGGACGGGCTTCAGCCCGTCGCGCGCGTCCGGCAGCGCGCGGTGCATGATGGTGGAGAGCGCGTAGGCGAGGTAGCGCTCCTCCAGCGCGTCGCGCAGGTTGATGCTCTCGACGCCATCCGGCAGCGGATCGACCGGCTTGTTCATGCTGTCCCGTCCCGGGCCGAATCGCGTGACCCCGCCGCCTCGATACGGATTGTACCCGATCCGTCATCCTCGCCGGCGCGGACGCTCGTGAGGACGCGCGCGACGAACCGCTCGCGCTCCTCGCAGACCGCCCGCCCCCGCGGCTCGTGCACGTGCGCGTCGAGGAAATGAGCCGTGAGGCGGAACCCGGCCGCGATCTCGTCCGGGCCGGGATCGCGCGCCGCCCCCGCGAGGAACGCGGGCAGCGCGAGGAGCCGGGCCCGGTAGGGCTCGCCCGCCTCCCGGCACACCGCGCGGCCCGTGCGCGGCGACACGTAGAGGAGGTCGTCCGTCCGCCCGGTCGCCGCGCAGGCCGAGAGGTCGAGCCCGAAGCCGAGCTCGGAGAGCAGCGTCAGCTCGAAGCCGAGGAAGAGCACGGGCGCGAGGGCGGGATCGTGCAGATGGTCCGCGACCGCGAGCGCCGCCTCGTAGAGTTCTGGATGCGGGTCGCGCTCGGGCAACAGTCTCAGATGCGCCGCGACCGCCGCGAGGCCCGAGAGCGCGAGGGGCGAGCCGATCAGGCGCGCGGCGCGCGAGGTCTCCGATTCGACCACGTAGGTGCCGAGCTGCTCGTCGAGCCGCGCGCGCCAGGTCGCCCGGACCGAGTTCCCGGCCTGGAGCACCGGCCCGAGCCGCCGGGAGCGCCCGCCATGCACGAGGCCGAGGTGGCGCCCATGCGCGCGGGTCATCAGCTCGGCCATGACCGCGGCCTCGCCGTGGCCCCGCGTCCCGATCACGATCGCATCGTCGACCCACTGCACGGGCGTTAACTCTCCCCGATCATCGCGGCTCCGAAGCTTAACGTTTCGTTGACCATCGCGGACCCGCGGCGATATCGATGCGCGATCGATCGCAGGTCCGAGAACATGTGCATACCGGCCAGAACGGCCCTCTATAGCAGGCGACCCCGTCCGGCGGACGAGCGCCGCCGTCGCGCCCCTCTGGGCCTCGGCCTCGCGCTGTCGCTCGGCTGCGCGGCGCTGCCGGCGCCCGCTTCGGCCGGGGGCCTGTTCGAGGCCATGCGCGACGCCATGTCCGGAGGCTTCGCCGAAGTGCGTCCCGCCTACGCGACGCTCCCGCGCGAGCCGGGCCGGGTGGATTATCCCGGCCGCCGCGAGGACCGGCGGGACTGGACGCCGATGGGGACCGGCTTCGTCGATCCGGAGGCGCGCGCGACGCTCCGGCCCATCTCGGGCCCGATGACACGCCGCGCCGCGCCGGGCTTCCGGGTGGTCGGCCCGGGGCGGACCCTCCTCACCAAGAGCGGGAGCAGCCAGACGATGTGCGTCCGGCTGTGCGACGGCTACGCCTTTCCGGTCGGCCGGCTCGCGTCGCGCGCCGACATCCCGGCGCATCAGGCGGCCTGCGCGTCGTCCTGTCCCGGCGCCGCGACCGCGCTCTACCAGTCGACGAAGCGCTCCCTCGACCCTGCCTCCGCGCGCTCGGTCGCGGACGGCACGCCCTATCTCCAGCTCGCGACCGCCTTCCTGTTCCGCAAGGAGGTGAAGGCGTCCTGCTCCTGCCAGGGTCCGGACAACGTGGCGGCGCTGACCCCGATCCTGCGCGACCCGACGCTGAGGCGCGGCGACGTGGTGGTGGACCAGAACGGAGACGCCAAGGTGTTCTCGGGCGAGCCCGGTCTCACGCATACGGCCGATGCGTTCCGGGACGTGCGGGGGAGCGAGGTCCTGAGCGCCAAGGCGCAGGGACAGGTCGACGCGATCATGGGCATCGCGCAGCGCGAGGCCACGGCCCGCGCCTTCGCGCGCGCCCAGCGGGTCGCGTCGGGCGAACCGGCGCGGCCGGCAGCGGCGACCCGGCCGGCAGAGCCGAGCCGTGTCAGGGAGGCCTTGCTCCGGCCGGTCGCGGCGCCCGCCGGATCGGCCGCGAGCGTGCGCGCCTTCACGGTCCTCTCCGCCCAGCCGGGCGCCGGGAGCATCCGGGTCGTGGGCAGCCCGATGGAGCCCCGGATCTACGTGATCCGGTAGACCGTCAGGCCGCGGGCGCGTAGCGGCGGATCGTGATCGTGTCGGCCTTGTCGCGCATGGCGCAGGTATCCCACCACGCCTGCATGCGCAGCATCATCTCCATGCTGACGCCGAACGCCTTCTCGATGCGAAGCGCCATCTCGGGCGACAGACCCGCCTTGCCGTGGATCAGATCGGACAGGGTCGCACGCCGCACGTCGAGGAGCCGGGCCGCATCGGTCACGGTCAGATCGAGAGCCTCCAGGATCTCCGCCTGGACGAATTCGCCGGGATGAGGCGGCCTCATCCCGATCGTCACACCCGCATCGCTCATCAGTGATAATCCTCCAGATCGAGGTCGAACACGTCGCCGTCTTCGACCGTGAAGGTGATCCGCCAGTTTCCCGAGGCGGATATGCTCCAGGTTCCGGCCCGGTCGCCGACGAGTTGGTGGACGCGCCAACCTGGCGGGCCGCTGAGATCCTCGACGGACGGCGCCGCGATGACGGCCGCGAGGATCCTGCGCACCCGGCTGACGAGATCCGGCCGGATACCCTTGCCGTCGTCGTTCTCGACCAGGCGCCTCAACGCCTTGTGCCGAATACTGCGAAGCCTCATACCCGAATGTACGGTCTGTGCGTACGCACGTAAAGGTCCGACGCGGCACCGCACGGGCCGGCCATCGCTTCTCCCGCGGCGGCTGGAAGCCGGAGCGGGATACGCCGAGTCGCACACCCGTGCGCCCTTCCCCCAAGGCTATCGCATATGGGCGTAGAGCGCGGGCTACCTCTCCCCGAGGGGGAGAGGCCGAGCAGGCGCGGAACGCGCCGCCCGGGTGAGGGGGAAGCGTGCTCTCCGGAGAGGGCGCATCCCCCTCACCCTGCCCTC
>CAXUHE010000094.1:0-13681 GCA_964250725.1 uncultured Enterovirga sp. | reverse complement strand
GCGGCGCATGTCGAGCTGGGTCACGGGCGTGCCCTTGCCGGGGTGGATGTTCTCCGCCGACACGATCACGTAGAGCTTGTCGTCGGCTTCCACGACGTTGCCCTTGCGCAGGGAGGACGCGATGACCTTCACGGGGTGGTTCCTCGAGAACGGGGGGCCGCGCCGTCGCGTCCCGCCGGAGAATGGGGGTGGTCTGCGGACCTAGCCCATCTTCGGGCCGTTCGCCAGTGAGCGACCTGTCGCCCGAAGACCCGTCACCGTGGTGGTCGCCGGGCCGGCACGTGGACCGGCGACCACGGCTGATGCTGCGAAACCGCATCGTGTCGGCGATCCGCGACTGGTTCGGGTACCGTGACTTCGTGGAGGTCGACCCGGCGGCCCTCCAGGTCTCGCCCGGCAACGAGGCGCATCTGCACGCCTTCGCCACGAGGGCGCTCGACGCCGCGGGTGAAAGCCGGCCGCTCTACCTCCACACCTCGCCGGAATTCGCCTGCAAGCGGCTCCTCGCGGCCGGCGAGACACGGCTGTTCTCGCTCGGCCACGTGTTCCGCAACCGCGAGCGCGGCGCGCTCCACCATCCCGAGTTCACGATGCTCGAATGGTACCGCGCGCACGAACCTTACGATGTGGTGATCGACGATACGGTGGCGCTGATCCGCCTCGCGGCCGAGATCGCGGGCGCGTCGAGCGTCACGTTCCGCGACCGCATCTGCGACCCGTTCGCCGAACCCGAGCAGATCTCGGTGGCAGACGCGGTCGCGCGCTTCGCCGGGATCGACCTGCTGGCGACCATCTCGCCCGAGGGCGGGACCGATCGCGATGCGCTCGCGGCCGCGTGCCGGGCGTCCGGCATCCGAATCGCCGGGGACGATACGTGGTCGGACCTGTTCAGCCGCGTCCTCGTCGAGCGGGTCGAGCCGCACCTCGGGATTGGTCGCCCGAGCGTGCTCGACCGCTACCCCGCGCCCGAGGCGGCGCTCGCGCGGCGCAGCGCCGACGACCCGCGCGTGGCGGAGCGCTTCGAGGTCTACATGTGCGGCGTCGAGCTCGCGAACGGCTTCGGCGAGCTGACCGATGCCGACGAGCAGCGCCGCCGCTTCGAACACGAGATGGACGAGAAGGCGCGCCTCTACGGGGAGCGCTATCCCGTCGACGAGGACTTCCTGTCGGCGCTCGCCGTGATGCCGCCCGCCTCCGGCGTGGCGCTCGGCCTCGACCGCCTCGTCATGCTGGCGGCCGGCGCCGCCCGCGTCGAGGACGTCATCTGGACGCCGGTGGCCGAACCTGACATCCCGCCTCCATGAACCGTCCCCTGAACCAGGTTCGCGACCTCGCGGCGGCGGGGCTCCTCCCGCCCGGGCGCCTGCCAGAGCTGGAGCGGGTCGCGGCGCGCTACGCCGTGCAGATCACCCCCGCGGTCGCGGCGCTGATCGATCCGCACGACCCGGCGGACCCGATCGCCCGGCAATACGTGCCGGACGCGGCCGAGCTCGATCTCGCGCCGGGCGAGCTCGCCGACCCGATCGGCGATGAGGCGCACTCGCCCGTGCCCGGCATCGTGCACCGCTACCCCGACCGGGTGCTGCTGAAGCCGGTCCACGTCTGCGCGGTCTATTGCCGATTCTGCTTCCGCCGCGAGATGGTGGGGCCGGGCAAGGCGGAGGCGCTCTCGCCCGATGCGCTAGCCCGGGCGCTCGACTACATCCGCGCGGACCCGGCCATCTGGGAGGTCATCCTGTCCGGCGGCGACCCGCTGGTCATGTCGCCGCGCCGGCTCGCGGCGACCATGGCGGAACTTGCCGCGATCCCGCATGTCGGGGTCGTGCGGGTGCACACCCGGCTGCCGGTCGTCGATCCGGAGCGCGTCACGCCGGAGCTCGTCGCGGCGCTTCGCTGCGGCGACAAGCCGACCTGGATCGTGCTGCACGCGAACCACCCGCGCGAGCTGACGCCGGCCGCGCGGGCCGCCTGCGCGCGGCTCGTCGAGGCCGGGATGCCGATGCTCTCGCAATCCGTACTGCTGCGCGGCGTCAACGACGACGCCGCGACCCTGGAGGCGCTGATGCGCGCGCTCGTCGCGGCGCGGATCAAGCCGTACTACCTGCACCAGGGCGACCTCGCGCCCGGCACGTCGCACCTGCGCACGACGATCGCCGAGGGCCAGGCGCTGATGCGCGGACTGCGCGGGCGGGTCTCGGGCCTGTGCCAGCCCGACTACGTGCTCGACATCCCGGGCGGCCACGGCAAATCGCCGATCGGGCCGGCCTATCTCGACGGCGAGCGCGTCGAGGACTGGCAGGGCCGTGTCCACGACATCGCGGGCTGACTATTTCGTCAGGCCGGCGCTGTCGAAGGCCTTGCGGATCACGCCCATGATCCGTCCGTCGAGCCCGGTCTTGTCCAGGAAATCGAGCGTCGGGTGCGAGGGCGCTGCGACTTCGGGCGCGGGGCGCGGGGAACCCTCTCCCCGGCGGAGAGAGGGCAGGGTGAGGGGGAGCGACGCGTCCGGATGAGGCTCTGCCGCCTTGGCGGGCTTCACGTTCAAGGCCAGGTCCTGCGCGTCGACCAGCCCCCAGAACGCCGCGATGTGGCGGGTCGAGGACAGCCCGACATCGAGCAGGAACGGGCCGGCCGTCCCGCCGCCTTCCTGGCCCACCGCGAGAGGGGTCCCGTGACCCATGCCCGCGACCGTGACCTGCTCGATCATCGCCTCGCCGGCCGCGTTGCGCCACACGGCGCGGGGCTGGCCCGCGAGCGTGCCGCGCTCGCTCGGGGCGTCGGGCAGCCCGTGGACGTCGCGCCACTGCTTCACGATCTCGGCGGCGTTCATGACCTTGACGGTCGTGTCCGCGTCGCCGTGCCAGACCGACAGCTTCGGCCAGGGCCCGCGATGGGGCGAGTTCGCCCGCACGAGGTCGCCCCACTCGGAGGCCTGATGCGCACGGCCCTGGAACATGCTCTCCAGCGCGGTCTGCACGTTGTGCGCGCTCCCGTGAGGCAGGCCCGCCACGATCGCGCCGCCCGCGAAGACCTCCGGATAGGCGGCGAGCATCGCGGCCGTCATCGCGCCGCCGGCCGAGAGGCCCGTGACGTAGATGCGCGCGCGGTCGACGCCGTACGTCACCGCCGCGTGCTCGACCATCGCGCGGATCGACGCCGCCTCGCCCTCGCCGCGCGTCGTGTGGCGCGGCTCGAACCAGTTGAAGCAGGTCTTGGGATTGTTCGACGCGCTCTGCTGCGGGCACAGGACCACGAAGCCGTGGGAATCCGCGAGCTCCGTCCAGCCCGCGCCCTGCGCGTAGCCGGCGTTCTGCGTGCAGCCGTGCAGCACGACGACGAGCGCCGGGGCGGGCGGCAGCTGCGCCGGCACGTGGATCCGCATCTCGAGCCGGCCGGGATTGGCGCCGAACGCCGCGACGGTGGCGAGCGAGGACGGTGCGGGCGCGGCCGTCCGCCCGACCTTCTCCCTCCAGGCCTGGGCGTTGCGCGAGAGGCTCGCGAGGGTCGTGTTGAGGCCGCTCATGGCGCGCTCCGTGCTGTCGATCGCGCGCCAATGCTGCGCTGCACAACGATCATGTTGCATTGCAACTTGGGACGGAACGGGTGCTTCCGCAAGGCTGTCAGCGCCACGCCAGCAACGCGCGCTCCGCCCAGGAGAGCGCCGCGCCGACGATGAGGCCGAGGATCGACAGGACGGTCACGCCCGCCATGAGCTGGTCGGTCTGCATCAGGTTGCCGGCCTGGAGCACGAAGGCCCCGATGCCGGATTCGGCCCCGATCATCTCGGCGGCGACCACCAGCAGCAGCGCGGTCGAGACCGAGATGCGGAACCCCGACATGATGGACGGCAGCGCGCCCGGCAGCGCGATCTTCCACACGATGTCGCGGAACGGCACGTCGAAGCTCTGCGCCATGCGGATGAGGTTGCGCGGCACGTTGTCGATGCCCGAATAGACCGCGATCACGGTCGGGAAGAACACGCCGAGCGCGATGGTGGCGGTCTTCGAGACCTCCCCGATGCCGAGCCACAGGATGAGGAGCGGCAGGAGCGCGATCTTCGGGATCGGGTAGAGCGCCGAGACCATCGGCAGGCCGACCGAGCGCGCGAGCGAGAACAGCGCCATCGCGGTGCCGATCGCGAGGCCCGCGAGCGTGCCGAGCGCCCAGCCGGACCCGATCCGCACGAGCGAGATCGAGAGGTGCCGCCACAACTCGCCCGAGACCGTGAGATCGCGAAGCGCCGCCGCGACCTCGACGGGCGAGGGCAGGAAGACCGGGCTGACGAGCCCGAACGAGATCGTGGCCTGCCAGGCGAGGATCAAGCCGACGAAGGCCGCGAGCGCCGCGAGCCGGCTGGTGCCGGGCAGGAACCCGCCGCCCCGGAACCGGACGGCCGCCCCGGGCTCCCTCAACGCGCTCTCAGCCATGCACCATCTCCCGGTCCGCGATCGCGGCCTCGTGGCGGATGAGCGACCAGAGCCGCTCGCGCAAGGTCGCCAGCGTGGCGGCCGCCTCCGGGTCGCGCCGGTCGCGTTGCGGGACGCCGACCGTCACGATCTCCTTGATCCGGCCGGGCCGCCGCGAGAGCACGACCACGCGGTCCGCGAGGCGCAACGCCTCGTCGAGGTTGTGCGTCACGTAGATCGCGGTCGTGCGCTCCCGCAGCCAGAGGTCCAGGAAGTCCTCCGTCAGGAGCTCGCGCGTCTGCGCATCGAGCGCGGAGAGCGGCTCGTCCAGCAGGAGCAGCGCCGGCCTCACCACGAGCGCGCGCGCGATCCCGACACGCTGGCGCATGCCGCCCGAGAGCTGCTTCGGCAGGGCGGCCGCGAAGTCCGACAGGCCGGTGCGGCGCAGCGCCTCGCCGACCAGCGCGTCGCGCTCGGGCGCGCCCAGGCGATGGTGCTCCAGCGGGAACGCGACGTTCTGCGCGACGCTGCGCCAGGGCAGGAGCGCGAAATCCTGGAACACGAAGGTGAAGGGGTTGAGCGAGCCCTGCGGGAGCGCGCCCTCGGTCGAGACGCTACCCTCGCTCGGCCGGACGAGCCCGCCCACGATGCCGAGCAGGGTGGACTTGCCGCACCCGGACGGGCCGATCAGGCACAGGATCTCGCCCGGCTCGACGGTGAACGCCACCCCGTCCAGCACCTCGAGGTCGTCGTAGGCGTGGCGGCGGATATCGACGTGGAGCCGCATCGACTATTTCGGCAGGTCGAGGTGCCGGTCGACGAAGCCGAGATCGAGGACCGAGGCCGGGTCGACGCCCGCGTCGACGAGCTTCTGTCCCTGATACCAGCGCACCTGCCGGTAGATGTCGCCCACCAGCAGCCGCGCCTGCGGGTCCATGTACGGGATCGAGCCGCGCACCGAGGCGACGCTCTGCCCGGTATACTTGGCGATCGTCGCGAGCCCCGCCTCCGCGCCGGGACCGGGCGCCGGGGCGCCGTCCGGGCCTTTCGTGAGGAACGCCGCGTTGAAGGCCGCCGCGCCCGCCTGGTAGGCGCGCACGAAGCGCTGCAGCGCGTCGCGGCGCGCCGCGATCATGCGGGGCGAGGTGAACATGGCGGCGACCTGCCAGGGCGTCTCGTCCGCCCAGGCGATGAGCGTCGCGTCGCCGGACGCGATGAGCGGCGTCGCGGCGGTGGCGGGCATGATCGCGGCATCGACCTGCGAGCCCTTCAGCGCCGAGACGACGTTCGGGACGGACTGCATCGGCAGGATGCGCACGCGCGCGATGTCGAAGCCGTGTGTCTGGGCGAGCAGCCCCAGGCTGTAGTGGAAGCTCGACCCGACCTGCGTGACCGCGGCCGCATGGCCGGGCAGGTCCTCGATCCGCCTGAGCCCGGCCTCGGCGGCGCGCCGGCTCGCCACGACCGCGACGAGCTTGTAGCCGGGCTCCTCGCGCGCCTGCGCGGCCACGATCTTGAGCGCACCCTTGCCCGCGAGGTTGTAGAATCCGGCCGTGAGGCCCGTGACCCCGATATCGACGTCGCCCGAGACCGTCGCGACCGCGACCGGCTGCGCGGCCTCGAAGAACCGGAGCTGGACGTCGAGGCCCTCCTTCGCGAAGAGGCCCAGATCCTGCGCCATGAAGACCGGGCCGGAACTCGCGAGCTTGAGGACGCCGACCCTGATCGTCTCGGCCTGCGCCCGCGCGCCCGTCGCTGCCGTGACCGACGAGGCCGCGAGCAGCCCGAGCGCCCTGCGCCGCGTCGTCCTGGTCTTCGGCATCGTCGCGCTCCTCCGGCCCGGCTCTGCGGCCGGGATCGGCCGTGTGCCTAAGGCGCACAGGCCGTGACGGCAACCGTCACGGTCTCAGGCGCGGCACTTGGCGACGAGCATCACGCCCGGCAGGTCGACGCCGCGAGCCCAAGTCGGCAAGTCCTCCTGGATCACGCCCATCGCTTGGCCGATCGAGAGTTCAGCCGCACGACATCGTGGGATCAGACCTTCAACGCGGTGCACGCTTCGCCAGGATGCGCTGGAGAGTCCTGCGGTGCATCGCGAGGCGTCGCGCCGTCTCCGAGACGTTGCGGCCGCAGAGCTCGTAGACCCGCTGGATATGTTCCCATCGCACACGGTCCGCCGACATCGGGTTCTCGGGCGGCAGTGCCCGGTCGCCGCCCTCGGCCTTCAGCGCGGCATGGATCTCGTCCGCGTCGGCCGGCTTCGCCAGGTAGTCGAAGGCACCCATCTTCACGGCCGTGACCGCGGTCGCGATGTTGCCGTACCCGGTGAGGATCACGCCGCGCGCCTCCGGGCGGCGCTCCTTGAGGCGGGCGATCACGTCGAGGCCGTTGCCGTCGCCGAGCCGCATGTCGATCACCGCGAAGGCCGGGGCGGCAGCCTCGATCGCCGCGAGACCTTCCGCAACGCTCTCGGCCACTTGGACCTCGAAGCCGCGCACCTCCATGGCGCGAGCGAGCCGGGTCGAGAACGGCTTGTCGTCGTCAACGATGAGGAGCGTGTTGTCGGTCATCGGGACCCTGGCGAAAGACGCGTCCTGCGTCGCGATCTGCATGTGCGCCATCGGACGCTCCTGATTGTCTCGAAATCTTGGTCCGCCTCTATATAGGAACGGCCTCGTGGCCCTCCAGGGTCCGTGGCACGGAAGTTTTTGTTTCCGCACTACTTTCATCGGTGAAGGCGGACCTTGGCCAGGCGATCCGCGCGACCGCACCGTGACCCGGGGCCGTGACGTTCGTGAGCACGAGTTGCGCCCCCGAGCGCTCGATCAGCGTCTTCGCGATGAAGAGCCCGAGCCCGAGCCCGGAGGCGCCCTCGTCCGAGGCGCGGCTGCGCGCGCGCGTCGTCACGTAGGGCTCACCCACCCGCAGCAGGACCTCCGGGGCGAATCCCGGCCCGTCGTCGCGGATCTCGATCCAGACCTGATCCGGCGACCATCGCGCCACGATGTCGATCCGGCTCTCGGCGAAGTCGGCCGAGTTGTCGACCAGGTTGCCGAGCCCGTAGATGAGCCCGGGCGAGCGTCGCGTGACCGGCTCCGGGCCTTCGCCCGAGCAGTCGACGTGGATCTCCATGTCGAAATGGCGCTGCGGCCCGGCCACGTCCTCGATGAGGAGACGCAGCGTCATCCGCTCCAGGAAGCCGCCCTGCTCGTCGTCGTCGAGGGAGGTGAGCTTGGACAGGATCACGCGGCAGCGCTCGACCTGCTCGCGCAGGAGATGCGTATCCTCCGCCATGGGGCTGCCCGGCGTGGCCTGGAGGTCCAGCTCCTTGGCGACGAGCGCGATGGTGGCGAGCGGGGTCCCGAGTTCGTGGGCTGCCGCCGCCGCCAGCCCGTCGAGCTGCGAGATGTGCTGCTCGCGCGCGAGCACGAGTTCCGTCGCGGCGAGCGCCTGGGAGAGCTGTCGCGCCTCCTCGGCGATGCGGTACGCGAAGGCGCCCGTGAAGGCGATGCCGAGCAGGATCGAGGTCCAGATCCCGCCGACGTAGAGGCGCGGCAGTTCGAGGTCGGTATCGTCGCTCCAGGGCAGCTTGCGGTGCGCGAAGGCGAGCAGCGTGGCGCACAGCATCGCCAGGAGCCCGAGACCCAGCGTGCGCTGCGGCGGCAACGCGGTCGCGGAGATGAGGACGGGCGCGAGGAACAGGATCGCGAACGGGTTCTGCAGCCCGCCCGTGAGATAGAGGAGGGCCGCGAGCTGAAGGACGTCGAAGGCCAGGAGCACGGTCGCGTCGTCGTCGCCCAGGCGATGGCTCGCGGGCCGCCTTATCCTGAGCCAGAGGTTGATCGCGGCCGCGGCCGCGATGACGCCGAGGCACCCCGCGAAAGGCAGCTGGAAGCCGAGCTCGAAATGCACGAGCGAGACCGCGAGGCACTGGCCGGTCACGGCGAGCCAGCGCAGCCGCACGAGCGTGTCGAGCTTCAGGCGACGGGCGTCGCGGGTGAACGCCATCGTGTCGAGATCGGGCATAGGGTCAGGCTCGGGGTCAGGCTCGGGATGAGGCTCGGTCGGGCAAGGTTCGGGTCTCGACGGCCAAGATCCGCACAGGCGCATTTGGGGGTCGGGGCGACGATCTGTTAAGGCCGTTCACGCCGACTTGTGCCCGGTCATGTCCGGAACCCCGCTCGATGAGGTCGGGTTAGCAGGTCTGGAACATATGTACGCGTGCGATCCTCTTGATCGCGGCTCGGGAGCGGTCATGGATCTCGCCTATTACTGGTACGATGCCGCCCACCTCATGATGGCGCCGGCGCGAGCCGCGTCCGAGAGCGCACGGTTCTTCCTCGACTTTCCCGGCAACCCGCTCACCTACACGCCCTATGGGCGCACGATGTCGGCCGCCTTCGAGCTCTTCGAGCGCACCACGCGCCGCTACGCCAAGCCGGGCTTCGGGTTCACCTCCACGGTGGTCGAAGGCGACACGGCGCCGGTCAACGAGGAGGTGGTCTGGTCGCGCCCGTTCTGCGAGGTGATCGCGTTCCGGCGCGGCCCGAAGGCCGCCGCGCTGCATCAGCCGAAGCTCCTGATCGTCGCGCCCATGTCGGGCCATTATGCGACGCTCCTGCGGGGCACGGTCGAGGCGTTCCTGCCGACGCACGAGGTCATGATCACCGACTGGGCGGACGCCAAGGCGGTGCCGGTGCAATCGGGCGCCTTCGATCTCGATTCCTACATCGACTACGTCATGGAGATGTGCCGGGACCTGGGTCCCGACCTGCACGTTCTCGCGGTGTGCCAGCCGGCCGTGCCGGTGATCGCCGCGGTCGCGCGGCTCGAGGCGGAGAACGACCCGGCGATCCCGCTCTCGGCGATCCTCATGGGCGGCCCGATCGACACGCGCCGCTCGCCGACAGCCGTCAACCAGCTCGCCGAGGATCGCGGTGCGGCGTGGTTCGCCGAGAACTGCATCCAGACGGTGCCCTTCGGGCATCCGGGGGCGGGCCGGCAGGTCTATCCGGGCTTCTTCCAGCTCTCGGGCTTCATGGCGATGAACCTCGACCGGCACATGAGCGCGCATCGCGAGATGTTCGACCATCTCGTGCGCGGGGACGGCGACCAGGCCGAGAAGCATCGCGACTTCTACGACGAGTACATGGCGGTGATGGACTTGACCGCCGAGTTCTACCTCCAGACGGTCGAGACCGTGTTCGTCACCCACGACCTGCCGCGGGGCGAGATGATGCATCGCGGCGAGCGGGTCGACCTCCTGGCCATCCGGCGCTGTGCGCTCATGGCGGTCGAGGGCGAGAAGGACGACATCTCGGGCGTCGGTCAGACGCTCGCGACGCTCGAACTCACGCCGAACCTGCCCGCGGACAAGAAGCTGTACCACCTCCAGAGCGAGGTCGGGCATTACGGCGTCTTCAACGGGTCGCGCTTCCGCAAGCAGATCGCACCGAAGATCGTGGCGTTCACTCACGCCCACGCGCGGGACGCGAAGCCGGTCCAAGAGCCGGTGACGCCAGCTTCGCCGGCGATGCCCGCCTCGTTTCCGTCGCCTGTCGCGTCCGCGGTCTCGGGCGCGGCGATCGACGCCGGCCGGGCGGCGAACACGCCTGTGCGCATCCGCAAGGTCAAGGTCTAGATCCGGCCAGGACGGCGTGACACGGGGCGGCCGCGCGGGCAGAATCCCGGCATGCAGCTCCTGCTTCGCCGCACGGTCCGGCCCGACCCCGTCTCGATCGCGGTCCGTCACGGCCCGGATGCCTATGAGGTCGCACTGCGTCGCCGCGCGGGCGCGAAGCGCATCACGCTGAGGGTCTCGACTGCGGATGGCGGGATCGTGGTCACGCTGCCGCCGCGCGTGCCCGTCGAGACGGCCCGCCGTTTCGTCGAGTCGCAATCCGGATGGATCGCGGCGCGCGTCGCCCGCTTGCCGGCGCGCCATCCGTTCGGACCCGACGGCGTCGTGCCGCTACGCGGCGTCCCGCACCGGATCGTTCACGTGGGTGGCCGCGGGACCGCCTCGGCGGCCCTGGACGCTGCCGGCGAGCCGGTCATCCGTGTGCCGGGCGAGCCGCCGAGCGTCGCCGGCCGGGTCCGCCGCTTCCTGGTCCGCGAGGCGGAGGGGGATCTCGCGGAGGCGGTCCTGCGCCATACGGGGACGCTGGGCCTGTCGGCCCGCCGCACCACCTTGCGCGACACGCGCAGCCGATGGGGTTCCTGCTCGTCGACGGGAAACCTGAGCTTCTCGTGGCGGCTGATCCTCGCGCCGCCCTTCGTGCTGGACTACCTCGCGGCGCACGAGGTGGCGCACCTGAAGGAGCTGAACCACTCGGCCCGGTTCTGGGCCGTGCTGCACGGCCTCTGCCCGGCGACAGACGAGGCGGAACGCTGGCTGAAGGCGAACGGCGCCGGGCTGCACCGCTTCGGGTGATCAGGCGACCGCGTGCCGGGCCGGCACCGTGGCCTCTCCGAACGCCCGGATGCGCGCCATGTCGGCCACGAAGGCCGTGTAGGCGTCCGCCTTCGCGGCTTCGTCCGGCAACCGAAGCAGGTAGGACGGGTGGACCGTGATGTAGCCCTCGAACCCGTCGAGGAGATGCGCCGGGCCGCGCGCCTTGGTGATCGGGATCTGCTTGCCCGTCAGCGCCAGCACGGCGGTCGCGCCGAGCGCCACGACGAGCTTCGGCTCGATCAGTTCGAGCTCCCGCATCAGCCACCAGCGGTAGTGGCTGACCTCGCCGGCCGTCGGCTTCTGGTGCAGGCGGCGCTTGCCGCGCAGCTCGAACTTGAAGTGCTTGACCGCGTTCGTGAGGTAGACGTCGCGCCGTTCGATCCCCGCATCCCCGAAGGCGCGGTCGAGCAATCGCCCGGCCGGACCCACGAAGGGGCGGCCCTTCAGATCCTCCTCGTCGCCCGGCTGCTCGCCCACGAACACGATTCCGGCCTTCTCCGGACCCTCGCCCACGACCGCCTGGGTGGCGCCCGGCACGAGCGGCCCGGCGGCGCGGATGATCGCGTTGAGCTCGGCGAGGCTCTTCGGCGCCTGGTCCAGCATCGCGGCCAGCGCCCCCTCGGGTACGCGTGTGTTCGGCATGGTGGGCTCGCTCTCCAGCATCGTGCCAACGCGCGAGCCCGCCCCCCGGATCAGTTCGGGAATGACGGAGGCCTCGGGCAGGTTGTGCCAGTACTTCTTGGCCATGTGCTGCTGCATCAGCTTCGGGTTCGTGCGGGCCGGGTTGAAGGTCGATTCGTAGTAGCCTGTCCAGCCGGCCTCGAAGGCGTCCTCGCCCGGCACGTCGCGCTTGGTCCCGGGCGGCCCGAAGCTCAGCGCCCGCGTGTCCCAACGCGCCGACCCGACCGGCGTCACGATCGTCCACGCCATCGCGCGGAAGCGGTCCACGAAGAAGGGGGTCGCGGCCTCGAGGATGAAGTGGTCCGGTTCGAACCAGGCGGCGAAGTGCTCCGGCCCGTCCGCGGGCGCGTTCTCAAGCTTCCGGAAGCGCAGGTAGGCGTGCATCTTGTGGATGTCGCGGCGCACCGATTTCCGCATGCCGTCGAGCCGGTGCATGACGGGGTCGCTCGCGATCTCGAGGAGTTCGCGCTGCCCGCGCGTGACGCGCCAGATCACGTCGTAGAGGAGCGCGTAGCGCTCGGGATCCGAGTGCGGCACGACCTCCTGGATGATCTCGCCCAGGCGCCGCGGCAGCGAGAGCGGGGGCGCGTCGCCGTCCGCCTCCTCGCCCATCGCGAGCGCCTCGTCGCCGGCGCTCCACGCGACGTCGGCCGGCGCGACCTCGGCGGCGGCGAGCCCACGCACGGCCCGGCGAAAGCCGTCGAGATCCGCGCCTGCGCGGAGATGCACCTGGCGCGCCGTCATCCCGGCTGCCGGACGAGCGACGTGCGCAGGTAGAAGTCGCGCAGCCGGCACACGAGTCCCACGAGCGGGATCGCGATCTCCTCGTCGGGATCGATCATGTGGCGCTCGCTCCAGCCATCGGGGCCGCGCAGGTGCAGCATCACGTCCATCCGGTCCTGTTCGACGATCAGGACCGCCTCGCATCGCGGCAAGGCGCGGTAGCGCTCCGTCTTCACTTCGATCTTGCGACCGAGATCACGGCCTACGCGACGCCGGTCGCTGCGCGAGATCACCTCGACCGCCATGATGCACTCGGAGGTGAAGTTCATCAGAGGCTCGATGATGGTCGAGTCGACGACCATCAGGTCGGGCACGAACATGTTTCCCGGCACGACCTCGTTCAGGTCGGCCATCGTGTTCTGGAGACCGACCCAGTCCGATCCGGACGCCTGGAGCGCGGTATTGATCAGCTGGTCGATGTTCCGCAAAACCATAGCGTGAACGAAAGTTGGGCTCGCCTGCATCACCGCGACCCCATCGAGCAGCTCCCATCGCTCGTGATCCGGCCGTGGTTCGAGGAACGCCATGAACCCGTCAGGGCTCAGACGTTCCGCCTGGGTCAGCGCTGCGCTCATGTCGGACTCCGTGCGAGGACGGAGGGCGAGTGTCGAGCGGGAGCGCCCATCCGGTCAAGACGGAGCCGTTCGTCCATCAGAACAGGCTCAGCTGCGCGGCCGGCTGGACGAGGCGGGCGCGCAGGTCCAGGCGATCGATCGCGTCGCCCGGCGTGTGGTCGGCCGTGACCAGGAAGGAGGCCGCGCGCTTCACGCTGCCGGAGAGCCGCCGCACGTCCTCGAGCCGAAGCCGGGTGTGGCGGCGCGCCGCCACCATCTTGTCGACCGCGCGGCGGCCGAGGCCCGGCACGCGCAGCAGCATCTCGCGCTCGCCCGTATTCGCGTCGACCGGGAAGCGGTGGCGGTTCTTCAGCGCCCAGGCGAGCTTCGGGTCGATGCCGAGGTCGAGCATCCCACCCTCGCCGCCGGACGCGATCTCGTCGACCCCGAACCCGTAATGGCGCAGCAGCCAATCGGCCTGGTAGAGGCGGTTCTCGCGCTGGAGCGGCGGCGCCTTGAGCGGCAGGGACGCGGTCGCGTCCGGGATCGGGCTGAAGGCCGAATAGTAGACGCGGCGGAGGTCGTAGCGGTCGTAGAGCGACGCGCTCGTCCTCAGCACCGCCTCGTCGCTGGCGTCGTCGGCGCCCACGATGAGCTGCGTCGATTGCCCGGCCGGCGAGAACGAGCGGCGCTCCTCCTTCGCCTGAGCGATGCGCTCGTGCATCTGGCCCATCGCGGCCCGGATCGCCGGCGCCTTCTTCTCAGGCGCGTAGCGGGCGAGCCCGTCGTCGGTCGGCAGTTCG
>CAXUHE010000093.1:0-13684 GCA_964250725.1 uncultured Enterovirga sp. | reverse complement strand
TTGAGGGTGTCCTGCGTGAACTTCTTCACCTCGGCCTCGATCGCCGCGCGGTCGATCGTCAGGATGTTCTGGATGTTGCGGCGTCCCACCACCTCGCGCATCGCGCTCTCGGCCGCGAGCCGGACGCTGCCGTCCGGATTGGCCAAGTTGAACACGAAATCCGTCACCTTGGCGGGATCGACCTGCCATTGCAGGGTGAAGTCGATGTCCACGATGTTCTCGTCGCCCGTCAGCATCAGGCTCTCGTCGGCGCTGACCCGCTGCGGCACGCGCCGCGAGCTCTCGACGTTGCGCGCGCCGATCTCGACCGTGCGCAGGTCCGTGATGCTGGGCTTCGTGTAGGAGCCGAACGGGTAGGGCAGGTTGTAGCTGAGGCCCTCCTTGCTGAGGCCCACGAACTTGCCGAACACGAGGTTCACGCCGACCTCGCGCGGCCCGACCGTGTAGATGCCGGTCGCGGCCCATACGCAGAGCACGACGAGGAGCGCCAGCGCGATCCCGCGTCCGCCCATCTGTCCGCCGGGCAGGAAGCCCCGCAGGCGGTCCTGGCCGCGCTTGATGATATCCTCGAGGTCGGGTGGGCGGCTGCCGCCGCCGCCGCCCTGAGGACCCGACCCCCACGGGCCGCCGGGACCGCTTTTCTGTCCCCACGGACCGCCGCCGCCGCCGCTTCCGCCGCCGCTCTGATTGCTCCAAGGCATGAAGTCAGCCGATCCTCTCGCGTCCGACGCGCCGTGCCGCGCGAGAGCGCAACCGTGCGGGGTTGTTGTCGGGCACCCGTGATGTGTCAAGCTTCGCCAAGTGGGATCGAACCTGCGCGGCGTCAACGGGTTGCGGCGTTCAGGAGGGTGGCCACCCATTTAACGCCGCGCTCGTTTCCATTACAAACTCGCGACTCCGGCAATCGGAAGCTTGAATTGCTCGGGGGGCAGTCGCTCAAAACGACCTGCTTTTTGCATAAATTGCGAATCCAACCAATTGGATGATTGTTTATCGGGCACAAGGAAGTCGGATATATCCCGTTGACGGACAGTCCTCAATCTACGTTCATAGATAGATATTCGGAATGGAAATTCGTCAATATCGGATCGGAGGTAATCCTTCTCGTCTATTGTTCTCCATTTGCGATGATCAATCGAAAAATCGAAACGAGCGTCTCCGTCAGGGAATTTAGCAAAAACTTCTGTTAAAAATATCTTATTTACTAAGTCTTCAAAAATCTCATAAACCTGCTCTCCGCCTATAATAATCAACTGTGTACGCTGAGCGGCGATCGAATAAAAATCTGCAAAAAAGAGGGCAGACTCTCGATCTTTAACCCAAATCAAATTGCTTGAAGAATTACCCTCGGAACGAGAGATAACAATATTCATCCTGTTAGGAAGAGGTCTACCTATCGAGTCAAATGTTTTCCGGCCCATGATGACTGCATGATGCTCAGTGACATTTTTGAAGAACTGCATATCCGTTCGGAGCTTCCACGGAAGCCGGTTCTCGCAGCCAATAACGTTTTCTGGATGACTGCGCGCCACAACAAAGGCGATCGATGGCATTCTCACTAGATATATCGTCCTAGAAAATTGGCTTACCGAACTTATACATAACCGGCTTTGGAGAGCCTAACGCTCCTGATGGTTCGCCTCCATAGCCGAATTGGGATTGCACTCCGAGCAGTCTCGCAATGCGATCCATCGGTTGCAGGCCCATGATCATCGGCTTGCCGAGCGTCAGCCGCCGGAAGCGCTGTAGATCGGTCCTGAGCCGCCACGGCAACGCGTTGCCGCGCCCGATCACGCCGTTCTCCGCGACCGCCACCACGATGGAGAGCGGGTGACTCACGCTCGCGAGGCGGCGGTGACGGGACCGCAACGGGGAACGCTGGACCTGACCCGGATCACCCTCACGGGTTGTCGGCCTTCGAGGGCACGGTGGCGATGCCGTAGTGGTCCGCGAGCTGCTGGCCGGTGTAGCCCTCCGTGAAGCTGTCGTCGATCTCGCGCAGCATCGTGGCGTTCCAGGCCGACCACTTGGCGACGATCGCGTCGAACACCTCCGGTCGGCGCGCCTTCAGGTTCGCGCGCTCGAGCGGATCCTCGACGACGTTGAACAGGAAGGTCTGGTCCCGGATCTTGAGGAACTTGAAGTCGCCGTCGCGGGCCGCGCGCTGCGCGTTGGCCTTGTAGCGCCAGAAGAGCGTCCGCCCGACGGGCGTCGCCCCGTCGGCCAGGGCCGGCAGGAGGTTCATGCCGTCGCTCGGATAGGCCGCGTCGGGTGCGGCGCCGGCCGCGGCGAGCAGCGTCGGAAGCCAGTCCATCGTGACCATCACCTGATCGTTCGCGCCGCGCGCCGTGATGCCCCGCGGCCACGAGATCACGGCCGGAATGCGCAAGCCCCCCTCCAGCAACTCCGTCTTCCGGCCGGTGAAGGGCCAGGTGTCGGAGAAACGCTCGCCGCCGTTGTCGCTCGTGAAGACCACGATCGTGTTCTCCGCGACCCCACTCGACGCGAGGGTCGCCAGGACCCGCCCGACCTGCGCGTCCATGGCCTCCACCATCCGCCGATAGGTCGCCTGGGTGCCGCCGTCGAAATCGCGCAGGTTCGCGGCGCGCAGCCGACGCGACTCCCCCTCGTCGCCCGGCGCTTCCCAGGGCCAATGGGGGGCGCTGAAATGCAGGCTGAGCATGAAGGGCGACCCGGATCCCGCGAGGTTCGAGACGGTCTGGACCGCGCGGTCGCCGAGCAGTTCGGTCAGATAACCGTGCTGGTCGACCTCGACGTCGTCGTCCCAGAGGTCGGGCTTATGGTCGGTCCCGTCATGGGCGTAGTAATCGACCGCCCCACCCCGGAAGCCGTAGAAATGGTCGTAGCCGCTCCTCAGCGGGCTGAAATTCGGCAACCGCCCCAGGTGCCACTTCCCGATGAGCGCGGTCGCGTAGCCGAGCGTCCTGAGGATCGACGGCAGCGTCGGGTGGCCGGGATCGAGTCCCACGTCGCGATTGGTCGGGATCGGCTCTTCGAGCCCGACGGGAAGCCGGTACTGGTAGCGGCCCGTGATGAGGGCGGTGCGGGTCGCCGAGCAGACGGCCGAGTTCGCGTAGGCCTGGAGAAAGCGCACGCCGTTCGCCGCGATGGCGTCGATATGGGGCGTATGGATGTCGCGCCGGCCGTAGCAGGACAGATCCGCGTAGCCGAGGTCGTCCGCCATGATGAACACGATGTTCGGCCTCGCGGCCGCAGCCACCTGGGACTGCGCGGCGCCGAGTCCCAGGGTCAGCGCGGCCGCGCCCGACTGAAGGACCGTGCGGCGTGGGACATGGCTCGACAGCATCGTGCGGCTCCCTCCGATCTATTCGCTGCGACTCTATGGATCTCCCGATCGGGTTCAACCCTGCCCGAGATCCGAACCGTCACACCGCGACGGGCGCCCGGATCGCGGGTGCGGGGTCGTAGTCCACGACCTCCACGTCCTCGTACGCGAAGTCGAGGATCGAGCGGACGCGTGGGTTCAGCCGGACGCGCGGTAGCGGACGCGGCGCGCGGGATAGCTGGAGACGCGCCTGGTCGAGGTGGTTGAGGTAGAGATGCGCGTCACCGAACGAATGGACGAAGTCGCCGGGCTCAAGGCCGCAGGATTGCGCCATCATGGCGGTGAGCAGCGCGTAGGACGCTATGTTGAACGGCACGCCGAGGAACACGTCGCCCGAGCGCTGGTAGAGCTGACAGGAGAGCCGCCCGTCCGACACGTAGAACTGGAACAGGCAATGGCAGGGCGCCAGCGCCATGCGGTCGAGATCGGCCGGGTTCCAAGCGGACACGACGAGGCGGCGCGAATCGGGATTGCGGCGGATCTCGCTCTCGACCCAGGCGATCTGGTCGACGACGCGCCCGTCCGGCGCCCCCCAAGAGCGCCATTGCCGGCCGTAGACCGGACCCAGATCGCCCGCCCGGTCCGCCCACTCGTCCCAGATCGTGACGCCGTGCTCGTTCAGGTAGCGCACATTCGTGTCGCCGCGCAGGAACCACACGAGTTCGTGTACGATCGACTTGAGGTGCACCTTCTTCGTCGTGACGAGCGGGAAGCCGGCCTGGAGATCGAAGCGCATCTGGCGGCCGAAGACCGAGAGGGTCCCGGTCCCGGTGCGGTCGGATTTCGGCGCGCCGTGGTCCAGCACGTCGCGCAGGAGATCAAGATAGGCGCGCATGGTGATCCGCTGGCTCCTCAGCGAGGCGTTATAGCGAAGCCGCGCCGGAGGCGGCAGCTTCGCGTCGCCGCTGTCCCGCCCTTTTCTTCCCGCCTGGGCGGACATATGGTTCTCCCGTCGCCCGCGAGGGCGTCGGAGGTAGCCCTGCGAGACGCCTTCGGGCGAGCCCGCCTGCCATCCCGCATCCTTCCCGCTGACCCAGGCTGACGATGTCGACGGATCACATTCGCTACGACCTTCTGGTGCAGGACGCGTTGAAGAGCGTCGTGCGCAAGGTCCTGGGCGACGCCGTCCGGGATGGGCTGCCGGGCGAGCACCACTTCTACATCTCGTTCCGCACCGAGCATGCGGGTGTGCGGCTCTCGACCCGGCTGCGCGAGCGCTACCCGCAGGAGATGACGATCGTCCTCCAGCACCAGTACGACAACCTGACCGTCAACGAGGCGGCCTTCGAGGTCGGGCTGTCCTTCTCGGGCGTGGCCGAACGCCTGCGCGTGCCCTTCGACTCGCTGTCGGGCTTCTTCGATCCGTCCGTCCAGTTCGGGTTGAAGTTCGAGGCCGAGCCCGCACCCGCCGAGGCGGCGGCGGACGAGTCCGCGAGCCCGCCCGAACTCGCGACCGTCTCTCCCATCAAGGGCAACGTGCCGAAGATCGGAACCCGCACGAGCGAGGACGAGGCGGGCCCGGCGACGCCGCGCAAGCGCGCGCCGAAGAAGGAGCAGGCCGCCGAGACCCCGGGCGAGACCGGCGCCGAGGTCGTCAGCCTCGATTCGTTCCGCAAGAAGAGCTGATCGGCCGCCGTCCGATCTCGCCGCGAGACGAGCCGAACCTCACGCGGCCGATCGCCGGGAGATCGTCATCGGCAACCCGCCGCCGGGCCGGAGCGTCACGCGCTGCACGGGCGTCACCACGTGCCCGGGCACGAGGTCGAGGCTGACCGACCTGACGATGCGCGCGAGGACGAGCACCGCCTCCTGCAACGAGAAGGTCGCCCCGATGCAGACCCGAGGGCCCGCCCCGAACGGCAGGTAGGCGAAGCGGTCGATCGTCTCGCGCCGCCCCGGCATGAAGCGGTCCGGGTCGAAATGGTCGGGGTCGTCCCACAGCGTGCGATGGCGGTGCAGCACGTAGGGCGCGATCATCACGAGCGAGCCCTCCGGGACGCGGTAGCCCGCCACGTGGTCGTCCGCGATCGCCGCACGGCTGAGGAACGGCACGGGCGGGTAGAGCCGGACCGCCTCGTCCAGCACCGCGCGCGTGTAGGCGAGCCGGTCGAGCGCGGGTGGACCGTCGTGATCTCCGGTCCGGCTCGCGAAGGCGGCGTCGACCTCCGCCTCCACCCGCGCCCGCACCTCCGGGGCCTGCGACAGGAGGTAGAGCGACCAGGACAGCGCGTTCGCGGTCGTCTCGTGGCCGGCCCCGATGAAGGTCACGATGTTCGCCCGCACCTCGACGTCGCCAAGGCCCCGGCCCGTCTCGGGATCGCGCGCCTGGAGGAGCAGCGTCAGGAGGTCGCGCGGGACATCCGCACCGCTCGCCAGAAGGCGTTTGCGGGCATCGACGAGCTCGATCACGACCTCCTCGAAGAAGCGCAAGGCCGGTCGCGCCCGGATGCGGCCGATCCGCGGCAGCCATTCCGGCAGCCCGAAGACGTCGAGCGGGTCGACGGGCCCGATCGCGTCGAAATAACGGGTGATGGCGCGCCCGAGCGCGTCGGGATCGCGCGCGAGCCCCTGCGTGAAGATCGTGCGCTCCAGCACGTCGAGCGTGACGCGCGTCATCTCGAGCGCGACGTCGACCGGTCCGCCCTGCCGCCGCCGCGCCCAGCGCCGGACGAGCCGCGCCGCCGCCTCGTCCATGGCGGGCGCGAAGGCCGCGACGGTGCGCGGCGAGAAGAGCGGGGCGAGCGCGCGGCGCTGGGAGCGCCACACGTCGCCCTCCGCGGTCAGGAGCCCATCTCCGAGGCCGGGCGCCAGCACGCGGCGCTGGAGATCGTCCTTGCGATAGTTGACGGCGTTCTCGACGAGAACATGCTTGATCGCCGCCGGGTCGTTCAGCACCGTCACGCGTCCGAGCACCCCGCGCGCCGCCAGGATGGGCCGTTCGAAATGGTCGATCGTCCAGGTCTCGAGCGGGTTCGTGCGCGCGCCCTGGAGGAAGCCGAACAGGTCCGGCGGCCGCTTGAGCGGCCGCGGCGCGGGCGGCCGGAAGCGCACAGTCGCGGGCGGGGAGGCGGACGCGTTTGCGTCCGGACGCGAGTCGGGAGAAGAAGCGGCGATCATTCCTGAGTATGTGGGCGCGCGACGCCCAACCCAAAGAGGCCACGATGTCACCTGTCGAGCCACCTGCCGAAACCGTGCAAGCCGGAACCATGAAAGCCGGCGCGACGCGAACGGAATCGGACACGTTCGGCCCCATCGAGGTGCCGGCCGAGCGCTACTGGGGCGCGCAGACCCAGCGCTCGCTGCAGAACTTCAAGATCGGCGGCGAGCGCATGCCGGCGCCGCTCGTCCACGCGCTCGGCCTCGTGAAGCAGGCGGCCGCCCTCGTGAACAAGGACCTCGGCGAACTCGACGGCCGTGTCGCGGACGCGGTCGCGGCGTCCTCGGCGGACGTCGTCGAGGGGAAGTACGACGACGAGTTCCCGCTCGTCGTGTGGCAGACGGGCTCCGGCACGCAATCGAACATGAACGCGAACGAGGTCATCGCGAGCCTCGCGAACGAGGCGCTGGGCGGCCGGCGCGGCGGCAAGTCGCCCGTCCACCCGAACGACCACGTCAACCGCGGCCAGTCCTCGAACGACACCTTCCCGACCGCGATGCACATCGCGGCCTCGCGCGAGGTCTGCGAGCGGCTGCTGCCGGCGCTGAAGCACCTGCACGGCGCGCTCGACGCGAAGGCGCGCGAGTTCGCGGACATCGTCAAGATCGGCCGCACCCACACGCAGGACGCGACGCCCGTGACGCTGGGCCAGGAGTTCTCAGGCTACGCGGCCCAGGTCGAGCTCGGCATCGCGCGGGTCGAGGCGACGCTGCCCGGCATCCTGGCGCTGGCGCAGGGCGGCACGGCGGTCGGCACGGGGCTGAACGCGCACCCTGCCTTCGCGGAGGCCTTCGCCGCCAAGGTGGCGGAGATCACCGGCCTGCCCTTCGTGTCGGCGCCGAACAAGTTCGAGGCGCTGGCCTCGAACGACGCGCTCGTCTTCACGCAAGGCGCGCTGAGCGCGCTCGCCTCCGGGCTCTTCAAGATCGCGAACGACATCCGCTTCCTCGGCTCCGGGCCGCGCTCCGGGCTCGGCGAGCTCTCGCTGCCGGAGAACGAGCCCGGCTCCTCCATCATGCCGGGCAAGGTGAACCCGACGCAGTGCGAGGCGCTGACCATGGTATGCTGCCAGGTGATCGGCAACGGCGCGACCGTCGCGATGGCCGGGAGCCAGGGCCATTTCGAGCTGAACGTGTTCAAGCCCGTGATCGCGAACGCGGTGCTGCAATCCATCCGCCTGATCGGGGACGCGGCGATCAGCTTCGCGGACAATTGCGTGGTCGGCATCAAGCCGAACCGCGACAAGATCTCGGAACTCCTCAGCCGCTCACTCATGCTGGTGACCGCGCTCGCCCCCTCGATCGGCTACGACAAGGCCGCCGCCATCGCGAAGAGCGCGCACAAGAACGGCACGACCTTGCGCGAGGAGGCGGTGAGATCCGGCCACGTCACGGCGGAGACGTTCGACAAGGTGGTGCGCGCGGAGGATATGCTCGCGCCGCGTTGAGGGAGACAATCATTATCGAACGGACGATGAACGCATCGTCCTATGATTGACGTCGCTGCCGGGATCTCTTGCCGCCGTCGACGGCGAGACTTACTCTGCGGTTATGGACGAGCACCTCGAAGATCGTACCCGCACGACGGTCAGCGTCTCGCTCGATCGCGAGCTGGTGAAGGTGGTGGAGGCTGGAGGCGTCGACTTGGCTGCAGCCATCGATGACGGGCTTCGGCGTCGCCTCCGCGCGGAGACCAGCGCCAAACGCTGGGCCGAGGACAACCGCGAGGCGATTGAACACTCCAACGCGGAGCTGGAGCGCAACGGTCTCTGGTCGGACGGCCTTCGCCTGTTCTGATGGAGCGGTTCGAGATCAGGGCGGTTCGGGGCGGGAGGCCGCGTCGCCTCGTGATCACGATCCAGCATCCCTTCGTGGAAAGCCTGGATACGTGCGTGGTGGCGCCGCTCGCGGAGCTCGGCACATTGCTCCCGATCGAGAACCTGAGACCTGTCTTGACCTTCGATGACCAGACCTATGTCGTGGTGATGGATCGGCTGGCGGCCGTCGACCGCCGCCAACTCGGGCCCGTTCTCGATCACGTGCCCCACCAGCAGGACGTGATCACGCGAGCGCTCGACCTCCTCTTCGTAGGCTTCTGACGATGGGGGAGATCGTCAACCTGCGCCGCGCCCGCAAGGCCAAGGCCCGCGCGTCGCACGACGCGAAGGCGGCGGAGAACCGCGCGAAGTTCGGCCGCACCGGGCAAGAGCGCGAGCGCGTCGAGGCGGAGGCGAAGCTCGGCCTCTCGCGGCTCGACGGGCACAAGCTGCGGCCGGACGACACGTGAGCCGGACTCCGACGCCCTCGCAGGACGGCGGGGTCGTCAAGCGCTCGGTCGCGATCGCCGGGCATCGCACGAGCGTGTCGCTCGAAGCGCCGTTCTGGGCGGCTCTGGGTACGATCGCCGAGGCGCGGGGAACCTCGATCCAGGCGCTGGTGGCCGAGATCGATGCCGGGCGCGGTCACAGCAATCTCTCCTCGGCGATCCGCGTCTACGTACTGGCGGAGGTGACCTCGCGGGCTCACCCGCCCGACGGCGCGGCCTGCTGAGCGGGCGGGCGGATGTCGAGCGGACGCGCCTCCTCGGACGCCCGGGCGCGCTCGGCCTCCAGGCGCACGCGCTCCGCACGGTCGGCCTCGAGGCGGGCCTGACGCGCCGCCTCCTCGGCGGCGATCCGCCGGGCGCGGTCCATCTCGATGCGGCTCGCCAGCCGGGCGCGCTCTGCCGCGTCGAGCTCGAACGTGTCGATGCGGTCGAGCTCGCGCGTCAGCACCGCCTGGGCGAGCCCGTTCACGAGCGGCGCGACGCCGAGCGTCCGCTGCGTCCGCCCGAGCGGCCCTGCCCAGCCCAGCGCCAGCGCCGGGGGCGGGCCGGACCAGGCGCGCGGCTGGGTCTTTGCCTGGAGCGAGCCGCGCAGGTCGAGCGCGAAGGCGCGCAGGTCGAGGCCCGCCGACCCCGCCCAGGACCCCGCGTCGGACGTGCCGACCAGTGGCGACAATCGGAGCGCGCCCGCCACCAGGATCGCGGGAGCTGAGAGACGGCCGTCGGGCCGGAACGGCCCCCGCCCTGTCTCCTCGCCGGCGAGCGTCGCGAGCCGGGCCTGCGCGAGCGGGTCGTCGCTGCGCAGCGCCCGGCCGGCCGCCCTGTCGATGCCCGCCGGATCGGCACCCGCGAGCTCGACCCCGTCGAGCGAGGCCGTGCCCGCGCCCGAGAGGCTGGCGACGATGCCGGACAGCGTCTCGCCGGACCCGCCGAAGCGCAGCTCGGCCTCCAGCCGTCCGGCCGCGACGGGCGGCCCGAGGAGCGGCCCGAGATCGATGCCCGTGACCTTGCCCTGTCCGGTGAGCGACGCGAGGCCGCCCTGACGCATGAGGCTGAACCCGCCCGCGGCACGCCCGCCCGCGACCGTCATCTCCAGCCCCGCGACCGTGAAGCCGTCCGGGATCGTCGAGAGGTCGAACCGGGCATTCGTGGCGACCAATCCGCCGAGGTCGAGCGACGCCGCCTCGACCCGGACCGCGCCGCCGACGACCGGGTCCGGCCGCGTGCCGAAGCGGGAGGTCGACCATCCGGCGCCGCCCGGCTCGAACCGGTTGAGCGCTAGCGCCGATGCCAGCCAGGGCAGCGAGAGGCGCTCCGTGCGCAGGCTCCCCGACAGCGCGTCGGGCGATGCGCCCTCTAGGTTGGCCGTGACCGTACCGCCCGCGACCTTGCCCTCGGCGGCGAGCCGCATCGCGCCCGCTTCGCGCGCCAGCTTGAGGTGGAGCGCGGCGGGGACGGCGCGACCCGGCGCGACGCCCTCGCCCGCAAGCGACAGCATCGGCGACAGATCGTCCGACGTCAGGTCGAATTCGCCACCCACGAGGTCGCGGTCCTGCGTGTCGAGGGTCACGGGGCGCGAGGTCGTGACCCTCAGGCCCGCGACCTCGCCCGAGATCGCGAAGGCGAGCCGGTCCGATCCGTCGCGCGCGCCTTGCAGCACGAGCCGCGAGGGCGGCAGGGCGGCGGCCGGCCGCCCGAGCCAAGCCCCGGTGCGGGCGGTCGAGGCCGTGACCGCGACACGGCTCGGCCGGCCCGCGAGCGTCACCGTCTCGGCCTCGAACGGACCCTCCGCCATCGTGCCGGTGAGCCGCGTCCGCAGCGGCTGGCCGGCCCCCTCGCGTTCGGCCGCGACCGCGAGATCGAGCGAGCCGGCGCGCAGGACGGACGGCACGTAGCCCGCGAGGTCGCCGAGCCAGGGCCGCGCCACGAGGTCGATCAGCGGCGCCGCCCGGCGCGCGGTGAGCCGCCCCTCGATCCGGGCGCGCCCGTCCGGGGAGACGCGGCCCGAGAGGGTGCCGTTCGCGCCCGCGAGGTCGACGATCTCGAGCCGTTCGAGGAGGAGCGAGCCGGCGTCGCTGGAGATCCGCCCGGCGACCCGCCCGACGCCGCGCGCCCCGCCGTAGCGCAGCCCCCGCGCGTCGATCGTGAGGCCGAGATCCAGGTCGCGCGGCAGGTCGATCCCACCGGGCGGCAGCCCCGCGAGGTCGAGGTTCTGCACGCCGAGCTGCGCGTCGACCCGACCGCGGGCGACAGCATCCGGCGCAGTGTAGCGCATGAGCCCCGACAGGACGGAGTCGCCGACCGCGATACGGGCGTTGCGAAGAGACGCGCCGAAGCCCCCGATGGACGCATCCGACTCGAACGTGACGGGCCGGCCGTCCAGCACCCCGAGGGCCGGATGCCCGATCCCCCATCGAGTCAGAAGGCCCGCGAGCGCGTCGCCCGCGGGCGCGTCGACGCGCAGATGGCCGTCGGTGCTGGGTTCGGGTCCGAGCTCGGCCTCGCCATTCAGGCGGAGCCCGATGCGCCCCGGTGCCATCGCGCCGAGATCCTCGATCGCAAGGCGGGAGCCCGTCATCGCGAGGCGCGCCGTCAGTCCCGTCAACTCCTCGCCGCCGAGGCCGACGCTGTCGAGCTTGAGGGTCACGGCAACCGGCACCGGCAGCGCGGGCCGCCAGCCTCCGCCGCGCCCAGTGAAGGCAGGCTTGAGCGCGTCGAGGTCGAGCCGGCGCCCGTCGAGGTTTAGGCTCAACCGTCCATCGTCCAGCCCGAACCGGCCGGTCCCGCCGAGCCGCACCGCGCCCGCCCCCTCGCTCACCTCGACCGAGACCGCCTCGAAGGTGGCATCTCGCCCCGACGCCTTCACCTGGCCCTGCACCAGGATCGGGAGCGGCGGCCCGGCCGCGCCCTCGCGCGCCGCCGCGAAGGCGACCCGCACGCTCCCCGTAAGACCGGGCAGGAGGGTGTCGCCCGGCCCCTCCGCGAGCTTCCCCTGCCCGTCCAGCGTGATGCGCGCCGTGGGCGGGCCGATGCCGAGCTTGACGGCGGCCGTGCGATCGGTGGCCTCGCCCGTCGAGAGCTCGAAGGGCGTCGCACCGACCTTACCCTTGATCCTGCCCTCGATCCGCCACGGGCCGGCCAGCGCCTGCGCCTGCGCCTGAAATCCCTGAACCGCGATCACTTGCGGCTCGGGCTGGTCCCGCACCGCGACCGTGAGCTCGGCGACGGAGAGGTCGTCGATCGTGACATCCGGCCCCGTCCCGGTCGGCATGAGACTGCGCGGGAAACTCCAGGCGGTCCCGGTCGGACCGCCGGTTCCAGCCGGCAGCGTCAACTCGGCGCGTTCCGCGAGGGCGGCGAGCACCCGCCACTCGCCGTGGAGCAGCGGTGTCAGCGCGAGCTCGACGCTCACCCCGGAGGCATCGAGCGCGACGCCCTCGGCCGAGCCGGCCGCGAGCGACCCGATCTCGATGCGCGGCGTCGGCAGCAGGCGCACCGCGATGTCGCCGTCCGTCCGGATCGCGAGCCCGGTGCCCCGCGCGATCCCGGCCTCCACCCAGTCGCGATGCTCGCGCCAGTCCAGGAAAGGCGGTGCCGCGACGGCCGCCGCCAGGATCAGGATCACGAGCCCGGCCAGGATGGTCAGGACGTCACGCACGGCGCCTGGTCTCCGCTCGCGAGGTCAGGGCGCGCCTCATCCCTCGCTGAGGATCTTGCCCGGGTTCATGATGTTGTCGGGGTCGAGCGCGCGCTTCAGCGTGCGCATCATGGCGAGCGCCGCCCCCCCGTGCTCGTCCTCCAGGTACTTGATCTTGCCCTGGCCGACCCCGTGCTCGCCCGTGCAGGTGCCCTCCATCGCGAGCGCGCGCTCGACGAGCCGATGCATGAAGTCGTCCGCCATCGCCATCTCGGCCGGATCGTCCGTCATCACGAGCGGCATCACGTGGAAGTTGCCGTCACCGACGTGCCCGGCGATCGGCGCGATCATGCCGAGCGCCTCGATGTCGGCCTTCGTCTCGGCGAGGCACTCGGCGAGCCGCGAGATCGGCACGCAGACGTCGCTGGACACGCCCTTCGCGCCGGGCCGGAGCCCCAGCGAGGCCCAGTAGACGTCGTGGCGCGCCTGCCAGAGCCGGGTGCGCTCCTCGGCCTTCGTGGTCCACTCGAAGCCCGAGCCCTCGTTGTCGGCCGCGATCTCGCCGAAGCGCTGGGCCTGTTCGGTCACGCCGGCATCGGTGCCGTGGAACTCGAACAGGAGGAGCGGCGTCTCGGGCAGGGTGAGCTTGGAATAGAGGTTCACCGCCCGGACCTGGACCTCGTCGATCAGCTCGATGCGGGCGATCGGGAGCCCGGTCTGGATGGTGGCGATCACCGCGTCGCAGGCGCTCTTCACGCTCGGGAAGGAGCAGATGCCGGCCGAGATCGCCTCCGGGATGCCGTGCAGCTTGAGCGTGATCTCGGTCACGATGCCGAGCGTGCCCTCCGACCCGACGAAGAGGCGGGTGAGATCGTAGCCGGCCGAGCTCTTGCGCGCCCGGGTGCCGGTGCGGACGACCTCGCCCTGCGGCGTCACGACGGTCAGCGCCAGCACGTTGTCCTTCATCGTGCCGTAGCGCACAGCGTTGGTGCCGGACGCGCGCGTCGACACCATGCCGCCGAGCGAGGCGTCGGCGCCGGGATCGATCGGGAAGAAGAGCCCGGTGTCGCGCAGCTGCTCGTTCAGCTCCTTGCGGGTGACGCCGGGCTCGACGACGCAGTCGAGATCCTCCGGGTGCACCGCGACGAGCCGCTTCATCATGCTCGTGTCGACCGACACCCCGCCGTAGGGCGCGTTGAGG